>NZ_CP054041.1:2438713-2787956 GCF_013282665.1 Listeria monocytogenes
AAACTTATTTAAGAAATACTACGATAACTCAGCCAAGCGTGGGCCAATGCCCACGCTTTCGTTTTGCAAATCTGTCAAAGAGTCACCTGTGGCAGAAGTAGGGGACGAATTAGCTGGAAAAGCGTATCTCTTAAGGAGGCTGAAATGAGTAAAGTACTAGAACAAGTAGAAGCAATTGTTGCGCCAATCACGGACGAACTTCAACTAGAACTCGTAGATATTGTCTTTGAAAAAGAAGGCCCAAATTGGTTTTTACGAATTTTTATTGACAAAGATGGTGGCGTAGATATCGATGAATGCGCAGCCGTGAGCGAAAAAGTTAGTGAGAAAATGGACGAAAATGATCCCATTACACAAAACTACTTTTTAGAAGTATCTTCACCTGGTGCTGAACGTCCACTGAAGAAAGAGCAAGATTTTGAAAATGCGGTAAGTAAATATGTTCACGTCACTTCCTATGAGCCAATTGACGGTCGTAAAATGTGGGAAGGAACGCTTGTTAGTTATGACGGCACAACACTCGTTATTACTATCACGGATAAAACACGCAAAATCACTTGTGAAATTCCTAAAGACAAAGTAGCCAAAGCAAGACTTGCAATTCAATTTTAAAAAGCAAAAAATAAGGAGCTGAATAAAAAATGAGCACAGAATTATTAGATGCTCTTCATGTGTTAGAACATGATAAAGGTATTTCAAGAGAGGTTTTAGTAGAAGCAATTGAAGCTGCTCTTACATCCGCATATAAAAGAAACTTCAAAGATGCACAAAACGTACGCGTAGATTTAAATATGGAAAACGGTTCTATCCGTGTTTTAGCTAGAAAAGAAGCAGTAGAACAAGTATTTGATTCTCGTCTTGAAATCTCTATGGAAGAAGCACACAAACTGAATCCAGTATACAAACCAGGTGACGTAGTGGAGCTTGAAGTAACGCCAAAAGATTTTGGACGTATTGCAGCTCAAACAGCAAAACAAGTTGTGACGCAACGTGTTCGTGAAGCGGAACGTGGCATCATTTACGATGAATTTATCGACCGTGAAGACGACATTATGACTGGTATCGTTGAGCGTCAAGATTCTCGTTTTATCTATGTAAACCTTGGTAAAATCGAAGCTATCTTGTCTCAAAACGAACAAATGCCAAACGAAACTTATCATGCACATGATCGCATCAAAGTATATTTAACAAAAGTAGAGAAAACGACAAAAGGGCCACAAATTTTTGTATCCCGTACACATCCTGGATTACTGAAGCGTCTTTTTGAAATGGAAGTTCCAGAAATCTATGATGGTGTTGTAGAAATCAAATCTGTTGCACGTGAAGCGGGAGATCGTTCAAAAATCTCTGTCTACACAGCAAATGAAGAAGTTGATCCAGTTGGCGCATGTGTCGGACCAAAAGGTGCACGTGTCCAAACAATCGTCAATGAACTTAAAGGTGAAAAAATTGATATCGTGGAATGGTCAGAAGATCCTTTCACATTCGTAGCTAATGCACTTAGCCCTTCCAAAGTGTTAGATGTTATTGTGAACGAAGCAGACCAAGCAACAACGGTAATCGTACCAGACTATCAGTTATCACTAGCAATTGGTAAACGTGGTCAAAACGCTCGTTTAGCAGCAAAACTAACTGGTTGGAAAATTGATATTAAAAGTGAAACAGTTGCAACTGAGCTAGGCATCTACCCTCGTAATAACGTAGAAACGCCAGAAGTGGAAGAAGTAGAGAGCGAAACTTTTACAGAAGATGAAGAGTAAAAAGGAGAATTATCATGCGTAATAAAAAAATCCCCCTTCGAAAATGTATTATTACCGGTGAACGCTTGCCAAAAGGCGAACTTCTTCGTATTGCGTATTCGAAAGACGGAGCGCTTACGATAGATCCTACAGGCAAAGCACCTGGACGTGGTTTCTACATTGTTAAAAGTGTAGAAGCATGTGAAAAAGCGAAAAAGAAAAACGCTATTTTTCACCAACTAAAAATGCCGGAACAAGAGTCCTTTTATGATGAGTTAATTACTTATGTGAAGTCTCTCGAGGAACCAACGAATGGATAAAAAAGCACTTTCCTTATTAGGCCTCGCTAACCGAGCACGTAAAATTACCACTGGTGAAGAATTAGTACTAAAAGCAGTTAGAAATGGGAAAGCAAAAATGGTTCTCATTTCAGAAGATATATCCGAAAAAACCGAGAAAACAATCCGCAACAAGTGTGAATACTACAATGTTGTCGTGAAAAAAGCCGGTACCCGGGAAATGATAGGGGGTGCAATCGGCAAAGACACACGTGCAATCGTTGCAATACTTGATAAAGGATTTGCTATTAAATTAGCAGAATTACTCGGTTGAATCTTATACGGAGGTGTACGACATGAGTAAAGTTCGTGTATATGAATATGCAAAAGAACATCAAGTATCAAGCAAAAAAGTCATTGAAGCATTAAAAGACTTAGGTATTGAAGTGGCAAACCATATGTCCACTATTAATGAAAATGCATTAAGACAATTAGATAATGCCATTGATGGCACAAATAAAAAAGCCGAAGCACCAAAGAAAGAAACTACTAGCAACGAAAATGGAAATAGTAAGGGGCCAAACAAACCAAATATGACAAATAGTAATGAAAAGTCGAATAAACCAAATAAACCAGCAGGACAAGCTAATAAACCAGCAACTGCAAACAAAAGCCAAGGCGCAAAACCAGCTACAAACAAACCAGCAAATACAGGGAACCAAACACAATCTAGTGGTAACCAACAAGCTGGCGGACAAAAACGTAACAATAATAACAACAGTAATCGTCCAGGAGGCGGCAATCCGAATCGTCCAGGCGGAAATAATCGTCCGAATCGCGGCGGCAATTTTAATAATAAAGGACGTAACACGAAGAAAAAAGGGAAACTAAACCACAGTACAGTACCACCAACTCCGCCAAAACCAAAAGAACTTCCTGAAAAAATCGTTTTCAGCGAATCTCTAACAGTAGCGGAATTAGCGAAAAAATTATACAGAGAACCATCTGAACTAATCAAAAAATTATTTATGCTTGGTGTTGTTGCAACAATTAACCAATCATTAGATAAAGATGCAATCGAACTAATTTGTGATGACTACGGTGTGCAAGTAGAAGAAGAAATTAAAGTCGATGTAACAGATTTAGATGTGTACTTTGAAAATGAACTAAATGAAGCGATTGATGAGACTAAACTTGTTGAACGCCCACCAGTTGTTACTATTATGGGACACGTTGACCATGGTAAAACAACATTACTAGATTCCCTTCGTAATACAAAAGTTACTTTAGGAGAAGCTGGTGGTATCACCCAACATATCGGTGCTTACCAATTAGAAATTCATGACAAAAAAATCACTTTCCTTGATACGCCGGGACATGCTGCCTTTACAGCAATGCGTGCTCGTGGTGCGCAAATTACGGACATTACGATTTTAGTTGTAGCAGCAGATGATGGTGTTATGCCACAAACAATTGAAGCAATCAACCATGCAAAAGCTGCGGGAATGCCGATTATTGTTGCTGTTAATAAAATTGATAAACCACAAGCAAACCCAGACCGTGTAATGCAAGAATTAACTGAGTATGAATTAGTTCCAGAAGCTTGGGGCGGCGATACTATTTTCGCACCAATCTCAGCTAAATTCGGCGAAGGTCTTGAAAACTTATTAGATATGATTTTACTTGTATCTGAAGTAGAGGAATTAAAAGCAAATCCTGATCGTCGTGCTATCGGTTCTGTCATCGAAGCAGAACTTGATAAAGGCCGTGGACCAGTTGCGACTTTACTAGTACAAGACGGAACACTTAATATCGGAGATCCAATTGTTGTTGGTAACACGTTTGGGCGTGTTCGTGCAATGGTCAATGATTTAGGTCGTCGCGTGAAAAAAGTAGGACCTAGTACACCAGTTGAAATCACTGGATTAAATGATGTGCCACAAGCCGGCGATCGCTTTGTTGTTTTTGAAGATGAAAAAACAGCAAGAAATATTGGTGAAACTCGTGCAAGCCGTGCGTTAGTAGCACAACGTTCTGCAACAAACCGTGTAAGTTTAGACAACTTATTTGAACATATGAAAGCTGGCGAAATGAAAGAAGTGAACGTTATTATTAAAGCAGACGTTCAAGGTTCTGTAGAAGCTCTTGCTGCATCACTTCGTAAAATTGATGTAGAGGGTGTTAACGTTAAAATCATTCATACTGCAGTTGGAGCTATCAATGAGTCAGATATCACACTTGCAGCAGCTTCTAATGCCATTATTATTGGATTTAATGTTCGTCCAACAGCTCAAGCGCGTGAAGCAGCAGAAAACGAAAGTGTAGACATTCGTTTGCACCGTGTTATCTATAAAGCCATTGATGAAATTGAAGCAGCGATGAAAGGGATGCTTGATCCAGAATTCCAAGAAAAAATTATTGGTCAAGCGCAAGTTCGTCAAACAATCAATGTTTCTAAAGTGGGTACAATTGCCGGCTGTTACGTAACAGATGGTAAAATTACTCGTGATAGTGGTGTTCGTATTATCCGTGACGGAATCGTTGTCTTTGAAGGCGAAATTGCTACACTTAAACGCTTTAAAGATGATGCGAAAGAAGTTGCAAAAGGATACGAATGTGGTATCACCGTACAAAATTTCAACGATATCAAAGAAGACGATGTTATTGAAGCATACGTTATGGAAGAAATTGAAAGAAAATGATTCAATCAGTAATTAGTGAATTTTTCATGCAGGAACCACAAAACCTCAAAGAAAAACGCGCTATACTGCAACGAATTTTAACGAGAGCAAAACAAAAATTCAATATCTCCATTGCCGAAACGGATTATCAGGATTTATGGCAGCGAGCGGAAATTAGCTTTGCTATCGTATCTTCCTCGCACATCCAAGCAGAAAAAGAAGCCAGAGAAGTACTTACTTTTCTCGATTCTTTTCCTGAATGGGAACGCGCCGAGACAGTTATGGAGAAGGTATAAAAGAGGTGGATACAATTGAACGTAAGAGCAAATCGTGTCAGTGAGCAAATGAAAAAAGAATTGGGCGATATTTTAAATCGTAAAATTAAAGACCCACGCTTAGGTTTTGTTACTGTAACGGGAGTTGATGTTACTGGTGACTTACAAGAAGCTAAGGTGTTCATTTCCATTCTTGGTACCGATAAGGAAAAAGAAAATACGTTACTCGCACTTGCGAAAGCGCATGGCTTTATCCGCTCTGAAATCGGTCGTCGTATTCGACTTCGTAAAGTTCCAGAAATGTCTTTTGAAATAGATAATTCCATCGCTTACGGAAATCGAATCGATGAATTGCTTCGCGACTTAAATAACGATCAATAATCATAAAAGTTTAAGGCAGTCCCTTTATCTTCTCAGTCAAACGGGATGTAAGTGGGTCATTGCCTTAAACTTTTTTTCTTAGAAGGAGGAGCCGGATGAACGGTATTATCCCACTGTGGAAAGAACGCGGGATGACGAGTCATGATTGCGTTTTTAAATTAAGAAAAATACTACATACAAAAAAAGTAGGACACACTGGCACGCTGGATCCAGAAGTGGAGGGGGTACTTCCAATTTGTATCGGCCGTGCGACAAAACTCGCAGAATACGTAACAGATGAAGGGAAAGTCTACGTAGCAGAAATAACATTAGGTAAATCGACTACAACGGAAGATGCGACTGGTGAAACGGTTATGACCAAGGAATTAGTAGACATTTCTGCTGATGAACTTCAAGTCGCGCTCACTAAATTGACTGGAAAAATCACTCAAATTCCCCCTATGTTTTCTGCTGTAAAAGTCAATGGTAAGAAATTGTATGAATATGCAAGGGCTGGTATAGAGGTGGAACGCCCATCCAGGCAAGTGGATATTTATTCGTTAACTCGTTTAGATGGCGTGGCTACGCTAAATGAAGCAAATCCGACTTTTCAGTTAGAAATATCCTGTGGAAAAGGTACTTATATTCGTACGCTCGCAGTTATGATTGGCGAATTATTAGGATATCCAGCGCACATGTCCAAACTAGAACGGACTCGTAGTGGCTTTTTCAAAAAAGAAGATTGCTTAACGCTGGCAGAAATTGATGATATGATGCAAGCGAGTGATAGCAACTTTTTATATCCGCTGGAAAAAGGCATTGAATCCATGGCTAAATTAGTGATTGATGAAGAAATCCATGCGAAAGTTTTAAATGGCGGTCTTTTACCAAAATCGCTATTTAAAGAGGTGGAGAATGAGCCTCGTGCTGCGCTTATTTTCAAAGATAAATTAACAGCAATTTACAAACCTCACCCAGAGAAAAATGACCTTTGGAAACCAGAAAAAGTCATCGAGTTACATCAAGCATAGTTATTGCGACCATAGCTTTCTTATATTATGATATGAGAGGAATTCGAATTTAGAGGAGAAGTGGCAAAAATGAAGACGATATACTTACATCATCCGATTACAACAGATGAATGGACTAGCATAAAAAAAGTAATGGCGCTTGGTTTTTTCGATGGCGTGCATTTAGGTCATCAAGCAGTCATTAAACAAGCGAAACAAATTGCGAAACAAAAAGGCCTTCAAACAGCAGTATTAACCTTTGATCCGCACCCGTCTGTCGTTTTAAGCAATATTCGCAAACAAGTAAAATACCTTACACCACTTGAAGATAAAGTGGAAAAAATGGCTGAGCTTGGTGTAGATATTATGTATGTAGTCCGCTTTACTACACAGTTTTCCGAATTATCACCACAATCTTTTGTCGATAATTACTTAGTCGCTTTAAACGTGGAACATGTGGTAGCTGGTTTTGACTATTCTTACGGTAAAAAAGGCGAAGGTAAAATGACTGATTTAGCTAAATATGCTGATGGTCGTTTTGAAGTGACGATTGTTGATAAACAAACTGCTGCAAGTGATAAAATTAGCTCGACAAATATCAGACGTGCGATTACAGAAGGTGAGCTAGAAGAAGCAAATCAACTGCTAGGCTATCCATATACAACAAAAGGAACCGTCATTCACGGAGATAAACGCGGTAGAACAATTGGTTTCCCAACAGCGAATATCCGCGTAAAGGAAGATTACTTGATTCCAAAGCTTGGTGTCTATGCAGTGAAATTCCGCGTGAACGGGGAAACGCATTTGGGGATGGCTAGCATTGGCTACAATATCACGTTTAAAGACGATCAAGCGCTATCCATTGAAGTGTATATTCTAGATTTCCACCGCGAAATTTACGGCGAAGAAGCAGAAATCGAATGGTATCAATTTTTCCGTCCAGAACTTAAATTTAACGGTGTAGAAGGTTTGATTGCCCAGTTAGAAAAAGACGAACAAGATACAAGAGCATTTTTTGCTAATTTAGGAGATTAAACGACTATTTTTGCTTGCTTTTGGAGGCTAAATAGTGTATCTTTAAATCTGTACGAACAGAACCATTACTTGGCTTTTGCGACTCACCGACGCTTGGCTCAGTAATCGGGGATATTTTAGAAGGAGGTGGAAAGAAATGGCTTTAACTCAAGAACGCAAAAATGAAATTATTGCAGAGTACCGTGTCCATGATACAGATACTGGTTCACCAGAAGTACAAATCGCTGTATTAACTGCTGAAATCAATAGCTTAAATGAACACGTTCGCGTACACAAAAAAGATCATCACTCTTACCGTGGATTAATGAAAATGGTAGGTCACCGTCGTAACCTATTAACTTACCTACGTAAAAAAGATGTTCAACGTTACCGCGAACTTATCAAACGTTTAGGTTTACGTCGATAAAAACCAGACGAAAGCGGGATACCAAAAGTTCCCGCTTTTTTTTGAGTATTAAGTACACTAAATTTTGGAAAACACGCCGCAGAAATGAAACTTTATCGCATGAATCCAAAAACGTGCTCTAGAAAATTGCTATTTTTAGTAGGTTTTTGGATTCATGTGTGCTTTAGAAAATCTAAAGTGTGCGTGAACATTCTTATGCATGGTAAAGTTTCTGGTTCGTGTTTTTCCTAATCAAAGGAGATTAAATTATGTCTGAAAAACAAGTGTTTTCAACAGAATGGGCAGGTAAAACATTATCTGTTGAAGTAGGTCAATTAGCAAAACAAGCAAGTGGAGCAGCATTAATTCGTTACGGAGATACGGTCGTTTTAACAGCAGCAGTAGGTTCTAAAAAACCACGTCCAGGCGACTTTTTTCCACTAACAGTTAACTATGAAGAAAAAATGTATTCCGTTGGTAAAGTTCCCGGTGGATTTTTAAAACGTGAAGGACGTCCTAGTGATCGTGCGACATTAACAGCACGTCTCATTGACCGTCCAATCCGTCCATTATTTGCAGAAGGTTTCCGTAATGAAGTTCAAATTACATCTACTGTATTTAGTGTGGATCAAGATTGTTCTCCAGAAATGGCAGCAATGCTTGGCTCTTCTGTAGCATTAGTTATTTCCGATATTCCATTTGAAGGACCGATCGCTGGTGTGGATGTGGGTCGTATTGATGGGAAATACGTTATCAACCCAACTATCGAGCAAACAGAAAAAAGCGATATTAGCTTAACCGTTGCAGGAACTTACGATGCTATCAACATGGTAGAAGCTGGAGCAAAAGAAGTTTCAGAAGAAGCAATGCTTGAAGCAATCATGTTTGGTCACGAAGAAATTAAACGCCTTTGTGAATTCCAACAACAAATCATCGCTGCAGTTGGTAAAGAAAAACGCGAAATTGAACTTTTCGTAAGCGATCCTGAACTTGAAGCAGAAGTAAAAGCAGCAAGTGAAGGTAAAATGAAAGCAGCTATCAAAACAGAAGAGAAAAAAGCACGTGAAGCTGCAATTGAAGATGTAAAAGAAGAAATTTTAGAAAGCTATAAAGCAAAAGAATTAGAAAACGAAGCAGAAATTCTTGGCGAAGTAGCTCATATTCTTGAAATGATTGAAAAAGACGAAATGCGTCGTTTGATTTCTCAAGATAAAATCCGTCCAGATGGTCGTAAAGTAAACGAAATTCGTCCACTTTCTTCTGAAGTTGGTATGCTTCCTCGTGTCCATGGTTCTGGTTTATTCACTCGTGGCCAAACTCAAGCTCTAAGCGTATGTACACTGGCACCGCTTCGTGAACACCAAATCATTGATGGTTTAGGGACCGAAGAATACAAACGTTTTATGCACCATTATAATTTCCCGCAATTTAGTGTTGGAGAAACTGGTCCTCGTCGTGCTCCAGGTCGTCGTGAAATCGGTCATGGTGCGTTAGGTGAACGTGCGTTACAATATGTTATTCCTTCCGAAGAGGAATTCCCGTACACAATCCGTCTAGTATCAGAAGTTCTTGAATCAAACGGATCTAGCTCTCAAGCAAGTATTTGTGGTTCTACACTTGCAATGCTTGATGCTGGTGTTCCGATTAAAGCGCCAGTTGCAGGTATCGCAATGGGTCTTGTAAAACTTGGCGATGATTACACCATTCTTTCTGATATCCAAGGTATGGAAGATCACTTTGGCGATATGGACTTTAAAGTTGCTGGAACAAAAGATGGTATCACAGCACTTCAAATGGACATCAAAATCGATGGCTTAAGCCGTCAAATTTTGGACGAAGCATTGACACAAGCAAAAGAAGGTCGCTTACACATTCTAGAACACTTAACTAGCACAATTAGCGCGCCACGTGAAGAACTTTCTGCTTATGCTCCAAAAATCATTACACTGAACATCAAACCTGAGAAAATCAAAGATGTTATCGGGCCTGGTGGAAAACAAATCAATGCAATTATTGATGAAACTGGCGTAAAAATTGATATCGAACAAGATGGTACAGTGTACATTGCTTCTCAAGATCAAGCAATGAACCGTAAAGCAATTGCTATCATCGAAGACATCGTTCGTGAAGTAGAAGTGGGAGAAGTTTACACAGGGAAAGTTCGCCGTATCGAAAAATTTGGCGCATTTGTTGAATTATTCAAAGGTACAGATGGCTTAGTTCACATTTCTGAATTAGCACATGAACGTGTTGGTAAAGTAGAAGATATCCTAAAACTAGGTGATGAAGTTACTGTTAAAGTTATCGAAGTAGACCAACAAGGTCGCGTTAACTTATCACGTAAAGCTTTGCTTGAGAAAAAAGAACAACCAGAAGGCGATAAAAAACCACAAGCAGAGAAAAAATTCTATCCTAAAACGAAAAAACCAGAATCTAAATAACAAAAAAAGCAAGTAGCCTGAGCTACTTGCTTTTTTTACTATTTTTTTGGACGTGTTTTTAAATGTGTCCGAAGTGATTTTTGAATAACTTTCCAGCGGTCACGTTCTTGTCTTGCAAGAGCAGGACTATTTTTTCGGGCGTGATAAGCCATTTCTCGCTGCAATTTTAACCAATTTTCGTAGTGTTGCATCGTTAAGTTGCCATCTTCTAATGCTGCTTGGACAGCGCAACCTGGTTCTTGTGTGTGTGTGCAATCGTGAAAACGACATCCTTCAGCCAAGTCCTCTACATCCGAGAAAGTGGTTTCTAACCCAGCTTGGTTAAAACCAACACCGAATTCACGCATTCCAGGTGTATCAATCACAATCCAACCGTTCATAAGCAAATGCATTTCTCTATGTGTCGTCGTATGTTTTCCTTTACTATCATCTTCGCGGATACCAGCAGTTTTCATTAAATCAGTACCTGCTAGCGAATTAATAAAAGAAGATTTCCCGACACCAGAAGAGCCAAGCAAGACAAGTGTACTATTCGGCTTTAAATCACGTTTTAAAGCTTCAAAACCGTGATGTGATAAATTATCCACATAGTAAGCTGGAACGCCATAAGCAACTGTCTCGAGCTGCTGAGTATAGGCTGTTAAATCTTCCACTAAGTCTGCTTTTGTTAAAATGATAATCGGTGTTGCGCTGCTATCCCAAGCAACCGTTAAATAACGCTCTAATCGATTTAAATTAAAGTCATGATTCAAACTCATCACAATGAGCGCATAATCAAAATTTGCGGCAATCAATTGTTCTTCTGAGTCTTTATTCATTCGAGAAAAGACCGTTTTACGCTCCAGTACAGAGAGTATTTGCGAATCGCTGCTGACCTCTACAAAATCACCAACAGCGGGAAGGGAAGTAGAGGATAGCTCATAAAAATTTCCACGTTTCAATGATGCTAAAAATTCTTCATTCTCCGTAATAACGCGATAATAATCTCTAAATACCGCCGTCACTCTACCATAAGAGGACGTAGCAGCTATCTTTTGTTCTTTAAAAAAATTTGTGAAACCGTATTGTTCTAATATCAATGTTTTCGCTCCTTTGTAGTTGGGAGCATTCTATAGGCAAAATACCCCCGTATTAATTATGAGGTTTTCCATTTCTACAATTGCCATAATTCATCATCCTTTCTTTCTTAAATAATAACATAAAAAAGGAAACAAGCTCTATACTTGTTTCCTTTTTTTTAGTTTTTATGTGTTAAAATTTTTGCGATAGTCTCATAGCTCATGTCGCTTTTGAGAGTATAGCTACCATCACGAATGTATTTTTCGTAATTATTATCTCGCAAGTATTTATCGAACTCCGAGGAATTTTTAACAATACCATTTGCATGAAGTTCATCACCAGCTTTAGAAGAAGGATCTCCTTTAGAAATCGTTAAAGTATAACTCTTTACTTTCTTTGCTTCTTCCGCTTTCTTTTTAGCATCGGCTTCTGCTTTTTTCTTCGCTTCCGCTTCCGCTGCTTTGTCCATTTCTTGCTGAGCTAGTAATTTTTCATATTTGGTTTTCCATGTATTTGAGTTTTCATCAGAACCAGCTTTTGTTGATGTGGCTTTTGTTTCATCTGCTTTGGTCTGAGTTGAGAAAAACTGATTATACACCAGTAAGACAACGGCAGATATTAAGAAACCTAGTGCCAACATCCGTAAGTTTTTCTTCACAGATAGGCTCCTCCTTTAAATTTTAAATCAATGTTTTAAATATTCTTCAATGATTTTTTCTACTTCTTCTTTAGGCAAGGATGACTGTTCGGCAATTTCTGAAGTTACGATTCCAGAAGTATAAAGTGTAATCACTTGTTTTTTCATTAATTCGCGAACTTTGGGACTATCAGGAACTTGCTCAGCCTCAACGCTTGGGCTATCCATTTTCATTGCTTTTTCTAGTTCAGTGATACGTTGTTTTAGTTCAAAGTTTTCCTGCATCCACTGAGCAGCAACATCTTCCAGTTCTTTTTCTAATTGTTTATTGTCGCCTTTTTGTAGAAACGAAATAACAAACAGCGCAATAGCAGCAATTAGTAAGATAATTATGACTGTGGTCATGGGTTTTATACACACCTCTCTTCCATAAACTCTACTACTAGTTATAGCATAATTTAGCTCAAAACACCATCCGAAATAAGGTTTTGTAAAGAAAATAAAAAGAAAATGCATAGAGTCCTTGCAACAACTGATTAAAAATGATATTATTATACAGGTTTAGTAAATAAATTCGTCAGTCGGAGTTGGAGGGAAAAATAATGCGCGTTAATATTACTTTAGAATGCACTGAATGCGGTGATCGTAATTACATCACTACTAAAAATAAGCGTGAAAATCCGGAACGTATTGAATTAAAAAAATATTGTCCAAGATTACGCCGTGTAACTTTACACCGCGAAACTAAGTAAGCAGCAGGATCTCCATTCTGTTGCTTTTTTTATTAGTACAAAAGGGGGAAGTCGAAATGGAAGATAAATGCCTACTACGTGAGCAAGTTCTACGGAATTTGAATAGCATTGATAGAGTAGAACATCGCGAACGTTCTATTAAATTAGCAGAAAAATTATTTTTATTACCAGAATGGAAAAACGCTAAGGTTGTTGGCATCACATTAGCAAGACACCCTGAAATTGAAACAGAGACAATCATCCTACAAGCGAAAAAAGAAGGGAAAACCGTTTTAATCCCAAAAACATACTATCCTAGCAAGAAAATGGAATTTAAAAAAATGGATTCTGTACATCCTTTAATAAAATCTAAGTTTGGCATTTTAGAACCAAATGAATTAGCAGAAACAGTTGATAAGAAAGCCATTGATTTATTAATTGTTCCTGGAGTTGCCTTTAATAAAGAACACTATAGAATTGGTTTTGGTGGGGGATTTTATGATAGATTCCTAATGGATTTTCAAGGACCAACAGTATCCTTATATCTGTATGAACAGCAAATAGCGTTTACACCTGAAATGCATGACAAACCAGTTTCTATCCTGATAGGAGGATAAGAAAAAATAATTCTATAGAAAATAGGGTGGATTGTTTACAACGCCCTATTTTTTGCGTATAGTAGTAAATATAATTTGTAATGAAAGCAGGGAATTTTTTGAGCTTCCAAGAACAATATGTCTTCTGGCGCCTAACTAATTATTTCTTGGGTGTTGAAAAATACCGTTTAATCCACCTTCATGAGGAGAAACAAGAACTTTGGTTGGAAAATATAGGCCAGAAAAAAAGACCAGTCATCCGTATTCAGATGAAAGAATTAAGTTGGGCTAATGTGGTGGAACGAGATGTGACACACACTTTACATGTTACGGAAAACCTTCGTAAGCAAATGGGGCGTTTAAAATTGCCTCTTGTAAATATTTATATAACACCATTTGAACCAATGGGTGATATTTCCCCTTTTTTTGGACAATCCATTGCTTCTCCAAATGAAAAAGTGAAATTAGAAAATATTTTACTAGCGAACGAACAAATGAGAGAGCATCTAGATATACTTATTAAAACGTTAGAATTACCCGAAGAAGCGTTTATTCTTCCAATGGAAATAACAAAAGAGCTAGTAGCGAAAGAGCGAGAGCAAGTCATCGCGTATATCACTACTAAAGTAAATGAAGAACAAAAAGTTGCTAGAAATTCCAAACCAATTGTTACGTATACATTCTTAGGGCTTTTAGTTGCAGCATTTTTGTGGCTTTCTTTCCAAGGTGGAACGACCAATTCATTTAACTTAATTAAATGGGGCGGGAAATTTAATCCACTTATTTATGCCGGAGAATGGTGGCGCTTTATTTCACCAATTTTTCTTCATAGTGGATTAATGCATTTAGCTTCCAATGCAGTTATGCTATATATTGTTGGTGCATGGGCAGAGCGTATTTATGGTAAATGGCGTTATGTGCTCATTCTTCTCTTAGGAGGAATATGCGGAAACATAGCTAGTTTTGCACTAAACATGAATTTATCTGTTGGTGCGAGTACTGCCGTTTTTGCAGTAATGGGCGCGCTACTTTATTTGGTTGTTTTAAAACCGAATCTTTATGCAAAAACCATTGGTGTCAGCATTGCTTCACTTGTCGCAATCAATTTACTAATTGACGTATTTTCTAGTCAAATTGACATTGCCGGCCATATTGGTGGTTTAGTCGGTGGCTTTTTACTTGCAGGAGCATTGTCATTACCGAAACAATTTTTTCATTGGCGCCGCCTCGCATATGGTATTTCGCTTTTTGCTGTAGCTATTTTATTTTTGTACTTTGGCTACCAAAAAGGAGAGCAACCGTATGATCCGATGCAAGCAAATGTGGCTGTACAACAATATCTTCAAGAACAAAATAAAAAAGAAGCAACAAAAATCACCGATAATTTAATTTCTAGCGGAAGTGCGGATGGCTATTCGTATACGTACGCTTCCTCTATAGCTTTACAGGATAAGCAAGTAGATAAAGCAGAAGCGATGGCTAAAGAAGCAATTAATATCGACAAAGATATCCCAGAAGCTCATTATTATTTATCCGTTTGCTATAGAATAAAAGGGGATATACCAAATGCAATTAACGAAGCAAACAGAGCTAGAGAATTATCAAGCAATCCATTTTTTGATTCTTATTACGATGAGTTAGAAAAAATCAAAGAATAAGAGGTTTTTTAATGTGAAAACAGTTTATGATGTTGCCCAATTACTTAGAAAGCATGGCATTATTGTTTATTTAGGAAAACGACAATATGACATCGAAATGATGGAATATGAAATTACAGAACTTTTTAAACATAATATTTTAGATAGAGAACTTTTTGCCAGAGCTAGAAGTATATTGAAACAAGAATTAATCAAAGAACAACGAAAAAATAGTAGTTTAAATTAAATTGATTATAAGGAGAACAGCAGAATGAACAAAAAATTAATTGGTGTAGATTTAGGCGGGACAACAGCAAAGTTAGCTATTTTAACAAAAGAAGGCGACATTGAAGAAAAATGGACAATTGATACAAATATTGAAGATAAAGGTGCCCATATTGTTAAAAATATTGGCGACTCCATCAATCAAAAATTAACAGATTTACAACTAGATAATGATATATTTTATGGTATTGGAATGGGAACTCCAGGGACTGTTAATTATGAAACTGGCACAGTTAAAGGAGCTTATAACCTAGGTTGGGCTGAAGAACAAAATGTTAGTCAAGATTTAGAAAATATTACTGGTTTAAAAATCATATTAGATAATGATGCCAATGTTGCCGCTCTTGGTGAACGCTGGAAAGGTGCAGGTGAAGGTGGAGCTAATGTCGTTTTCGTAACGCTTGGAACAGGTGTTGGCGGCGGGATTTTCGCAGAAGGCAAAATTTTACATGGTATTCGCGGAGCTGCTGGTGAAATTGGTCATGTAACTGTAGTTCCGGAAAACGGTTATGATTGCACATGTGGCAAAAAGGGCTGTTTAGAAACTGTCGCATCAGCAACGGGAATCGTTCGAGTAGCGAAAGATTTAGCGAAAGAGTATACAGGTAAATCTGCACTTAAAGATGCAATAAACAATGACGAAACAATTACTTCTAAATTGATTTTTGAATTAGGTGCAGAAGGTGATGCTTTAGCAAATGAAACCATTGATAAAATTTCTTTCTATTTGGCTTTAGCGCTTAGTCACATTGGCAATATGTTAAATCCAGAGAAAATTATTATCGGCGGCGGAGTTTCAGCAGCAGGCGACCAATTATTAACGCCGGTTAGAACTTATTTTGAGACAATGGTTTTCCCGGCGGTGAAAGAATCCACTAAATTATCTATTGCGACAAAAGGGAATGACGCAGGGATAATTGGAGCTGCATGGTTAGCACTACCAAGTGAAGATTAATATTAATTTGTATAAGCTACAATAACACTCCATTATTGTAGCTTGTTTTATAAAGATAATCTTTCTATAACGCATTGTTTTAGCTTCCTATGAAAAGGGTAAAATTTTAGCATAGAGAGATTGGAGGCCAGAGATGAAAAAATCAAATGTTTTTTTGATGATTACCTTATTAGTAGGGTTGGTTTTTATCTCTTTTGGTTGCTCGGAGGAAAAAGAAACGCCAAAAAAGACTGCAAAAGAAGTGCAAGGTGTTCAAATTAAAACAAAAGAATTCCAGCGAGTGGTTGGTTGGCTGTCAAAAGATTCTGTTTTGCTGCAAACTAAAAAATCTGGAGTTACGTATTTTGAAGAATTGAATATTTATAATGAAAAGAAAAGACCAATCTTTAATACGAAGGAATCTATTTCTGAAGTCCAAATTAGTCCAGATTATCGAAATATCTTACTTTATTCTGCTGAATCAGCTGAAAAAGCCACAATGCGAATAATTGCTTTGAATGATGGTTCAACTGTTGCATCACGAGCAACAAAACCTTTAACGACGACATTTTATTGGAACGACGAGTCACCTGAAAAAATTATGTTTGTCACGTATAGTCCAGAATGGAATTTCCAAATAGAAAATTGGAATTATACATTGGATCAACTGGATAAAATAGACGTCGCGTCACCCTTTATTTCGTGGTACGGAGATAATTTGGTAATTTCAAACAATAAAGACAAACCGGATGATGAATTAGGAAACCTTTATTTACAAGATATTAGAGATAGCGCTACTAAAAATTTGATTGTAGCTAATATTATGCAATTTGCTGTTCATGATAATGTATTGCTTACTATTGAAAAAAACTCTGATGAAAAATTATTATACGATTTTAGAACACTTGGATTTCAAAATTTCTTTTCGTATAATGCTGCACGAGAGTATGATGAATTAGGCACTTTTGTTCCGTATTTTGATACAAATTTTGATAAGAATTCTTTTCTTACATTTGTTCCGTATAAAAGCGCTAAAATTGGTAGCGGATCAAAAGAGTATAAGTTAGTAAAAATTGATCCAACGAACAAAAAAGAATCGACTATCTTGGAATTAATGGATAACCAGCCTATTTTATCATATGAAACAGGGGATTTGGTTCTCTATGGTTATTTATTTGATAAGGTAATCGATACGAAAACAGGTAAAATGTATAATCTAATTAATACACCAACTAAATCTTTTTAAAACAACGAGTTCCTTCTTTAAGGGCTCGTTGTTTTTGTTAATGTATAGCCGTTTTCTAGTGTGATTTGACAGTTGAATTCTGTTAGTTGATTATCTGTCGCCTGGCAATCTATCTTTGTGCCTTTGTAATTTGTTTTAAACTGATGTGAAAGTGAGGATGTTTCCTTAATTTCTATGAAAGCTAAATTTAGTTTAGTGGAGGCTAAATAATAATTTTGAATCAATTTTTCATATTGTATTTGTGTCTTAAAGATAGAAGCGCTGCCAGTAACGATTAAAATGGAAATAAACGCAATGAAAATGGTAAATGGGAGCGTAAATGCATTAGTTTTCATGGAGTCAATACCACTTCTGGTAATGCGAATACAGATGTATATATCTGTGTGTAAAAGTCTTGTACCGTTAAATGAAGTTGTTTTTCTTTCTTAATTAATTGATATTCTTTTACATTAGTAAGTAATGGTTCATGTCCTTTTCCGTTTACTTGTCTACGAACTAAATCATTATATTTGGAATAGGTGATAAGGTCTTTGCCATTACTAAAAGAAAGTTTATTCCCATCAATCTGAATATTAGTCGCTTTTTCTAATTCTAAGCGAGTTTGAATGAGAAAAAGTTGCCATTCTGTTGTCTGGCTAATGTTGCTAAGCTGGAGAGTCTTGTTGTAGCATTGAAAAAATAATGGGATGAGCGAGCTAATACTTAAAATGATTGTAATAGACAAGATTGTTTCGAGAAGAGTGAAAGCGGGTGAACCGCTTTTAAAAGTTGCATTTTTCTTCCAATTTATTTTTTGCACAAATTTGGATACCTCCTTGATAATAGAAACTTTGGATACGTTTATCCTTAAAGTTAACCGGAACACTTTTGTGGCGTAATAGTTCGCTGTGTTCGTAAATTTCTTGATAGACTCTGCTCGTTTCTTTTTGATAGTCTAGTTTTTCAAAAATAGTCATAGCTGTGGGTAATAAAAAACTACAAACCATTGAAAAAAGGAGAAGCGAAACCATGCTTTCAACTAAAGAAAATCCGTTAATTTTGTTCAATTCTAAAACGCCCCTTTCCGATTTGAAATATTAGCTTGTAGCTATTTGTCGAACTTGTCAGGTGAATTGTTGAAAAACGATTAATGGATCCATCTGTACTCGAAAAACGAAAATTTCCTATTTTTGGTTGTGTTAAAGTTAACGTCTGTGAGAATGGAAGGATGGCAAGAGTTTTTGAGTTAGTATAGGTGATGAGTTGATTTTTCATTGTGTCAAATGAAATAAACGTATCTTGGTTTGTTGCTACAGCATTTATTTGCGCATGATAGATGGTGGCTTTTATTTCTTCTAGTAGTTGCTTCTCCCTAAGCGTGGATAATGTACTTGAAATAGGAAAGATAGTTAATGTGATTAGTGTAAAGCTGATAGTTAGTACAAGTAACATTTCTAATAAAGTAAATCCATTTATTTTCATTTTTTCTCTGAAACATTTCCTGAGCTATCTATCTTGATACTATTTCCATTAGGACAAGATTTTTGATTAGCTTTTAAATAACCTCCACTTACTAAATCAGCTACAGAAGGGATTGAATTTTTATCTAATTGGTAGGACTGAACTTGACCTTGAACCATTGAAATGAAGGCCTCGCATCCTTTATCGTTGATTGATTTACTTTGTGACACGATGTTTGGAATCGTAAGGAGTAACAAAACACTAACCACTAACAATACAATTAACATCTCCACCAAAGTAAAGCCTCGCTCATCTCGCCAATCAATTTTCTTTTTAAACATTAAAACTCCTCCTTTAAATTTGATTTACCATAGAAAACATGGGATATAAAATGGACAAATAAATGGATACAATTAAAATACCAATAACGATAAAAACAATTGGTTGGATAAATGAAAATAATTTTTCGGTCTTTTGAAGTGATTTCTGATGACATAAGTTATAATAAAATAAAAATTCCTCTGCTAAATTACCATTTTTTTCGCCGTGGATAGCAATGTAATAAAGCTCTTTTTCAAATATAGGCATTTTTTCTAGTGCTTCTGTTAGTGATAATCCTTGTTCAAGCGTAGGAAGGATTTGCTTAGCGATTGCTTGAAAGAATGCGGGAGATTCTTCTTGCGCAAAGAGGTGCATAATATGCGTTATAGATAAACCGCTTTTCAGCAGATATCCGAGTTCGCGCGCAAGGTATTGCGAATAATGAATTCTTGAAAATTGGTGAATATATGGAATTCGACAATAAAAATAAGCACGATCGTAAGCATTTTTTTGCTTTTGCTTTCGAATTATGAGGCTGAAAATTAGAAAAAGGCTAAGTAAAAAAATTCCTAATAAAACTGGAACCTTTTCAAGCAGGAAATAAGTGAATTTAGTTCCAACTGTGCCTTTAGTTGATAGTTGTGTAAATAAAAGTTCGAATTTAGGTAAGAGAAAAATCCGAAGCAAGAAGAACACCAGAATGACAGTAGAGAATAAGACTAGTGGATATTGGAAAGTCTTCATTAATGCGTTTTTTTCTTCCGCTTTTCTTTTCATATGGACGCCGGTCTCGTGAATTGTTTGCAAAAAGTAACCGTGACTAGAAGCGTAATGAAGTTGGGAACAAATGAATTCAGGAAATCCATTTTTTGAAAGAGCATAGGAAAAAGAATTTCCGTTTGCGAGTGAAGTGATAATTTGTTCATATCTTTTGCGATATTTGGGCGAAGTAATGCTTAAATAGCTAATGGTCGCATCTAAGGAGAATCCCTTTTCGAGTAAACTGGCAACTCTAATTAAAAATTCTCCGTCCTCTTTCCAATTAGTGCGCTGAAAAAAAGCCATAGGCAACTCCTTTCTCGAAGTTTCTTTTAATAGGATATTTAGGCTTAATCTGCTGTTTATTAGATTGGAAATAGGCTTTTATCTCTTGTTGCGTAAGAACTTCATAGATAGCTGTTCTTTTTCGGTGCAAATGTGTACAAAGGGGATGGCATTTTTCTCCGCAGAAGGTGCAAACTAGATGTGTTAGCTTTTGAAAGCTGATTCCGAGTAAGCATTGCGCTAATTCTTCTGAGCTAATACCGAATTCAAGTAATCTTAATAAAACTCCATAAGCATCTCCAGCATGAACCGTGCTTAAAACCAAGTGACCAGTTAATGCAGCACGAACAACTATTTTAGCGGTTTCTGCATCGCGTATTTCCCCTATAATTAAAATATCAGGATCATGGCGTAAGACGGATCGAATGATGGGTGCATAAGTGATGCTTGCTTTTTCGTTCACTTCGATTTGGAGAAAGCCTGGAGAATGATGTTCAACAGGATCTTCAATTGTAATGATTTGCAGTTCATCTTTATTTTCTATAGAAGAAACAAGGCTATACATAGAACTAGACTTACCACTACCTGTGCTACCGGAAAAAAGAAACAAACCTGTTTGGTTTTTACACTGTTGTTGAATTTGTTTAGTGGACTTAGGAAATACACTGGATTTTAAAAATGGGATAGGGTACTTGTAACGAAAAATTCGAATAACCATGCTTTCATGAAAATCTTTGCTAGGCATAGTAGAGAGCCGTAAAGCAATTTTTTCTGTGTTTGTATTTTTTTCAAAACTACCAGATTGGGGTCGTCTTTTTTCGCTTATATCCAAAGCTGCTTGGAATTTAAGAAAAGATATTAACTTTTCTCCTACATCTATTGGAAGGTAAAGAAGCGGAATCAATGTCCCATTTACCCGAAGACGGAGTAAGTAGCGGTTTGAGAGTGGATGAATATGAACATCGCTTGCATGGACACGTAATGCTTGAGTTATGATGTGTTCTGTCATTTTTTGCGGCATAAGAACCTCCTTACAAGTCATATTCTTCATAAGCAAGCAAAATCCTTTGTGTCTGAATCTTTCACAAAAAAGAAAATAGTATTTTCTAAATGCAAAAGTAGCATTTCAAGCTAAAATAATATTGAAAGTGATATTTTAGAAGCAAATAAGTGAATAAAACATTTTTTTCAATTTTGATGATTTTCACAATCTATGTGCAAAGAATAACAAACGTATAATCAAACGATAATATTGTAATAAAGCCCTTACATTCCGAACCAATATCAAAAATAAAGAAAATTTAGGCTTTAAAACTAATTATTTGCCGAACAATACAACTCGTGATAAGCTATAGAAAAGGCAAATACATAATAGAATTAGCGGGTGAATGTAAACAGAGAGACTGCGAAAAGCAGCGCCGACGGGGAAAGCATGTATTATGTGAAACTCTCAGGCAAAAGGATGTTTACGGGACGCAACTCTGGAGTCATATTTATGTTACGACAGGGCTTATGAACCATATAAGCCTTTTTGTTATGTGAAAAAGGAGGATAAAATGATGACAGAGTTACTAAAAACACCGATTCATCCACTTTATGCAAAATATGGTGCGAAAACCATTGATTTTGGTGGATGGGATTTACCAGTACAATTTGCTGGTATAAAAGCAGAACACGAAGCCGTGCGAACTGATGCAGGGTTATTTGACGTGTCCCACATGGGAGAAATTTTGGTGAAAGGTCCTGATAGTACTTCTTATTTACAATATTTGTTAACCAACGACATTGAAAAAATAAAAATTGGTAAAGCGCAATATAACATTATGTGCTATGAAACTGGCGGAACAGTAGACGATCTAGTAGTTTATAAGAAATCAGAAACGGAATACATACTCGTTGTTAATGCAGCAAATACGGAAAAAGATTTTGAATGGATGGTCAAAAATATTCAGGGAGATGTCACTGTTACCAACGTATCTTCAGAATATGGACAATTAGCTTTACAAGGGCCAAACGCAGAAAAAATTCTCGCAAAACTAACGGATGTAGATTTAAGTTCAATTAGTTTTTTTGGGTTCGTAGAGGATGCGGATGTAGCAGGAGTAAAAACGATTATTTCAAGAAGTGGCTATACTGGAGAAGATGGATTTGAAATTTATATGCCAAGCGCTGATGCAGGAAAAGTTTTTGAGGCAATTTTGGCTGAAGGAGTCGCTCCAATTGGTTTAGGTGCACGGGATACATTACGCTTAGAGGCAGTACTTGCGCTTTATGGGCAAGAATTGAGCAAAGACATTACGCCACTTGAAGCCGGACTTAATTTTGCTGTTAAATTAAGAAAAGAAGCAGATTTTATAGGTAAAGAAGCGCTTATTAAACAAAAAGAAGCAGGGCTGAACAGAAAATTAGTTGGTATTGAATTAATTGAACGAGGTATTCCGCGCCACGATTACCCGGTGTTTTTGAATGACGAAGAAATCGGCATTGTGACTTCTGGTACCCAATCACCAACACTTGGAACAAATATTGGTCTTGCTCTCATTGATACAGCTTACACAGAATTAGGTCAAGAAGTAGAAGTGGGTATTAGAAATAAAAAAATAAAAGCAAAAATAGTACCAACACCATTTTATAAACGCGCAAAGTAAAAAGGAGGAAATAATATGGCAAAACATCGTTATTTACCAATGACAGAACAAGACGAAAAGGAAATGCTTGATGTAATAGGGGTTAAGTCAATTGATGACTTATTTCAAGACATTCCAGAAAAAATTAGATTTAAACGGGATTATGATTTAAAACCGGCAAAATCAGAACCTGCACTATTACGCGAATTATCGAAACTTGCTTCTAAAAATGCTAATACAACAGAGTACGCTTCCTTTTTAGGAGCTGGTGTCTATAGTCATTACATTCCAACAGTTGTGGATCACGTTATTTCTCGTTCAGAGTTTTATACAGCCTACACGCCTTATCAACCTGAAATTTCGCAAGGGGAGTTGCAGGCGATCTTTGAATTCCAAACGATGATTGCGGAACTTACTGGAATGGACTTGGCTAATTCCTCGATGTATGACGGTGGGACAGCGCTTGCGGAAGCAGCTATGCTAGCAAGTGGGCATACAAAGCGCAAAAAGATTCTCATTTCTGGAGCTGTTCACCCGGAAAGCAGTAATGTTTTAAAAACCTATGCAACTGGTCAACATATTGAAGTAGAAGTTATTCCAGAACTAGATGGCAAAACAGATATTGAAGCGCTAAAAAAAGCTCTTTCAGATGATATAGCCGGTTTTGTTGTACAATATCCAAACTTCTATGGACAAGTGGAACCTTTGGCTGAACTTGAAAAATTAGTGCATGAAAATAATTCTTTATTACTTGTATCGAGCAATCCGTTGTCTCTAGGTTTGTTAACACCACCAGGAGAATTTGGTGCAGATATTGTTGTGGGTGATTCGCAAGTATTTGGTATCCCTGAATCATTTGGTGGGCCGCACTGTGGCTTCTTTGCGGTCACAAATAAATTAATGCGTAAAGTTCCTGGACGTTTAGTTGGGGAAACTGTAGATGAGAACGGGAAGCGCGGGTATGTACTTACATTACAAGCGCGCGAACAACACATTCGCCGTGATAAAGCGACGTCTAATATTTGTTCCAATCAAGCATTGAATGCATTAGCTTCTTCTGTCGCAATGGCAACCCTTGGAAAAACAGGTCTTGTAGAAATGGCAAAACAAAACTTAGATAAATCTCATTATGCCAAACAAAAATTCCGTGAAAAAGGCTTTGAAGTTCTATTTTCAGATGGCTTTTTCAATGAATTTGTTGTAAAGCTTTCGAAACCAATCAAAGAAGTGAACGAATCTCTTTTAGGTGAAGGGATTATTGGGGGATATGACCTTGGTTTTTATGAGGAAAAATACGAAAACCATATGCTTGTAGCAGTTACTGAAATGCGGACAAAAGAGGAAATTGATGCCTTTGTGGCGAGCTTGGAGGGTGCAAAATGAATTTAGAAGAAACAATGCCATTAGTGTTTGAACGTTCTATTCCGGGAAGAATTGGCTTTAGTTTGCCAGAAAGCGATGTTCCAGAAACAAAGGCCAGTGATTATTTTGATCAAGCGTATATTCGTTCTGTACCAGCAGATTTGCCTGAATTGAGCGAGCTCGAAATCATGCGTCATTATACTAATTTATCCAATCATAATTTTGGTGTAGATTCTGGTTTTTATCCACTTGGCTCCTGTACGATGAAATATAACCCTAAAATCAATGAAAAAGTAGCTCGATTCCCAGGCTTTGCGAATATCCATCCAAATCAACCAGAAAGCTCTGTCCAAGGCGCGCTAGAACTTCTGTATGACTTGCAAACAAGTTTAGTTGAAATTACAGGGATGGATGAAGTAACGCTCCAACCAGCTGCTGGAGCACACGGTGAATGGACTGGATTAATGCTTATTCGTGCCTTCCATGAAAAAAATGGGGATACAAAACGTACAAAAGTTATCATCCCAGATTCTGCGCATGGAACGAATCCGGCATCCGCGGCAGTAGCAGGCTTTGATGTTGTCACGGTGAAATCGAATGAAAAAGGACTTGTCGATGTGGCAGACTTGAAAAAAGTAGTCGGCGAAGATACAGCTGCACTCATGCTTACAAACCCAAATACACTCGGCCTGTTTGAAAAAGATATTGTGGAAATGGCGGAAATCGTTCATGAAGCTGGCGGGAAATTATACTATGATGGCGCCAATTTAAATGCTATTATGGCGAAAGTGCGACCTGGAGACATGGGCTTTGATGTCGTTCATTTAAATTTACACAAAACATTTACTGGTCCTCACGGTGGTGGAGGTCCTGGCTCTGGACCAATTGGTGTGAAAAAGGATTTAATCCCATTCCTACCAACACCAGTCCTTACGAAAAAAGAAGAAGGATACACGTTTGATTATAACTATCCAGATTCTATTGGTCGGGTGAAACCATATTATGGTAACTTCGGCATCAATGTTCGCGCGTATACGTATATTCGCACGATGGGACCGGATGGTTTGAAATTAGTGACAGAATACGCTGTTTTAAATGCCAACTATATGATGCGTAAACTACAAGAAGCCTATGATTTACCATTTGATCAAGTGTGTAAACACGAATTTGTTTTAAGTGGTAATAGACAGAAGAAACTTGGTGTAAGAACTGTTGATATTGCGAAACGATTACTAGATCATAATTTCCATCCGCCAACTGTTTATTTCCCGCTAATTGTTGGGGAAGCAATCATGATTGAACCGACTGAAACAGAATCGAAAGAAACACTAGACTCTTTCATCGATACGATGTTGAAAATTGCGAAAGAAGCAGAAGAAAATCCTGAAATCGTCCAAGAAGCGCCTCATAGCACCTATGTAAAACGACTAGACGAAACACGTGCTGCTAGAAAACCAATTTTACGTTATCAAAAAGAAGTATAAAAAGAAGCCTTGTTGCGTAACTTCGCAGCAAGGCTTTTTCTTATTTAGATTTAGTTTTTCCTGTCCATTTACGGTAGCCGCCTTTAAGCTGATACACTTGTTTGTAGCCGCGTTTGTAAAGCATAATTGCTGCACGGTTACTACGTTGTGCTGTTTGGCAGTATAAGTAAACTGGTAAATCTTGACGAATTTCTGTTGTACGGTTTTTCATTTGTGTAACTGGGATATTTCTAGCTCCAAGAATATGGCCAGCGTCGAATTCATTTGGCTCGCGAACATCAATTAATTGTGCTTTACGATAACCTTTTTTAAATTCTTCTTCTGTTAAAACTTTTAGTGCTTTGCGTCGCATTACAAACTGGTAAATTTCGTATCCTAGAAGAATAACCAGAATGATAATTGCTATAATCCAACTAATCAATTGTGTAAACCCCTTTCATCCTGAAAACTGCTTTTTATAAAGCATCCTTTTCTATTATAACTTATTTTTTGCCACCATCAATCACTTTGAAAGAAGATTTTCGTTTTTTCTTTGTTTTTTTCTTCGGAGCATGTAAATTTTTTGATTGTTTTACTGCTTTTTGGTAATTACTGTCCGTTTTTCTATTTGTGAAAAGCCGCAGTAGAAGGGTGAAAATAAGTGTCCCGATTAAAACGGAAATAATTAAGGTGAAAAATGATTTAAAGCCACCCATTAAAAGCCCAATGCCAACAAGCGCGAGTAAAATAATAACTATGAGGGGATACTTCTTCAAATTAATCCACTCCTATTCTAAAAGTTCCAGATTCTCCGGTTCCGCTACATCTACTGGTGCGCCTTCTTTTTCTACTCGTAAAAGTTCATTAAAGGATGCGATGGCAACCTCAACTTGATCATCAGACGGTTCTTTTGTTGTAAGAAGTTGTAGCCATAAACCCGGAACACCTAAATATTTAAGAACTGGGATATTACGGCATTTATTAGTTAATTGAAGTACTTCAAAAGCTACACCAAGTACGACAGGAATAAGTAAAATCCGGTCGACCACACGAAGCCAAAGAGGATCGGTTGGTACTAACAAATAAATAAACATACCAACAATAACTGTAAATAAAATAAAACTACTACCACAACGATAATGAAGTCGCGATTGTTTCTGTACATTTTCAACCGTTAAAGGTAAATTTTCTTCGTAACAATTTATTACCTTATGCTCAGAACCGTGATATTGAAAAACTCGTTTAATAATAGGGGTCTGAGAAACCGCGAAAATATAGGTTAATAGAAGAATTAATTTGAAAAGACTCTCTAAAAATACTTGTGCCGTATCGCCTGGAACGATAGGACGGAATAATTCCGCTAAAAATACAGGGATGAGCGTCATGACAAATTTTGCAAAGACGAAAGATAAAATACCGATGACAGCAACACCAAGCCACATCGCAACTTTGGATTCTTTCTTTTCAATTTTTTCTTCTACTGGATTATTTGGATCTTCGTCATATCGGTCTGTTGCAAAAGCAAGGTGTTTGGAACCGATAGCGCTAGATTCAATTAATGCGACAATTCCTCTTAAAAAAGGTATTTTCTTCATACGCATAACCCAAACTGGACTATTTTTTTCTAAATAAAAATATTCTAATGAACCATCTATACGTCTAATCGCTGTTACGGTCTGTTTTCTGCCGCCAAACATGACGCCTTCAACTACAGCTTGACCGCCATATGATGGTACGTTTTGTTTGCTCAAAGTTTTCACCAGCCTATTCATGTTTACTAATATGTTATTTTACGCTAAAAATAGTTTTTCGTATAGCGCAAAACGCCTAAAAAAAGTTATTTTTTCTAAATTGTGATAAAATAGTTTCGAACGCGTTTAATAATGCGATTTTTGCGCGCCTAAAATTTGATAAAAGTGGGGGAATAAAAATGTCTAAATTAACTAAAATTCAAGAAACACTGGGCAAGGAAAAGATTGAAGCAGTTCTTGTCACGAGTGAGTTTAATAGAAGGTATGTATCGGGTTTCACTGGAACAAGTGGTGTGGCGCTAATTTTACCTGAAAAAGCTTATTTTGTAACGGATTTCAGATATACGGAACAAGCAGCAAAACAAGCAGAAGGATATGAAATTGTACAACATACTGGTCCAATTTTTGACACGGTAGAAGATTTATTAATTAAAAACGATACAAAAACACTACATTTTGAAGCAGATTATGTGACTGTTTCTGAATTTAAACAAATGGAGCGCGTATTTAATCGTCAATTAATCCCACTTACCGGCTTCTTTGAAGAAATGCGTAAAGTGAAAACAGCAAGTGAACTAAAAGCAATCCGCACAGCTTGTGATATCGCTGATGCAGCTTTTGCACATATCATTCAATTTATCAAACCAGGCATGGCTGAAATCGAAGTATCTAATGAACTGGAATTCTTTATGAGACGTGCGGGAGCTACTTCTTCATCGTTTGATACAATTGTTGCATCCGGTGTTCGTTCTGCATTACCACATGGTGTTGCTTCGGATAAAAAAATCGAAGTTGGCGATTTCGTTACCATGGATTACGGCTGTTACTATGACGGTTATTGTTCAGATATGACAAGAACTATCGCGGTCGGTGAACCAGCTGAAAAATTAAAAGAAATTTATCAAATTACATTAGATGCGCAATTAAAAGTAATCGGTAGCTTAAAACCAGGCATGACTGGAATTGAAGCAGATGCTATTGCACGTGATTATATTTCTTCCTTTGGATATGGCGATGCATTTGGACACTCTTTAGGACATGGTATTGGGTTAGAAATTCACGAAGGACCTAATTTATCCTTTAAGAGCCCTCAAAAACTAGAAGTCGGACATGTTGTGACAGATGAACCAGGAATTTATTTACCAGGAATCGGTGGCGTTAGAATTGAAGATGATCTCTTAATTACAGAAACAGGTAATGAGATTTTGATTCATTCACCAAAAGAATTAATTATTTTATAAAATTCCTTTGTAACTTTGTGTGTTTTATGGTTAAATAAGGAAGAATGAGCAGTTTTCATATGCTCCCAATAAAGATACTTTGCAAATTACAGGAGGAAAAACATGATTTCAGTAAATGACTTTAAAACAGGGTTAACAATAGAAGTAGATAATGGTATTTGGCGTGTGCTAGATTTCCAACATGTAAAACCCGGAAAAGGAGCAGCATTCGTTCGTTCCAAATTACGTAATCTTCGTACAGGTGCAATCCAAGAAAAAACATTCCGTGGTGGCGAAAAAGTAGCAAAAGCGCAAATCGACAACCGTAAAATGGCCTACTTGTATGCTGACGGCACAAATCACGTATTCATGGATAATGAGTCTTACGAACAAATTGAGCTTCCAGAAGACCAAATTGCTCATGAACTTAAATTCCTAAAAGAAAATATGGAAATTAATATTATCATGTATCAAGGCGAAACAATTGGAATTGATTTGCCGAACACAGTAGAATTAGTTGTTACTGCAACTGATCCTGGAATTAAAGGGGATACTTCTTCAGGTGGTTCTAAACCAGCCACTCTTGAAACTGGTCTTGTTGTTCAAGTGCCATTTTTCGTTAATGAAGGGGACAAACTAGTAATTAATACAACCGAAGCGGCATATGTTTCTCGGGCGTAAGCAAAAATCTTTTACTACAGCTGGAGTTAATTCTTCAGCTGTTTTTCTATTTCTTAGCGCTTCCAGTACACCTTTTGAATAAAAAGTATGGTACAATAAGGACAATGCGTGATTCATGCAATTTTTTATTTTTAGTATTATTAAGGAGTGTAAATGGTATGTTATCAATAGATGAAATTAAACAGCTAATCGAGCTGATTGACGAGTCAACCCTAGATGAATTTGAGTTAGAAACGAAAGATAGTAAGATTTTGCTTAAAAAGAATAAAACGGTTGTTGCTGCAGCAGTTCAAGAAGCACCAATTGCTATCACACAAGCACCAGCTCAGGCAGCACCAGTAGCACAAGCGCAAACAGCTGCTCCTCAAGCGGAAGCAAATACAACGGAAGATGCTAGTTTAGAAGTCATTACATCTCCAATGGTTGGGACTTTTTATGCATCTGCTTCACCAGAAGATGCTAATTTTGTTAGCGTTGGATCTAAAGTATCTGCGCAATCTGTTGTATGTATTGTAGAAGCAATGAAATTATTCAATGAAATTACTGCGGATATCGACGGAGAAATCGCAGAAATTCTTGTTTCAAGTGGCGAGTTAGTCGAATTTGGACAACCACTATTCAAAGTTAGAAAAAAATAAGGGGTCGAAAAACATGATTAAAAAAGTACTGGTAGCGAACCGTGGAGAAATCGCTGTCCGTATCATTCGCGCTGCAAAAGAACTTGGAGTGGAGACAGTGGCGATTTATTCGGAAGCAGATAAAGAAGCGCTACATATTCAGCTGGCGGATGAAGCTTATTGTGTAGGTCCCGCGGCAACAAAAGATAGTTATTTAAATATGTCTAACATTATTAGTCTTGCAGTTTTGACGAACTGTGATGCTATTCACCCAGGCTATGGTTTCTTAGCCGAAAATGCAGATTTCGCGGAGTTATGCGAAGACTGTAATATTACTTTTATCGGACCAAGTGCTTCTGCTATTTCGCAAATGGGAACAAAAGATGTTGCTCGCGAAACGATGCGTAAAGCAGGTGTTCCAATTGTTCCTGGTTCACAAGGAATTGTTAAGGATGTAGAGGATGGCAAAAAAATCGCTAAGAAAATCGGTTATCCGGTTATCATTAAAGCAACAGCTGGCGGTGGCGGTAAAGGTATCCGTGTAGCTGAAAATGAAGAGAAATTAATCTCTGGCATTCAAACTACCCAACAAGAAGCCGAAGCCGCATTTGGTGATCCTGGCGTTTATTTAGAAAAATATATTCAAGATTTTCGCCATGTAGAAATTCAAGTGCTTGCTGATAACCATGGTAATGTTATTCATTTAGGAGAACGTGATTGTAGTATTCAACGTCGCTTACAAAAGCTAATTGAAGAATCCCCATCGCCTGCCATTGATGAAAAAACTCGCCAAAAAATGGGGAAAGCTGCTGTCAAAGCTGCCAAAGCCGTGAATTATTCTGGCGCAGGAACGATTGAATTCATTTTCGATCACCATGAAAATAATTTCTACTTTATGGAAATGAATACGCGTATCCAAGTAGAACACCCGGTAACTGAGCTTGTTACTGGCGTTGATTTAGTGAAACAACAATTTCTAGTTGCTTCTGGGGAAGAACTACAAATTAAACAAGCAGATGTGAAATTAACAGGTTGGGCGATGGAATGTCGGATTAACGCTGAAAATCCAGAGAAAAACTTTATGCCAGCTCCAGGAGAAATTAAATTTTATCTTCCTCCAGGTGGCTTAGGTGTCCGGATTGACTCAGCAGCTTATCCAAACTACAAAATCCCACCATACTATGATTCGATGATTGCCAAAGTAATCTGTTATGCGGAAACACGGGAAGAAGTGATTCAAAAGATGAAACGTGCGTTGTCCGAATTTGCCATTGATGGTATTCCTTCAACCATTCCGTTCCATTTACGTGTATTAGATAATGATGTGTTTTTATCGGGCGACTTCAATACCAAATTCTTGGAGCAAAATGATGTAATGAATCTTTCTAAGGAGGGCTAAATAATGGCTTATACAAAAGATTTGCGTAAACAAAATGATGCACCGCTTGGCAAAATTGAGATTGCACCTGAAGTAATTGGCGTAATTGCTGGTCTTGCTGCAAGTGAAATCGAAAATGTTGCTTATATGCAGGGTGGCTTTGCGACAGAATGGCGTGAAAAATTCAGCGGTGCTGTAAACTATCGTAAAGGCGTAAAAGTAGAACTAACCGAAGAAGGAATTCTCATCGAACTTTATTGTTCAGTCTTATTTGGCGCAACCATTCCACTTGTTGCTCAAAATATTCAAGATGCTGTCAGAGATACCATTTTTAATATGACTGGTTTAAATGTACTCGAAATTAACGTTCATATCGTTGGTGTACAATTTGAAAAAACAGAAACACTTTCCTTCGATGATTTTGAGCTATAAAATTCAAGGAACAAAAGGAGCAGCTTTAACATGAAAAGAAGAGAGGCGCGCGAGAAAGCACTTCAAGCACTATTCCAAATAGAGCTAAACGAAATGTCGCTAGATCAAGCAATTAAAAACATCATGGAAGACGAGCAAGACGACTATATGGAAAAATTAGTCGAAGGTGTTATGGCGAATAAAGCTGAAATTGATGCTATCATTGAGCCTAACTTAGACAATTGGCGTATAGATCGTTTGAGTAAAGTCGATTTATCTTTACTTCGCTTGAGTGTTTATGAGATGAAGTACTTGGATGATGTGCCAAATAGAGTTAGTTTGAATGAATCCATCGAAATTGCAAAAATTTACAGTGATGAAAAATCAAGTAAATTTATTAATGGCGTACTTGCTAATATTGCACCGGAAGATAAATAAGCTTGATTGAGTGCAAGGGAACTCCCTTGCACTCCCTTATTTCGTGATTTTTTTAAGAATAATTACGTGGAACTTATTTTTAAGGGGGCAATACTCATGGGAGAAATTATTGATGGCAAAAAATTAGCAAAAGAAATTCAAGAAAAAGTAACAAGAGAAGTAGCTGAATTAGTAAAAGAAGGTAAAAAACCAGGTCTTGCTGTTGTGCTCGTTGGCGACAATCAAGCATCTCGTACATATGTAAGAAATAAACAAAAACGGACAGAAGAAGCGGGTATGAAATCCGTTTTAATCGAACTTCCAGAAAATGTAACAGAAGAAAAATTACTATCTGTCGTAGAGGAACTTAACGAAGACAAAACTATTCATGGCATACTCGTGCAGTTACCACTACCAGAACATATTTCAGAAGAAAAAGTAATTGATACTATTAGCTATGACAAAGATGTTGACGGTTTCCATCCAGTGAATGTAGGTAATTTATTCATCGGAAAAGATTCTTTTGTTCCTTGTACACCTGCAGGAATTATTGAACTTATAAAATCGACCGGCACTCAAATAGAAGGCAAACGCGCTGTCGTTATTGGTAGAAGTAATATCGTAGGAAAACCAGTAGCTCAATTACTGTTAAATGAAAATGCGACAGTGACCATCGCGCACAGCCGTACAAAAGATTTACCTCAAGTAGCGAAAGAAGCAGATATTCTTGTTGTAGCGACAGGTCTAGCAAAATTCGTGAAAAAAGATTATATCAAACCAGGTGCGATTGTTATTGATGTTGGCATGGACCGTGATGAAAACAATAAATTATGCGGTGATGTAGACTTTGATGATGTGGTAGAAGAAGCAGGATTTATCACGCCGGTACCAGGTGGCGTTGGCCCGATGACTATCACGATGCTACTTGCGAACACATTAAAAGCAGCAAAACGCATTTGGAAAATGAATTGATTAATTGGATGTGAAATGATGGAGCAAGATAAATATTTGACGGTAGCAGCAATAACCAAATATATCGAAAAAAAGTTTGAAGTAGATCCCTACATGAAGCAAGTTTTCGTGCGCGGTGAAATTTCTAATTTAAAACAACCAGCGAGTGGACATCTATATTTTACGGTAAAAGATGAATTTGCGATGCTTCGTTCTGTCATGTTTCACAAAGCAGTTCAAAAAATTGGTTTTGTCCCAGAAGATGGTATGAATGTCCTTATCACAGGACGAATTGGTGTATTTACAAAAGCTGGTCGCTATCAGTTTTATGCAGAACATATGGAACCGGATGGCGTCGGAGCGCTTTATATTCAATTAGAGCAATTAAAATCGCAATTGGAAAAGGAAGGGCTTTTTGCGGAAACGCATAAAAAAGTGCTTCCTTCTTTCCCGTCCAAAGTCGCTGTCGTTACGTCCAAAACTGGTGCAGCTGTTCGTGATATACTAACCACCATTCATCGTAGAATGCCTTCTGTAGAAGTGATTGTTTATCCAACTATTGTTCAAGGGGAGAAAGCAGCTCAAAAAATTGTCGAAAACATTGGCAAGATTAATCAGCGAAATGATATTGATGTGATGATTATTGGGCGCGGTGGTGGTTCACTTGAAGAACTATGGGCTTTTAATGAAGAACCTGTTGTTCGAGCAGTATATGATTCCGATGTACCTGTAATTTCAGCGGTCGGACATGAAACGGATTTTGCGTTAAGCGATTTTTCTGCAGATGTACGAGCCGCAACGCCAACTGCGGCGGCAGAACTTGCTGTCCCAGATTATCGCGATTTAGAAGAACGATTAGCAGAACGTAAATACCGTTTGCTCGCAGTTACTAGACAAGTATTAGAAAGAAAAGAACGGTCACTAGAGCAACTTAAACAACATTTGATTCTAAATGGTCCGAAACATCAATTAGAACAGCAAATGGAACGTACAGATTATTTTTCCGAACGATTAAATAATGCTTTTTCTAAACAAATATTTGTTAAGCAAACAGCTTTCGACCGGTTAAATGATCGGCTACATTACTACCATCCGAACAAAGAAATTGAACTTCAAAAAGAACAAATGACATTGCGCCTTCAAGCGTTGGATAAAGCGATGAAGCAACTTTTGAAAGACAAGCAACAATCTTTCTTTAGACAAGTAGATGCGCTAGAGCATTTGAGTCCTCTTTCTTTATTGAAACGAGGGTTTGGTGTAACCTATAAAGAGAATACGCTAGTTAAATCAGTGCAGGAGCTTGAAGTCGGCGATAATATCCAAGTAAAAATGCAAGGCGGACACATAGATGCACTCATTACAGCAAAGGAGGAAGATACAAGTGGCAACTAAAAAGAAAACTTTTGAAGAAGCAATTGCAGAACTAGAAACAATTGTAGAAGCGCTCGAAAATGGTAGTGCCTCACTAGAAGATTCTCTCGATATGTATCAAAAAGGAATCGAACTAACTAAATTGTGCCAAGATAAATTACAATCAGCCGAAAAACGAATGGCAAAAGTAGTCACAGATGCAGGAGAAGAAATTCCTTTTGAAGCGGATGGTGAATAAATTTGCAAGATTTAACCCTTTTTCTAGAACAATATAAAAAAATCATCGACGAGTCCCTTTTTAAAGAGATAAATGAGCGGAAAATCGAACCTACTTTAAAAGAATCCATGCTATATTCTGTTCAAGCAGGTGGAAAACGGATTCGCCCCATGCTCGTTTTTGCTACGCTTCAAGCCTTAAAAGTAAATCCGCTATTAGGTGTGAAGACAGCAACGGCATTAGAAATGATTCATACGTATAGCCTGATCCATGATGATTTACCTGCAATGGATAATGATGACTATCGTCGCGGCAAATATACTAATCATAAAGTTTTTGGGGATGCAACAGCGATTTTGGCAGGAGACGCTTTACTAACGCTTGCTTTTTCTATTTTAGCGGAAGACGAAAATTTATCTTTTGAAACACGCATTGCTTTGATTAACCAAATTAGTTTTAGTAGTGGTGCAGAAGGAATGGTTGGCGGTCAACTTGCAGATATGGAAGCGGAAAACAAACAAGTGACGTTAGAAGAGCTATCATCCATCCACGCACGGAAAACAGGTGAATTATTAATTTTTGCTGTAACTTCTGCTGCAAAAATTGCAGAAGCTGATTCGGAACAAACGAAAAGATTACGGATTTTTGCGGAAAATATTGGGATTGGATTTCAAATTAGCGACGATATATTGGATGTAATCGGTGATGAAACCAAAATGGGTAAAAAGACAGGGGCGGATGCTTTTCTGAACAAAAGTACCTATCCCGGATTACTCACGCTTGATGGTGCTAAAAGAGCATTAAACGAGCATGTGACGATTGCAAAGTCAGCGCTTTCAGGACATGATTTTGATGACGAAATTCTCTTGCAACTTGCTGATTTAATCGCACTTAGAGAAAATTAATCATAATTATCTAGTAATTTCAAAATTTTTTCACATATATAATTCAAATTGATTTGCTTTTCCTAAAATACCGTGTTATACTAATGTAAGATTATTTTTGTGGGTGAAAGATACGATTGTGAACAACTTTCCATCTCGTGCCGTTAAGCAAGAATAGTAAATAATTAGTGTGCATAACACACGAGGAGGAACATGAACATGGAACAAGGTACAGTAAAATGGTTTAACGCAGAAAAAGGATTTGGTTTTATCGAACGCGAAAACGGTGACGATGTATTCGTACATTTCAGCGCTATCCAAGGCGACGGATTCAAATCTCTAGACGAAGGTCAAGCAGTAACTTTCGACGTTGAAGAAGGCCAACGCGGACCTCAAGCAGCTAACGTTCAAAAAGCGTAATTCTATTTTTTGAATAAGAAAAAGCAAATCATTTCGGTGATTTGCTTTTTTATTTGCCCAAATTTATTTTACCTTGTTTGGTTTAACGGCGATTGTTTGCTATAATAAGAACAATTAATTGAGAAAAAAGACCTTGCAGACATTCATGCAAGTGGCTCTTTGGAAAGTGAGTTGTTTTTATTTGGATCTTTTAACAATAAAGGATCCTTCCTTTATGAAGCAATTGGATATACAAGAATTAGAAGCACTTGCGGCGGATATTCGCGCTTTTTTAATTACTTCTACTTCCAAGTCAGGTGGGCATATTGGCCCGAATCTGGGTGTGGTAGAACTAACCATTGCGTTGCATTATACTTTTAATAGTCCAAAAGATAAATTTATTTGGGATGTTGGGCACCAGTCATACGTGCACAAAATCCTAACTGGAAGGGCAAACCAATTTGATACTTTACGTCAGCACGGCGGCTTAGATGGATTTCCAAAGCGAAAAGAATCTATTCACGATGTGTTTGAAACAGGACATAGCTCCACTTCTTTATCTGCAGCTGCTGGCATGGTCATCGCGAGAGACATAAAAAAAGAAGACTTTTATGTAATCCCTGTGATTGGTGATGGTGCGTTAACTGGAGGTATGGCCTTAGAAGCTTTAAATCATATTGGTGATATGGGCAAGGATATGATTGTTATCTTAAATGATAATGATATGTCTATCGCGCCTAATGTTGGAGCGCTCCACAACGTCCTTGGGAAATTAAGAACATCTGACAAATTTCAGCAAACTAAAACGAATATAGATAAAATGATGCGAAAAATCCCTACAGCAGGTGAAAAATTAGCCGACGCCACCGAGAAAGCAAAAGATAGTATAAAACACTTGCTTGTAGAAGGAACTTTTTTTGAAGAATTAGGGTTCATGTATCTTGGACCTATTGATGGGCACAATTTAGAAGACATTATTACTAACTTAGAATTTGCCAAGCGAGCAAAAGGTCCTGTATTGCTCCATATCGTCACCAAAAAGGGGAAAGGGTACCAACCAGCCGAATTGGATTCTCGTGGCACATGGCACGGCACAGGTCCTTATAAAGTTGAAACAGGTAGTTTCATTAAGCCAGTTAAGAAATCTTCGTCATGGAGTTCTATCATCAGCAATGAATTAATGCGATTAGCGACTACGGATGAACGTATTGTGGCGATAACTCCTGCAATGCCTGTTGGTTCAAAATTAGAAAAGTTTGCTAAAGCTTTTCCAGAACGCTTTTTCGATGTTGGGATTGCTGAACAACATGCGACAACAATGGCGGGTGGCTTAGCAACACAAGGTATGAAACCATTTCTTGCGATATACTCCACCTTTTTACAAAGAGCTTATGACCAGTTAGTCCATGATATTTGTCGGCAGAAATTGAATGTCGTAATTGGAATTGATAGAGCGGGGCTTGTAGGAGCAGACGGGGAAACACATCAGGGTATTTTTGATATTTCTTTTTTGAATAGTATTCCGAATATGACTATCACGATGCCAAAAGATGAAATAGAAGCAAGACGATTAATGGATACAGCTTTTTCATATAATGATGGGCCGTTTGCGATTCGTTACCCGCGTGGAGATGGACCAGGTACATTGCTTTCTGAATCTACCAAGCTGATTCCCATCGGACAGTGGGAAACGCTCATTCAACCAGTTGATGCGGTTATTTTAACTTTTGGGCCAACGATTCCACTAGCACTTCAAGCGTCTAAACAACTAGAATCTGAAGGACTCCGTGTTGGAGTGGTAAATGCACGTTACATTAAACCGCTAGACGAATCACTACTACATCACATTTTAAAGCAAAAAATCCCCATTTTAACAGTGGAAGAATCATTATTAAAAGGCGGATTTGGTTCGAGTGTGTTAGAATTTATGGAGGCGAATAATTATACGGATGTAATGATACACCGAATTGGATTACCGGACGAATTTATTAGCCATGGTTCCGTGCCACTAATCTTGGAATCATATGGTATATCGAATGCTGGAATTGTATTAAAAATAAAAGAAATGCTCGCACAAAGCGAGAAGTTAAGGGCGAAGAGACTATGACAATAAAAAAAGAACGTGCAGATATTCTGCTAGTAGAACAAGGATTATTTGAAACGAGAGAAAAAGCAAAACGCGCTATAATGGCGGGAATTGTTTACCAAAAAGAAGAACGGGTCGATAAACCAGGAGAAAAAATCCCAGTGGATAGCGAACTTCAAGTCAAAGGAAAACAAATGCCCTATGTTAGTCGTGGTGGTCTGAAATTGGAAAAAGCATTGCAAGTATTTGATTTTGATGTAAAAGACAAACTAATGCTTGACATTGGAGCTTCTACAGGCGGCTTCACTGACTGTGCTTTACAAAATGGGGCAAGACATTCTTATGCGCTCGATGTTGGCTATAATCAGCTTGCATGGAAGCTGCGCAACGATGATCGTGTTACCGTGATGGAACGAACTAACTTCCGTCATGTAACGCCAGCTGATTTTTCCGAAGGTTTAGCAGATTTTGCAACAATTGATGTATCCTTTATTTCACTGAAACTAATTTTACCTGTGCTTAGAACCGTACTTGTGACAGGTGGCGATGTGATGACACTTATCAAACCACAATTTGAAGCAGGTCGAGAGCAAGTTGGTAAAAAAGGAATCATCCGTGACCCAGCAGTACACACATCGGTAGTTGAAAATATTGTTCAATTTGCGCTCGATAATGGTTATGATTTGATGGGACTTGATTTTTCACCTATAACAGGCGGGGAAGGAAACATCGAATTTATCGCGCATCTTAAATGGACTGGCGAAGAAAAAGGAACAAGCCACTTAGAACCTGATGCAATTACAAAACTTATTGCCAAAGCACATACTAAATTAGATAAATAATGTATACCGGAAAGCAGCGATGTTTTCCGGTTTTTGCTTTTACCGTGCCATTTGGCTCATTTCGAGATGTATTTTCGGTGTATAAAGTATTAAAGAAACTTTTCTTGCATAAATTTGCACTAAATCCGTGACTTTATGCGTTTTTTCGGATAAGATGTAAGTAGAAAATTATCGTGAGGTGAAGAAGGAATGAATAAAGGTCATCGTCATATTATTATTCGAGAATTGATTACATCTAATGAGATTGACACGCAAGAAGATTTAGTAGAACTTCTGTTAGAACGCGATGTTAAAGTCACCCAGGCAACTGTTTCCCGTGATATTAAAGAACTTCATCTTGTCAAAGTTCCAACACAAACAGGTGGTTACAAATACAGTCTACCTGCCGATAATAGTTTTAACCCACATCAAAAATTAAAACGCGCTTTGATTGATTGCTTTATTGGCATTGATAACGTGCAATTTATGATTATTTTAAAAGTAATGCCAGGAAATGGGAACTCGGTTGGTGCATTAATCGATAACTTGGACTGGCCAGAAAAAGCTGGAACTATTTGTGGAGATGACACTTGTTTAATTATTTGTCGCTCGGAAGAAAATGCGAAAACATTAACAGATCGTTTTATAGATATGCTTTAAAATTTGTTGGAGGTGAAAGATTTTGCTTCAAGAAATGACAATTAAAAACTTTGCTATCATCGAATCGCTTTCTTTAACTTTTCAAGAAGGGATGACGGTACTTACGGGGGAGACCGGCGCTGGTAAATCAATTATTATTGATGCGCTTGGTCTTCTTGTTGGCGGACGCGGATCAGCTGATTTTATCCGTCATGGAGAAGAACGTTTAGAACTTCAAGGGCTTTTTGCGCTAGCAGAGGATAACCTTGCTTGCCGAAATGCTTTAATAGAAAATGGGATAGATGCTTCGGATGATATGGTTGTACTAGAACGCAGCCTGTTTCGCTCGGGGAAAAATAGTTGCCGAATTAATGGCAAGCTTGTAACTACAGTTCTCTTGCGCCAAATTGGCTCGAAATTAATAGATATCCACAGTCAGCATGAACATCAGGAATTAATGAATGAGGAGTTTCATTTATCCTTACTTGATCGTTTCGCTTCTGACAAAATCAAGCCAGCATTAACCAAGTACCAAACTAATTTCAAAGAATATCAAACAATCGAGAAAGAGTGGCAAAATTGGACAAAGAATGAGCGAGAATTAGCGCAACGTCTTGATATGCTCCGTTTTCAACAACAGGAAATCGAAAATGCCAATTTGCAAGCTGGTGAAGAAGATCGTTTGTTAGAACAAAAAAATATTTTAGCCAATTTTGAAAAACTTAACGAAAATTTACAAGGAGCTTATGCGGCGATTCAAGGGGAGCCTGGTGGGCTGGAATTTGTTGGTGAAGCGATGCGCCAAATGGAAGCTGCAGCAAGTATTCATACGGATTATAAAGCAGTTAGCGAGGCCATTTCTTCTAGTTATTATATGTTAGAAGATAGCATGAGCCAAATTAGACAATCACTTGATCAGCTCGAATTCCAACCAGAAGAACTTAACCAAATTGAATCACGTTTGAATGATTTAAATCAATTGAAACGCAAATACGGCAAAACCATTGAAGATATCATTCAATACGAACAAGAAATAAGCAACGAAATGGAAAAACTGACAGATAGTGAATCACATGTCGGGCATTTAGAGACCAAATTAGCAACACTTAAAGCAGAACTAACAAAACAGGCGAATACACTAACGGAAATACGTAAAAAAGCGGCTGTTACGTTAGAAAAGCAAATCAAACAAGAATTAAATCATTTATATATGGAGAAAGCTATTTTTAGTGTACGCTTTGAAGCAAATAAAATGGAACTAACAGAATCAGGACAAGATAGCGTTGTTTTCTATATGTCAACCAACCCGGGTGAACCGTTAAAACCATTAGCAAAAATCGCTTCTGGTGGGGAGTTATCTAGAATGATGTTAGCATTAAAAACCATTTTTTCTAGGCATCAAGGAATCACCTCGATTATTTTCGATGAAGTAGATACTGGTGTAAGTGGTCGCGTTGGTCAAGCGATTGCAGAAAAAATCTATGCTGTTTCAGTTGGCTCGCAAGTACTATGCATTAGCCATTTGCCTCAAGTCGCAGCAATGGCGAACCACCACTACTACATTACGAAAAAAGTTCAAAACAAACGGACCACAACTTCCGTTACAGTGCTTAAAGGGGAAGAAAAAGTAGAAGAAATCAGTCGAATGATTGCTGGAATAGAAGTTACCGAATTAACTAAACAACATGCAAAAGAAATGATTGAACAAGCGGAAAAAGTAAAACAAACGTATTAAAAAAACGAAATTGCTTGCATATCGAATAGTTTTTGCTTAAAATGAATAAGGTAGAAAATTATTACCTGGTCATAAAAACAACTACTAATTCGAAATGCGGCTTTTTTGTGCGATAAAGGAGTTATTTTTATGACAAAAAGTAGATTTTTTTCAGATGTAATAGAAACAAGTTCATTTGTTTTCGCCGTAGCAGGAGCAGATGATGAAGTTGTGCTCGAAACGATTCGTCTTGCATTAAACCAAAATTTAGGTAAATTTCTTTTATTTGGCAAGAAGGAAGACAAAACGTTAACCGCGAATGAAAACGTTACATGGATTCAAACAGATACCGCTGAAGCCGCAGCACAAGGCGCCATTTTAGCGGTAAAAAATAAAGAAGCAGATATTTTAGTAAAAGGGTTTATTCCAACTGCTACATTGATGCATCACGTATTAAAAAAAGAAAATGGCCTTCGTACAAACCAATTATTGAGTCAAATTGCCATTTTCGATATTCCAACGTATCACAAACCATTATTAATAACTGATTGTGCCATGAACGTAGCGCCCAAAACAAAAGAGAAAATCGCTATCACAGAAAATGCCGTAGCCGTAGCACATCAAATAGGCATCACTAACCCTAAAATTGCGTTACTTAGTGCGGTGGAAGAAGTGACAGCAAAAATGCCATCAACAGTGGACGCACAGGAAGTAGTGCAGCATTTTGCTAACACAATAGCTGTCTCGGGTCCACTTGCTCTTGATGTAGCTATTTCCAAAGAAGCGGCTCTCCATAAAGGAATTACGGATAGTTCTGCGGGAGAAGCAGATATATTAATCGTTCCTAATATTGAAACAGGAAACGCACTCTATAAATCGTTAGTATATTTTGCTGGAGCGAGGGTTGGCAGTGCGGTTGTCGGGGCGAAAGTACCAATTGTGATTTCCTCGAGAAACGATACACCCGAAAACAAATTAGCGTCATTTATACTAACTGTAAGACTAGTTGGGAAATGATGAAATAATGTGAATAGACGGACTTTAACAATCTGAATGCAAAGGCTTTTATTTGATTACAGCCTACGTGTTACAATAGTCCATGGGAAAATGATAACCTACTGCATTTTTCACAATTAAATTTGGAGGAAAGCAAATGTCTTTTGATGTTTTAACCATAAATCCTGGTTCCACGTCTACAAAACTCGCTGTTTACCAAGGCGATAAAGTACTTTTTGAAGAAACTGTCAGACATACAATGCAAGAACTCGCCGACTTTAATAACGTACAGGAACAATTTGATTTTAGGTGGCAAGTTCTACGTCGAGTGATGGATGCACACGGTTATAATGTAAAAAATTTACAAGCGGTAGTTGGAAGAGGTGGTTTACTTCGACCAGTTGCTGGCGGTACATATATGGTTACAGAAAAAATGATAGATGATTTAAAAGAAAATAAATACGGAGAGCATGCTTCGAATCTAGGGGCAATGCTTGCAAAAAAACTCGCAGATGAACTAACGATACCAAGCTTCATTGTAGATCCAGTAGTTGTAGATGAAATGCAGGAAATAGCAAGAATATCTGGTAATGCTTTTGTTGCTAGAAAAAGTATTTTTCACGCATTAAATCACAAAGCAGCAGGACGAAAAATCGCCAAAGAGCTAGGAAATGATTATGAAAAGATGAATTTCGTTATTGCGCATCTTGGTGGCGGAATTTCCGTTGCTGCTCATCGACAAGGAAGAGTAGTGGATGTGAATAATGCTTTAGATGGGGATGGGCCATTTAGTCCGGAACGATCCGGTTCCCTTCCGATGAATGAGTTTTTAGAAGCTTGTTTTAGCGGGAAATGGACGAAACGTGAACTGCATGAACTTATTGTCGGTCGTGGTGGGATGATTTCTTACTTAGGAACCAACAGTATGCTAGAGGTCGAAGCAAAAGTACAAGCAGGTGACGTGAAAGCGATTGAAGCATTTGATGCCATGGCTTATCAAGTTAGCAAAGAAATTGGCGCATGCTCTGTTGTCTTGCAAGGGAGTATTGACGCTATTATTTTAACTGGGGGGCTTGCGAGAAGTGACCTTTTTACAAGCAAAATTATTGAGCAAACAAACTGGATAACCAGCGTAATTATAGAACCTGGAGAAGATGAATTAGAAGCATTAAATAGCGGTGTACAACGCGTACTCGCTGGTCTTGAGAAAGAAAAAGAGTACTAAAAGGAGGAGATAATGTGGCAACAGAATATGATGTCGTTATTCTTGGTGGAGGAACTGGCGGGTACGTCGCAGCTATTCAAGCAGCTAAGAATGGCCAAAAAGTAGCCGTCGTTGAAAAAGGGAAAGTTGGTGGAACGTGTCTTCACCGTGGATGTATTCCAACGAAAGCGTTATTACGTTCAGCGGAAGTTCTGCAAACAGTAAAAAAAGCAAGTGAATTTGGTATTTCTGTAGAAGGAACTGCTGGAATCAATTTTTTACAAGCACAAGAAAGAAAACAACAAATAGTCGATCAATTAGAAAAAGGAATCCATCAATTATTTAAACAAGGTAAAATTGACTTGTTTGCAGGAACGGGAACGATATTAGGGCCATCTATCTTTTCACCAACAGCTGGTACAGTTTCAGTCGAATTTGAAGACGGCTCTGAAAATGAAATGCTCATTCCTAAAAATTTAATTATCGCGACAGGTTCCAAACCGCGCACATTAAATGGTTTAAGCATTGATGAAGAAAATGTTTTATCATCCGACGGCGCGCTAAACCTAGAAACTTTACCAAAATCAATTATTATCGTTGGCGGTGGAGTTATCGGAATGGAATGGGCTTCCATGATGCATGATTTTGGCGTAGAAGTTACCGTGCTAGAATATGCGGACCGAATTTTACCAACAGAAGATAAAGAAGTAGCAAAAGAACTAACAAGACTTTATAAAAAGAAAAAATTAAATATGCATACATCTGCTGAAGTTCAAGCAGCTAGTTATAAAAAAACGGATACTGGTGTGGAAATTAAAGCAATCATTAAAGGCGAAGAACAAACTTTCGCAGCAGACAAAATACTCGTTTCTGTCGGTCGTTCAGCTAATACAGAAAATATCGGTTTACAAAACACCGATATCACGACCGAAAACGGCTTTATCCAAGTAAATGATTTTTATCAAACAAAAGAAAGCCATATCTACGCGATTGGTGATTGCATTCCAACAATCCAACTTGCGCACGTTGCGATGGAAGAAGGAACGATTGCCGCCAACCATATTGCCGGAAAAGCGGCTGGAAAACTTGACTACGACTTAGTTCCCCGCTGTATCTATACTTCTACAGAAATCGCAAGTGTCGGCATCACAGAAGAACAAGCAAAAGAACGTGGTCATGAAGTGAAAAAAGGCAAATTTTTCTTCCGTGGTATCGGGAAAGCACTCGTTTACGGAGAATCAGATGGCTTCATTAAAATTATTGCAGATAAAAAAACAGATGATATCTTAGGCGTCAGTATGATTGGACCGCACGTAACGGACATGATTAGCGAAGCCGCTTTAGCACAAGTTTTAAATGCAACACCGTGGGAAGTGGGTAACACCATTCACCCGCACCCAACTTTATCAGAAAGTTTTAGAGAAGCTGCCCTTGCTGTGGATGGCAATGCAATTCACGGTTAATACAGCTTTAAAGGAGGAACAAAAATGACTTTAAAAGAAGCAGGTTTAACAGAAGATAAATTAATTAAAATGTATGAAACGATGCTAATGGCAAGAAGACTGGATGAACGTATGTGGTTGCTGAACCGTTCTGGGAAAATTCCTTTTACTATTTCTGGACAAGGACAAGAAACGGCACAAATTGGTGCTGCGTTTGCCTTTGATTTAGATAAAGATTATGCATTACCATATTACCGTGATTTAGCAGTGGTTCTTGCATTCGGGATGACAGCGAAAGATATTATGTTATCCGCGTTTGCTAAAGCGGAAGATCCAAACTCTGGCGGACGTCAAATGCCAGCCCACTTTGGTCAAAAAGAAAACCGCATTGTCACTCAAAGTTCGCCTGTAACTACCCAGTTCCCGCACGCAGCAGGGATTGGACTTGCAGCGAAAATGGCTGGTGATGAGATTGCGATTTATGCTTCAACCGGTGAAGGATCTTCTAACCAAGGTGATTTCCACGAAGGAATCAACTTTGCATCTGTACATAAGTTGCCAGTTGTTTTCGTGATTCACAATAACCAATATGCTATTTCCGTTCCAGCATCGAAACAATATGCCGCAGAAAAACTATCCGACCGAGCAATTGGTTACGGCATCCCTGGTGAACGCGTGGATGGAACGAATATGGGAGAAGTATACGCGGCATTTAAACGTGCAGCAGATCGTGCAAGAAACGGCGAGGGACCTACTTTAATTGAAACAGTTTCTTACCGATTTACACCACACTCCTCCGATGATGACGATAGTAGTTATCGTTCCAGAGAAGAAGTTGACGAAGCGAAAGGAAAAGATCCACTGAAAATTTTCCAAGCGGAATTACTGGAAGAAGGTTATTTAACAGAAGAAAAAATCGCTGAAATCGAAAAAAACATTGCGAAAGAAGTTAACGAAGCAACCGATTATGCGGAAAGTGCAGCATACGCTGAACCAGAATCATCTTTACTTTATGTATACGATGAAGAAGCGAATAGCTGATTAGGAGGGAATTTGAATGCCAGTCATTTCATATATTGATGCAATAACCATGGCGCTTAAAGAAGAAATGGAGCGCGACGATAAAGTATTTATTTTAGGAGAAGATGTAGGTAAAAAAGGTGGCGTTTTTAAAGCGACTGCTGGTTTATATGATGAGTTTGGTGAAGACCGAGTGCTTGATACTCCACTTGCTGAATCCGCGATTGCCGGAGTAGGAATTGGCGCGGCGATGTATGGTTATCGTCCAGTTGCAGAAATGCAATTTGCTGACTTTATTATGCCAGCTGTCAACCAAATCATTTCAGAAGCTTCCAGAATTCGCTACCGTTCTAATAACGATTGGTCTTGCCCGATGGTTATTCGCGCACCTTTTGGCGGCGGGGTACACGGAGCACTTTACCATTCACAATCTGTTGAAAAAGTATTCTTTGGACAACCAGGTTTGAAAATTGTTGTTCCTTCCTCACCATATGATGCGAAAGGACTTTTAAAAGCAGCGATTCGTGATAACGATCCAGTACTTTTCTTTGAACATAAACGTGCTTATCGTTTGCTAAAAGGCGAAGTACCAGAAACAGATTATATCGTACCAATCGGCGAAGCAAATGTCGTTCGTGAAGGCGATGATATTACAGTTATTACTTATGGACTTGCTGTTCAATTTGCTCAACAAGCTGCGGAACGTTTAGCCGTTGAAGGTGTCGAAGCGCATATTCTGGATTTACGTACGATTTATCCATTAGACCAAGAAGCGATTATCGAAGCAACGAAAAAAACTGGTAAAGTACTTCTTGTTACGGAAGATAATAAACAAGGAAGTATTATTAGTGAAGTAGCGGCAATTATTTCGGAACATTGTCTATTTGATTTAGATGCACCGATTGCTAGACTCGCAGGACCAGATACCCCAGCGATGCCTTTTGCTCCAACGATGGAAAAACACTTTATGATTAATCCAGATAAAGTGGCGGATGCAATGAAAGAATTAGCGGAATTTTAGACCCGTTTTAAATTAAAGGAGTGAAGACTCGTGGCAGTTGAAAAAATCACCATGCCCAAATTAGGGGAAAGTGTAACAGAAGGAACGATTAGTTCATGGTTAGTTAAACCAGGCGATACAGTTGAAAAATATGATGCTATCGCAGAAGTACTAACCGACAAAGTAACAGCGGAAATCCCATCTTCTTTTAGCGGAACAATTAAAGAAATTTTAGCAGAAGAAGACGAAACGCTTGAAGTGGGCGAAGTTATTTGTACAATTGAAACAGCAGATGCAGGAAGTTCGGAACCTGTAGCTGAAGTAGAACAAACCGAAACAAAAGCGCCAGAAAAACAAGAAATAAAACAAGTGAAACTAGCAGAAGCACCAGCTAGCGGAAGATTTTCTCCAGCGGTACTACGAATTGCCGGTGAAAACAATATCGATTTAGCCACTGTAGAAGGCACAGGTAAAGGTGGCCGAATTACAAGAAAAGACTTGCTTCAAGTCATTGAAAACGGACCAGTAGCTACTAAACCTGAAGTGCAAAGTCAAAGTGCACCGCAAGAAAAAACCGTTACACCAGCTCCTGTACGATCAGCAGCAGGTGACAGAGAAATACCAATCAATGGCGTAAGAAAAGCCATTGCAAAACATATGAGCGTAAGCAAACAAGAGATTCCGCACGCTTGGATGATGGTGGAAGTGGATGCAACAGGTCTTGTTCGCTATCGTAATGCAGTGAAAGACAGCTTTAAAAAAGAAGAAGGTTATTCATTAACCTATTTCGCCTTTTTCATCAAAGCCGTTGCACAAGCGTTGAAAGAATTCCCGCAACTTAACAGCACATGGGCAGGCGATAAAATTATTGAGCACGTGAATATCAATATTTCGATTGCGATTGCAGCTGGTGATTTATTGTACGTTCCAGTTATTAAAAATGCGGACGAAAAATCCATTAAAGGCATTGCTCGCGAAATTAGCGAACTTGCTGGAAAAGCGCGTAATGGTAAACTAAGCCAAGCCGATATGGAAGGTGGTACTTTCACGGTGAATAGTACTGGTTCATTTGGCTCTGTTCAATCAATGGGGATTATTAATCACCCACAAGCAGCAATTCTTCAAGTGGAATCCATTGTGAAACGTCCTGTCATTATTGACGATATGATTGCTGTACGAGATATGGTGAACCTATGTCTATCCATCGATCATCGTATTTTAGACGGCCTACTAGCAGGTAAATTCCTACAAGCAATTAAAGCCAACGTCGAAAAGATTTCCAAAGAAAATACAGCATTGTATTAAAAATGTTTTAATCTAGGTTTAGCGGGTATTGTTTAGTACATCTAGATCCATACCCCTAAACTCCCTAGATGTCTTGGGTAGTACTTTCGGGTGCTGCTCTTTTTTTTGAGAAAAAATAAAAAAAGCCTGAACCAAATTGGCTCAGACGTCGGATATTTATAAAAACATTAATACCCCGGTTAAAACACTAGATAATACAATCGCGATTAGCATTAAAATAACGACAACGCGAACTACTTTTTTATTAGTCATGCGGAAGAAAACTCCTCTCATAAAGCATTTCAGATATATACATCTTACTTATAATTAAAACAAATTTCAAGTCCTTTATGGATTTTTTTAGGCAAATAGGAAGAATGTAGGTGAAAAAATGATGTCCAATGTTAAAAAATATTTTACCGAATTAATCCAAATTTCGTCCGTTTCTGGAAAGGAAACAGCCATTTTAACTTACATAAAAAAACATCTAACGAAATTAAATATCGAATATAGTTTAGACGAAAACTATGGCTTAATTGCACGAATCCCCGCGACTAAAGAGAAGTTTCCAACGATTTTTTTCTGTAGCCATGTGGATACGCATCCGAATGCAAGAACACCAGTTTTTCAAATTGACCAAGGCATATTTACAGCAGCAGAAGGTACTTCATTAGGTGCAGATGATAAAACCGCTGTGGCGGCAATGCTAGCAGCTATCGATTATTTTAGTGTGGAACAGACACCTCACGGGGAAATCGAATTTATTTTCACGACGAAAGAAGAACTCGGTATGATTGGAATGCGTTTATTTCCAGAAGAACAGATTACAGCGGCTTATGGTTACTGTTTAGATGCACCAGGTGAAGTTGGAAATTATCAGCTACAGGCAAATACATTAGTTGCATTAGAATTTACTATCGCAAGTTCTGAGGCAGCGCAGATGTCACCGATTTCGATTGCTAGAATGGCGCTACATGCCACACGACCAGGTAAGATTGACCGGGAAAACAAATGGGAAATTCAATCGTTTTCCGGTGGGATAAATGACGAAAATCAACAAGATGCGCAATTAGAAGTACTTTTTACATCAGCAGCAAGTTTTCGAAAGGCACTTTTGCATATCGAGACGATTAGAGAACAATTTGCGCAAACTTGTGAGAAATATGGTGCTCTTTTGACGCATGATACAAAATTAATTTATGAAGGCTATCAAATTCGTTCCAAGCACCCACTAATGAATATTTTCCAAAAAGCCGCTAAAAAACAATCGTTAGAACCGCGCGAAATATGGCTAGACGGTGGTACGGATGCGAATGTGCTGAATGAAAAAGGGATTCCAACCATGCTATTGTCAGCGGGATACGAAAACGCGCACTCGCCAAAAGAAACAGTGTCAATTGAGCAGTTAGAAAAACTTACACAACTTGTCATTGACCTAGCAGAATCCGCAAAAAACGAGAAAATTCTCCTTAGAAAGCTAAATTAGTGAAAAAAAGTCAAATAATTCGGATTGATTCATTGTCCAAGAAGCAATTCTTTGATATAGTAAATGATGTTGATACTTTTATGTGTCATGTTGAAGTAAGACAGATTTTTCTGCCTTAATAAACCGGAAAGGAAGAAGTGCAAAATGGCAAAACAAGAAATTGGCGTTATAGGAATGGGCGTTATGGGTCGTAACTTGGCTCTAAACATTGAAAGCCGCGGTCATACAGTATCTATCTTTAACCGCTCCACTGAAAAAACGAAAGCAGTTATGGAAGAAAATGCGGACAAAAAATTAGTACCAACTTATAGTTTAGAGGAATTTGTCGAATCTCTTGAAGTGCCTCGCCGTATCCTTATTATGGTAAAAGCTGGCGATGCTACAGATATGATGATTGAAGCAGTTAAACCTTTCTTAAACGAAGGCGATATTTTAATTGATGGTGGTAATGCTTTCTTCAAAGATACGATTCGTCGTAATAAAGAACTAAGTGAAGAAGGGTTTAACTTCATCGGAACTGGTGTATCAGGCGGAGAAGAAGGCGCACTTAAAGGTCCTTCCATCATGCCAGGTGGTCAACGCAAGGCATATGACCTTGTAGCCCCTATTTTACGTGAAATTGCTGCAGTTGCAGACGGAGAACCATGTGTGACTTATATTGGTCCTGATGGTGCCGGACATTACGTTAAAATGGTGCATAATGGTATCGAATACGGCGATATGCAATTAATCGCAGAAGCTTACACTATTTTGAAAGAAATTGGTGGATTAAGCCACGATGAACTTGCGGACGTATTTGAAGAATGGAATAACGGCGAACTTGATAGCTATTTAATCGAGATCACTAAAAATATCCTAAAAGTAAAAGACGAAGAAACAGGCAAACCAATTGTCGATGTTATTCTTGATAAAGCTGGTCAAAAAGGAACTGGTAAATGGACGAGCCAAAGCGCACTTGACTTAGGTGTTCCACTTTCCTTAATTACAGAATCTGTATTTGCTCGTTACATCTCTGCACTTAAAGATGAACGCGTTTATGCAAGTACTGTTTTATCTGGCCCATCTAATTATCGTTTTGAAGGCGACAAAAAAGCATTTGTTGAATCTGTTCGTCGCGCGCTTTACTTCAGTAAAATCGCCTCTTATGCACAAGGTTTTGCACAAATGAGAGCAGCTAGTGAAGAAAACGATTGGGACTTACAATACGGCGAAATCGCGAAAATTTTCCGCGCTGGTTGTATTATCCGTGCTCGTTTCTTACAAAAAATTACTGATGCTTATAATAAAGATAAAAATCTTAAAAACTTATTATTAGATCCATATTTCAAAGATATTGCACATAACTACCAAGGCGACCTTCGTACAGTTGTTGCAGAAGCAGTAAAAGCTGGAATTCCAGTTCCAACATTCACTGCAGCAATTAGCTACTACGATAGCTATCGTTCAGAGGTATTATCCGCAAATCTAATCCAAGCACAACGCGACTACTTTGGCGCTCATACGTATGAAAGAGTTGACAAACCTGGTGTATTCCATACAGAATGGCCACAAGTAGAAGATTGATGGAAGATAAGGCATCCACTTTAACGAGTGGGTGCCTTTTTTATGAGAGTTGAATTAGTAAATCATGGTAAAGTGCTAAAAAATAATGAAAATATCTATTTATGCGCTGTTATTAGTTGTTTTTGAGCTAAAGTTCGTTACAATAGTAATAGGAATATAGTGTAATGACCGAAAGAGAGGGTTAGGCCAAATGAATAGAATATTAATCGTAGAAGATGAAAAAAACTTAGCACGCTTTATCGAACTCGAGCTACAACATGAAAATTATGAAACAGCGGTTGCTAATGATGGACGTGCAGGACTAGAACTCGCACTTAATGAAGAATGGGATGCTATTTTACTTGATTTAATGTTGCCGCATTTAAACGGTGTAGAAGTTTGTCGCCGTGTGCGCCAAGTGAAACAAACACCTATTATTATGATAACTGCACGTGACTCTGTTATCGACCGTGTATCCGGACTAGATCACGGAGCCGATGATTACATTGTCAAACCTTTCGCTATTGAAGAATTACTTGCACGCCTTCGTTCACTGTTACGCCGGGTTGAAAATGCGGAACAATCTGCGAAACAAACCACACTACAGTACCGCAACTTAATCGTTGAAAAAGAAAATCGGATTGTTAAACGCGATGAAGAAATTATTGACCTGACAAAACGAGAGTACGAACTTTTACTTACATTGATGGAAAATGTTAATATCGTTCTTACACGTGAAGTTTTACTTAATAAAGTATGGGGCTATGAAACAGAAGTTGAAACGAATGTAGTGGATGTGTATGTTCGTTACTTACGGAATAAAATTGATCATCCTGACGAAGAAAGTTATATCCAAACAGTTCGCGGGACAGGGTATGTGATGCGTACATGACGACTAGCCCATTTTCCTTAAAAAGTCGTTCTTTGAAATTTAAATGGACTTTTGGAGCTAGTGCAGCCATTTTTCTAACATTTTTCTTGTTTTCCTATGCCATTTACCAAGGAATTGGGCAAATGTTGCTAAATGAAGAAGAACCAGAAGTAAAAGAACTGCTTCTAGCAACAACGAGCACATTAACTAATCAAGATTTGACCGACAATGAGGAAATTAAGTATTTATTTAATAACGACAAAACGGTGAATCGCAAGTTACAAGATCAAGTAATTAATCTGTATGATAAAGACGGCCATTTTATTAATAAGTATTATTTTTCAAGAAATCAAAATATTACTAGCATTGATTTTTCGCAGTATTTTGTTAGTGGGACAGACAAGTTTATTATGAATAAACCAACGATTGATGGACAGAAGATGATGACGGCGCAAATGCCAATTGTAGCAGATGACAATACGACAGTGATTGGTTACGCGCAGGTGGTAAATCCGCTCACTTCCTATAATCGGATGATGGATCGGCTTCTTGTTACAATGATTTTACTTGGGGCAGTGGCGCTCTTTATTAGTGGGATGCTCGGCTATTTACTAGCACAAAACTTTTTAAATCCACTGACTCGCCTAGCTCGAACAATGAATGATATCCGTAAAAATGGTTTCCAAAAACGAATCGAGACGAAAACCAATTCTCGCGATGAAATTGGCGAATTGACCGTTGTTTTTAATGATATGATGACGCGAATCGAAACTAGTTTTGAACAGCAAAAGCAATTTGTAGAGGATGCTTCTCATGAATTGCGTACACCAGTGCAAATTATGGAAGGTCATTTGAAACTACTCACTCGTTGGGGAAAAGATGATCCGGCTGTACTTGATGAATCATTAAACGCTTCGTTAACGGAATTAGAACGCATGAAAAAATTAGTACAAGAAATGCTCGATTTATCAAGAGCGGAACAAATTTCACAAACAAAAGAATTACAAATTACCGATGTTAATGCAACGGTGGAACAAGTAAGACGTAATTTTGAAGTCATGTATGAAAATTTCACGTTTACCTTAAAAGAAGATGATACTGATTTACGAGCGCTTATTCAGCATAATCATTTAGAACAGATCTTAATTATTATTATGGATAATGCCGTGAAGTATTCAGGTGACGGCACCGAAGTGGATATGCATGTCTATAAAGAACAAAAGCAAATCCATATTGATGTGCGTGATTACGGGGAAGGCATTTCACAAGAAGAAATTGATAAGATATTTAATCGTTTCTATCGTGTGGATAAAGCTAGGAGTCGTGAAAAAGGTGGTAATGGCCTCGGACTTGCGATTGCTAAACAATTAGTCGAAGGATATTTAGGAACGATTAATGCGGTTAGTGAGCCAGATAAAGGTACAACGATAAAAATTACACTTCCTTACATTGAACCGAAATCCAAATAGAAAAACCGCAACCTTATGAGGAGGTTGCGGTTTCTTTTATTTTTCTTTCTTTTGTTCTTCCACGATTTGCTCGAATTCTTTTTCTTCTTGTTCCATTACTTTAATTTCTGGATGTTTATTCATGTAAAGTTTTTTCGTTAGTAATGTTTGACCTGCTAAGAAGAGCCCGCCGACAGCCCAGTATAACGCTAGAGCGGAAGGTGCTGTGAAGGATACGAATAAAATCATAATAGGAGACATTAAACCGATAATTTTCATTTGTTTCTTCTGTTCTGGTGAATAACCAATCATGGAAACAAAGTATTGTGCTAAATAGACAAGTCCGGCGATAATTGCAAGCACCATATCCGACGAACCTAAATTAAACCATAAGAATGTGTGGCTAGCAATTTCGGACGATCCACGAATAGCATAGTAGAAAGCCATCAAAATCGGCATTTGAATAAGTAACGGTAAACAACCCATTTGCATCGGATTGATATTATACTTAGAATAAACGGCCATCATTTCTTTTTGAATAGTTGCTTGTTCTTCTTTCGATGTAGCGCGTTTTAGTCGAGCTTGAATTTCATCAATTTCTGGTTTGGCAACGGCCATTTTGGATTGCATACCCATTTGAGCTTTAGCAGTACGTAAGTTTAGTGGCATAATTAGTGCACGGATAAGTAACGTCGTGATAATAATCGCAACCCCGTAATTATCTCCAACAAAGGATGCAACGAACATAATAAAACTAGTAAATGGTTGTACCAAATAAGTGCTAAAAAAACCATCTGTATTTTGTGACGGGTCCATACTACAACCTGTAAGTAATAGTAGAGCACCAAGTAAAACGCTAATTAAAATAATATTTTTCTTTTTCAATGTTTCATTTTCCTCCTAAATAGTAAAATAGTCGATTCATACGTTGGAAAATGAAAAACTGTCTTCGTCATCAGTAATAGCGCTACATTTCCGAGTTATAGCCAACCAATTAATAACAAAATTAGGTGAGGTTACATCAATTTGTGCTCGAAGTGAAATCTTTACTTGCTTTAAGCAGATAGCGTCAGCGGGTAGCACCATTTTCGGTTTTAATAATGTAATGGCTGACCAATAACTGAAAATCGTCAACATTAATAAAAACGTTACTGTGAGTGAAATGAATTCTGGTTCAAGTAAAATTTGTAAAATGGAAATCATGCCACGCATTCGCTCCTTTCTAGGTTTTAGTACTCATTAACTATAATGCAAAAAGAGCTATAGCACAACTACTATTTTTGGGATTTTAGTAAACGATGTCAAACGTTTTTCGTTCTTCTACGGGCGCACCTTTGTAAATGTATACATGTTCGATACGACAACCAGGTGATGGTCCTTTTTTGATAGCATCAATAAATTTATTTAAGTTTTCTTCTTCCGCAATTGCATGGATTTCAACGGAACCATCATCTAAATTTTTTACTGTTCCACTAATATCATATTTGTAAGCGACGTGTTTAGTCGTATAACGAAATCCGACACCTTGCACAAATCCAGTTACTCTCAAAATCGCTGTATCTCTAGCCATGGCGAAACCAACTCCTTTTATTTTTCCTTATTACTAGTGTATCTTTTTTTAGCATTACTTTCAAAAATTTGCATTCCAGTATTTAAAGAAAGCTTATGCTATAATAAGTGTATTATATTTACTGTTGGGAGTTTTTGATATGACAAAATGGAATGTCTATCTAACTAAAGGCGAATATGAGCCTTGGTGGTTTTTTGAGGAGTGGGAAACTTCCATTCAAGCCGACTTTGCTTTTTCAGATAAAGAAGCAGCCTTTCTGAAATATCAAGAGTTAGCAGATGAGCTACTGCGTAATTATCCTAATCATCAAACAAAAAAAGATTGTTTGCTTGCTGCTTGGAATGAGGAAGAAGTGGAGTACTGCGAGGACTGTGAAGACGATATTCAAACATTTCACGGACTTATTTTATTTTCTGATGGGGAAGTATATCAACCAACTTCCGAAGAAAAAGAGACGATTTTTAAACCTGTTTTAACCTTTGCTTGAGGCGAAAAGAAATTTGGAGGATTAACACATGCAGAAGAACGATGACTTATTAAGAGAACGTCGAAAAGACGAACACGTGGCTCTTGGAGTAAAACAAAATGAGCAATTAGCGCCGTCGAGTTTAGAAGATATTCAACTGGTTGGAACTTCTATCCCGCGCTATAATGTGAAAGATATCGATTTAACCACGACTATCTTGGGAGCCAATGTGCCTTTCCCGTTTTATATTAATGCTATGACAGGAGGAAGTCGGCATACGAAAAAGATTAATGCTGAACTTGCTGAAATAGCGCGTGAAGTAGCTATTCCAATGGCCGTTGGTTCCCAGTCTGCAGCGTTAAAAAATAGTTCGCTAATAGATACGTATAAAATTGTCAGAGAAATCAATCCGAATGGGATGATTCTCGCAAATATTAGTCCAGAAGTAGCTCTTCCAGATGGACTTCGTGCAATCGAGATGTTAGAGGCAAATGCACTTCAAATTCATATTAACCCAGCACAAGAATTAGTTATGCAAGAAGGCGACCGTTCTTTTAGTCATTGGTTAACTAGAATTGAAGAGTACGTCAAGCTTTCGCCAGTTCCAGTTGTTGTAAAAGAAGTTGGCTTTGGAATGACGCGTGAAACAGTAGCGAGATTAGCAAGTGTTGGCGTTCAAAGCGTGGATTTAGCCGGAAAAGGTGGAACAAACTTTGCCCAAATTGAAAATGACCGTCGCCGTGATCAAGCCTATAATTTCTTACTTGATTGGGGTATTTCCACCGGACAAGCGTTAATAGATATGCAACACAGAGATGCGCCAAAGATTGCTTATTTAGCGTCAGGTGGTATTAGGAACCCGTTAGATATCGTCAAAGCATTAGCGCTCGGAGCAGATAGTGTAGGTATGGCAGGGCAAATTATTTATTCACTAAAAAAAGAGGGCGTTACCAAAACCATCGAAAAACTAGAGTTATGGAAAGAACAACTACGTGGCTTATTTGTTCTCGCAGATGCGAAAAATATCTCAGAATTAAAAACAACGCCATTAATCATAAGTGGTGAACTTGCCAAATGGGGCACACTACGAGAAATCGATTTAGTCAAACTAGCTAATAGAAAATAAAAACCAGCTGCTATTCATTTAGCAAAGCTGGTTTTTTATTTATTGAACCATTTCTGGTAAAGTTTCATCGATTGCTTGAAGGCGTTCAGTGAATTCTTCTTTAGATAAATTTTTCGTATAAAGATTTGCTGGATGAACGCGACAATCATGCGAACAACTACGCAAATATTTTTTCTCATTTTCGACAGAAGCTAGGATTTGCTTATTGCAATACGGGTTAGCACAATTGATGTAACGTTCGCAAGGCGTACCGTCAAAGTAATCTTTCCCAACGATAGTAGGGTTTACTTGGTTAATCGGAACCGCAATTCTTTCATCGAAAACGTACATTTGGCCGTCCCAGAGTTCCCCTTTGGTTTCTTCGTTTTTACCATAAGTCGCAATCCCGCCGTGAAGTTGACTTACATCATCAAAACCAGCTGTTTTCAACCAACCGGAAAATTTTTCACAACGAATGCCACCAGTACAGTAAGTGACGATTTTTTTATCAGCGAGTTGCTCGCGATTTTCTTCAATCCATCCTGGCAACTCACGGAAATTTTGAATATCTGGACGAACAGCGCCGCGGAAATGGCCGATATCAAATTCGTAATCATTTCGAGCGTCTAAAATAACCGTATCTTCATCCAACAGTGCTTCACGAAACTCAGCAGGTTCTAAATAAGTCCCGGTAATTTCTAAAGGATTAACATCATCTTCTAAACTTAAACTAACAATTTCAGCACGAGGCCGTACATGCATTTTCTTAAAAGCATGAGCATCAGCCGCGTCAATTTTAAATACCATATCAGCGAAGCGAGCGTCGTTTGCCATATAATCCATATATTTGTTTGTTGCTTCTACTGTACCCGAAACGGTGCCATTAATCCCCTCAGAAGCCACCAAAATTCGGCCTTTCAATTCCATTTCTTTGCAAGCAGCAAGATGCTCTTTTGCAAAAGTTTCTGGATCATCAATCGTTGTGTATTTGTAATATAACAACACTTGATAGTCACTCATAATCTTATCACCCTTCAAAATGTATTTCATGTGTAAGAATAAATCTCCACAAGTTTGCGCATTAATACTATACTATAGCAAATTCAGACTGGCAAGTAAGCGAACTGTAAAATAAATGCTTCTTATAGTTAACTATATGTACAAGTACAAAATAGCTATGGTATACTTATTAAATATGAAGCGAAAATTTTGTTGATGAAAGCAAATCCTGTTTTCATTACCTAAAATAAAGAATGAAGTAAGGATTGGGCGTGAGCTATGTGCAAATAAATGAATCGTTTATGGAAGAACTAGCTTTAAAAAAAGTAAAACAAGAGCGCAGGAAAAGGTTGAAGTGGTTTGTTTATAAGTTTTTAATGATTACCTTTGGCGCTATTTTGATGGGGGTTGGGCTGGAACTTTTCCTTGTAAACAACCGAATTTTGGATGGTGGAGTCGTTGGTATTTCGATTATTATTTCGCAACTAACGCCGCTGCCACTAGGGGTTTTAACTTTTGTACTCAATATTCCGTTTTTCATTATAGGTTACCGAAAAATCGGAAAAGTATTTGCGCTGTTTACATTGTACGGAATTGCAGTCATGTCGATTGTAACGCTCGTTTTACATGATATGGACCCTGTGACAGATGATTTACTACTTGCGACTGTTTTTGGTGGAATGACGCTTGGCCTTGGAGTAGGTCTCGTTATTCGTAACGGAGGGGCGCTTGATGGAACTGAAATCATTTCAATCATTATTAACGGTCGGACGCCATTTTCAACAGGACAAATTATTATGTTTATTAATATTGTTATTTTTATCGTTGCTGGACTTGTGTTCAACTGGGATCGAGCGATGTATTCCTTAATTACGTATTTCCTAGCGTACAAAGTAATTGATATTGTTATTCAAGGTGTAGATGAATCGAAAAGTGCTTTTATTATCAGTCGCTATTACGAGGAAATTGGGGCAGAAATTATGGAACAACTTGGAAAAGGTGTTACATACTTAGATGCAACTGGTGGATATTCCGGTGATGTAAGAAAAGTAGTTTTCGTTATCGTCTCAAGATTTGAAGAAGTAAAAGTGAAAGCTATTCTGGATGAAATAGATCCAGATGCCTTCTTAGCTGTCGGGGGAAGTATGTCAGAAGTCCGCGGCGGAAAGCTGATGAACACGAAAACACCGCACCTATAACAAAGCAGAAACCATATATCTCCTACTTGGGATATGTGGTTTTTTGACGAAAGGAAACATTTGTTTGTATAATAGGGCTATAGTATGAGCGACAGAACGGATAGATGTGCTATAATAAAACAAGCAAAAAAGGAATGGGTGGGACTTGAAATGGCGACACAAAAGAAAAAAACAAGCGGACGTAAAAAATCGTCAACACGTTCAAAAAAGAAACAATCAGCCTCTTTTCGTTTAGAAATAACAGGGGTTATTTTAATAGCAATAGGAGTTATCGGGCTTTTACAATTAGGCTTTGTCGGTCGCGGTTTTTTTGCTCTGGCAGAAATGTTTGTTGGTCTTTTAAGCTATGTATTACTTGCAGGTAGCGTGATACTTGGTGGGTACATGGTGATTAGAAGAAAAATGCCTCACTTATTTAGCAAAAGATTAGTCGGTATTTATCTTATTATTTTAGGCTTTTTGACATATATACATATGTATTTCATTATCCACAACTTAGGAGCAAATGCCTCTGTTATTTCTAGTACTTGGAAATTAGTATTAGAAAATTTATTTAGACCAAACCAAGTTGGTTTTGTTGGCGGGGGAATGATTGGAGCTGCAATTAGCTCCGTTACGTATTTCTTATTAGATCGTCTCGGAACAAACTTGATTGCTGCGCTACTAATTATCTATGGTTTTTCCCTTGTATCAGGTATTTCTATCCGCCAATTTTTCTCCAAAATTGCCGAATTTGTTCGTTTCTTATTTGCAAAAGGCAAAGTTGCGACCGAAAAAGGCAAAGAAGTGAAAGCGAAACGTGATAAAAAGAAAGCCGAGAAAATAGTTGAGGTTGAGCCCGATGAAGTAATAGATGTAGTAGAACCCGTACAAGAAGAAAAAGCGCCACCAATCATCTCTAACTTTAGCTCCAAAGTAGAACAAGAAAAAGCACCAGTAGAAGAAAAAACAACCAAACAAGAGCAAGATTTAGAAATGTTTCAACAAGAATCGTTCGAAAATGAGATTTATCAATTACCACCTGTCGATATTTTAGCACCGGCTAAAGTAACGGATCAAAGTAAAGAATATGACCAAATTAAAGTGAACGCAAAAAAATTAGAAGATACCTTTGAAAGCTTTGGAGTGAAAGCAAAAATCACTCAAGTGCATCTTGGTCCTGCAGTGACAAAATATGAAGTACAACCATCTGTCGGTGTTAAAGTGAGTAAGATTGTTTCTTTAAGTGATGATATAGCACTTGCTCTAGCTGCAAAAGATATTCGAATAGAAGCGCCAATTCCAGGGAAATCTGCTATTGGGATTGAAGTAGCGAACCAAAATGTAGCCATGGTTTCCTTACGTGAAGTGTTAGAAAATAATCCTAAAAACAATCCAGACGAGAAGCTTCAAATAGCACTTGGTCGTGATATTTCTGGGGAAGCGATGATGGCCAGTCTCGATAAAATGCCTCATTTACTCGTCGCAGGAGCAACTGGTAGCGGGAAGTCTGTCTGTATTAATGGCATTATTACAAGCATTTTACTTCGTGCCAAACCGCATGAAGTAAAAATGATGATGATTGATCCAAAAATGGTAGAGCTAAATGTTTATAATGGTATTCCACACTTGCTCGCACCAGTTGTAACGAATCCTAAAAAAGCAGCCCAAGCATTGCAAAAAGTCGTTGCGGAAATGGAACGGCGTTATGATTTATTTTCGCATACTGGTACTCGTAATATGCAAGGTTACAATGAGTATGTGAAAAAACATAATGAACTGAACGAAGAAAAACAACCTGAATTGCCTTTTATTGTTGTCATTGTAGATGAGTTAGCTGATTTAATGATGGTAGCTTCTAATGACGTAGAAGATGCGATTACTCGCCTTGCTCAAATGGCACGTGCTGCGGGAATACATTTGATTATCGCAACACAACGCCCATCAGTTGATGTTATTACCGGCGTAATCAAAGCGAACATCCCGTCTCGGATTGCTTTTGCTGTTTCAAGTTCCATTGACTCAAGAACAATTCTTGATATGGGAGGGGCAGAGAAGTTACTTGGACGCGGGGATATGCTGTTACTTCCAGTTGGCTCTAGTAAACCTACCCGAATTCAAGGTGCCTTTTTATCTGATGCAGAAGTAGAAGATGTAGTTAATTATGTTATTTCGCAACAAAAAGCACAATATAGCGAAGAAATGATTCCTGATGATATTCCAGAAGTCGAAGGAGAAGTAACGGATGAATTGTATCACGAAGCAGTAGAGCTTGTTGTAGAAATGCAGACAGCTTCCGTTTCGATGCTACAAAGAAAATTCCGCATTGGTTACAATCGCGCAGCTAGGTTAATTGATGAAATGGAACAAAGAGGTGTAGTCGGACCTCACGAAGGAAGTAAACCAAGAAGAGTAAACGTGGAAATTAATCCAGAGCACGAATAAAAAAGGTGGCGATTAATAATCGCCACCTTTTTTTATGAAAGTAAATCTTGTTTTTGTGCTTGAATTTCTTTTTTACTAGAAGCATATTTTGTTTGTGTTCGGTCAAGCAGTTCGTCAAAAAATTGGGGTAACTGCTCCTCGCTAAGTTCTACGCCTTCAGCAGTGATACCGCCCTTTGTTGCAACGCGTTCAATTAAGCCACTAAAGGTGTAATCTTCCTCTACTAATAATTTGGAAGTCCCAGCTAAAGCAAAATTAATCATTTGAAAAACTTCTGCATCGGATAGAGAGGATCTTCTGAGAGCAGCTTCCACAAATTGTTCGAAAATAGCAGCAATTATTCCAGGAGAAGAGCTAGTTAAATCGCTAGCGATATCCATATTTTCCTCTCGGATAGTCATGACATGACCAAAATGCTCAAATGTCGTTTCTAACCAAGAACTGTTTGTTTGGTTCACTGTCTCAGCATGCGCAATTAAGGTAGTTCCAACACCGACAGCTGTTGTAAGGGAAGGGATTAGTTTACTAACTTGTAATCCAGGAGAGATTTCTAAAATGTCTGAAGTAGTTACACCTGCTGCTATAGATATCACATGACGATCTGCTGTTAACACCGCTGCACAATCTTTCATAAGAGGTAAAATCGCAAGAGGCAACTTGCAAATAAAGCTATGATCGGCTTTTGTGAAAACTTCGGCTTCATTACTAGCCAATACGGTTGTAGGATATTTTGCATAAAATTGTTTGAAATGTGTATTTTCGGAACTGGAATAAAGAATGATTTCTTCGGGAGCAGCAACCTCAGTTTCAATTATTTTAGTCGCAATTAACGATGCCATACTTCCAAAGCCAATAAAACCTATTTTTGTCATTTTCATCCCGCCTTTCATCATTCATTTTATTATGAAGGGAATAAAAGGGGATTGCAACTAAATTTGATTGTTTACTTTTTCACGTTAATGCGCTCCCACCTAGGCTTTACCTAAAAAACGAATGATTCCGATAGAATTTAATTTTCTGAATTCATTTGCATTAAAAATTTATGAAGTTGGTTATTTATTTATTTTATTTTCCATGTTATATTAAGAACAGTTGGAGAAGACGTTAAATGTTTTTGTGCGTTTTCCTAAAAAGGGACCATACATAATTTTTAATACGCGCCTGAATGTTTGTTTTGACAGATAGCTCTAACTAACATTATATCTCTCGGGAGGGGTTTTAAGGTGAAAAAGCGTACATTTGCTTTAGCACTATCAATGATTATTGCTTCTGGCGTTATCCTAGGTGCTTGTGGTTCAAGCAGCGACGATAAAAAAAGTAGCGGTGATAAGAGCAGTAAAGATTTTACAGTAGCAATGGTTACAGATACTGGTGGCGTTGATGACCGTTCGTTTAACCAATCAGCATGGGAAGGCTTACAAAAATTTGGTAAAGCTAACGACATGGAAAAAGGTACAGATGGTTACAACTACTTGCAATCAGCTTCTGAAGCAGACTACAAAACAAACTTAAACACTGCTGTTCGTAGCGACTATGATTTAATTTATGGAATTGGGTACAAACTGAAAGATGCAATTGAAGAAGTTTCTAAACAAAAACCTAAAAATCAATTCGCTATTGTTGATGACACAATTGATGACCGTGATAATGTAGTAAGTATTGGATTTAAAGATAACGATGGTTCTTACCTAGTTGGTGTAGTAGCTGGCTTAACAACAAAAACAAATAAAGTTGGATTTGTTGGTGGGGTAAAAGGAACTGTTATCGACCGTTTTGAAGCTGGTTTCACTGCTGGTGTAAAAGCTGTTAATCCTAATGCACAAATTGATGTACAATATGCAAACGATTTCGCTAAAGCAGACAAAGGACAACAAATTGCTTCTTCCATGTATTCAAGTGGGGTTGATGTAATTTTCCATGCTGCTGGTGGTACTGGTAACGGTGTCTTTGCAGAAGCTAAAAACCTGAAGAAAAAAGATCCTAGCCGTGCTGTTTGGGTAATCGGTGTTGACCGTGACCAATGGGACGAAGGAAAAGTTACAGCAAACGATGGCAAAGATTACAATGTAACGCTTACATCTGAAATCAAACGCGTTGATATCGCTGTAGATGACCTTGCAACTCGTGCAAAAGCTGGAGACTTCCCTGGCGGAACTAAAATTGAATACGGTCTTGATAAAGATGCTGTAGGGCTTTCTGAACATCAAGATAATATTTCTAAAGACGTTCTTGCTAAAGTTGAAGAATACAAACAAAAAATCGTTGATGGGGACATTAAAGTTCCAGAAAAACCTTGATTTTATAGTTATAAAAACGGAGTAATACGAACGAAGTAAAACCTTTTATGAAAGTCGGTATTAAACGTACCGACTTTCATAAAAAAATAATTTGTAAGCGTTTTAATTTGATAGGTAAACCCTTTTACTAAAAGAAAATAATCGGTATATTGGAATTTATGATTGCAATGAATGCCATTTAGAAATAAAATAAGGAGATGGCTTTTTTAATAGCTTAAAAATGCAAGGTAAACTTTCGTACATAGATGGTATTATAAATCGCGTTTTTACAACATACCAAAGTATTTAAGCTAAAAAGTCATTGAACAACAAACGGATAAAAAACTCGGAACCTTCTTCGGGAGGAAGTACGGGGAGAGGCGGCGTCCTTCGAGAGAATCGCGCGTGTGGCTGTTTTTCCAGTTTGAACCAGACGACAAGGGGAGTGAAGAAGTGGACTTTGTTATTGAAATGTTAGGAATCAGGAAGGAATTCTCTGGATTTGTAGCAAATGATAACATTACCTTACAATTAAAGCAGGGAGAAATTCATGCTTTGTTAGGTGAGAATGGCGCAGGAAAATCTACGCTAATGAATGTCTTGTTTGGTCTATATGAACCAGATGGTGGCGAAATTCGTGTTCGTGGTACAAAAGAAAATATTAATAGCCCGAACAAAGCAAATGAGCTTGGAATCGGAATGGTCCATCAGCATTTCATGTTAGTGGATAAATTCACGGTTGCAGAAAACATCATACTTGGTAAAGAGCCAAGTAAACTCGGTGTTATCGAAAAGAAAAAAGCGATTGAAGAAATTAAAGAAATTTCTGATCGTTACGGCTTGCGCGTTGATCCAAATGCAGTTGTACGAGATATTTCAATCGGTATGCAACAACGTGTGGAAATTCTGAAAACACTTTACCGTGGTGCAGATATCTTGATTTTTGATGAACCAACAGCCGTTTTAACACCCCAAGAAATCAAAGAACTAATTCAAATTATGCGTTCTCTTATCAAAGAAGGCAAATCCATCATTTTAATTACACATAAGCTAAAAGAAATCATGGATGTTTGTGACCGAGTAACTGTTATCCGCCGTGGTAAAGGCATGGGTACAGTTAACGTTCCGGAAACAACACCACAAGATTTGGCTAATTTGATGGTTGGACGTGAAGTTGTCTTTACAACAGAGAAAATAGAGGCAACTCCTGGTAAAGACGTACTAGAAGTAAAAGATTTAGTTGTAAAAGAAAGTCGCGGTGTGGAAAGTGTTCGCGGACTTAACTTGACTGTCAGAGCTGGCGAAATTGTCGGAATAGCTGGAGTCGATGGTAATGGCCAAAGTGAACTTATTTCTGCAATTGCAGGTCTTTCTAAAGTAACTAGCGGAAGCATTCTTCTAAACGGTGAACATATTGAAAATAAAAAACCTCGTAAAATTACGGAAGCTGGTTTAGGACACATTCCAGAAGACCGCCATAAACATGGTTTAGTACTCGAAATGTCCCTTGGAGAAAATATTGCTTTACAAACATACTATAAAAAACCTATTTCGAGTGGCGGTTTCATAAATCACAAAGCAATGTACGACTTTGCGCGTGAATTAATTCAAGAATATGATGTTCGTGCAAGTAGCGAATACGTAGCAGCAAAATCACTTTCTGGTGGTAACCAACAAAAAGCGATTATTGCAAGGGAGATACATCGTAATCCAGATTTCTTAATTGCGGCTCAACCAACACGTGGACTAGATGTTGGTGCAATTGAATTCATTCATAGACGCTTGATTGAACAACGAGACAATGGAAAAGCTGTATTACTTATGTCGTTTGAATTAGATGAAATTATGAATGTTAGTGACCGTATCGCGGTTATTTACGAAGGGAAAATCGTTGCTATTGTTGATCCGAAAGAAACAACGGAGCAAGAACTTGGCCTAATGATGGCTGGTTCATCCAAACAGGAAGCGGAAATGGGGGAGAAAGAGCATGTCTAAACGACTTCAAGCATTAGTTATCCCAGTTACAGCCGTTATCCTTGGACTTATCTGTGGTGCGATTATTATGCTTATTTTTGGATATGACCCAATTGCTGGTTATTCAGCTCTGATTCAAGGTGTTATCGGAGAAAATTTCTATATTGGTGAAACTATTCGTCAAGCTACACCGTATATTTTAGTTGGTCTGTCTGTTGCCGTGGCATTTAAAGCTGGACTTTTCAACATCGGTGCAGAAGGTCAAATGCTGATGGGGTGGTTAGGTTCAATCATCATCGCAGTAAACTTTGACGGTTTAACAAAATGGATTCATTTACCACTTGCGATTATTACTGGTATGTTATTCGGTGCGATTTGGGCATTCATTCCAGGTATCTTAAAAGCGACTTTACGTGTAAATGAAGTTATTGTAACGATTATGTTGAATTATACAGCACTTTATATTTTCAACTACGTGGTACAAAACTTACTTACAGATGGTTTAGATAAAACGCAAGAAATTCATGCGTCCGCATCCTTACAATCTGAATTATTACAATCACTTACTGATTACTCCTCCTTGCACTGGGGAATATTGATTGCCCTTGGTTTCGCAATTATTATTTGGATAATGTTAAATAAAACTACTTTCGGTTATGAAATCGAAGCAGTTGGATTTAACGAAAATGCATCACAATATGCTGGTATGAGTGTTAAAAAAACAATCATCTTTTCCATGGTTATCGCCGGAGCGCTTGCTGGTCTTGGTGGCGTAATGGAAGGTCTTGGAACATACGGAACAGCATATGTATTAACTTCTTCTCCTGGAATAGGTTTTGACGGTATTGCCGTTGCATTACTCGGAGGAAGTTCTCCTATTGGGATTGTCTTCTCTGCCATCTTGTTCGGTGCGCTGAAAGTCGGAGCTCTAAACATGCCAGCAGTTGCAGGCGTTCCAAATGAATTGGTCAATGTAATTATCGCTCTGATTATCTTCTTTGTGGCATCCAGCTACATTATCCGCTGGGCGATGGCAAAATTTAAGAAGGGGGCGAAAGCAGAATGACAGCCATTTTAGCGACAATTGTTTCTAGTACACTGCTTATGGCAGGCCCACTAATTTTTACTGCTCTCGGGGGCGTTTATTCAGAACGAGGCGGTGTGGTCAATATTGGACTAGAAGGTATGATGGTTATGGGAGCGTTCTCTGCTATCGTCTTTAACCTTACTTTCCAAGATACTTTCGGCAATTTAACTCCTTGGATATCACTTATCGCGGCGATGGTCGTTGGGGGATTATTCTCTCTTGTACATGCCGTTGCAACAATTAATTTCCGCGCTGACCACGTAATCAGTGGTGTAGCGATTAACTTTTTAGCAACAGGTCTATCTTTATTCCTTGTAAAAGTAATTTACGATAAAGGCCAAACAGACCAAATTAAGTACTACTTTGGTAAACCGGATATTCCTGTTTTGAGTGATATTCCAGTCATTGGTGATATTTTCTTCAAAAACATTCCGGTAATGAGTTATGTAGCGATTATTTTCGCTATTGTTTCTTGGTTTATTATTTACAAAACACGCTTTGGTCTTCGTCTTCGTTCTGTAGGGGAACATCCTCTTGCAGCAGATACAATGGGAATCAAAGTTCGCTGGATGAGATACCAAGGGGTTATCATTTCTGGTATCCTTGGTGGTCTAGGTGGCGCGGTATACGCCCAATCCTTTACACTTGATTTCGGACACGCAACTATTTCCGGTCAAGGTTATATGGCCCTTGCGGCGATGATCTTTGGTAAATGGAACCCACTTGGAGCAATGGGAGCAGCTATCTTCTTCGGATTTGCGCAATGTTTGGCAATTACCGGTGGATCGCTACCATTCTTCAAAGATATTCCAGACGTTTACTTACAAATTGCACCATATGTATTAACTATCCTAGCGCTTGTTGGCTTTATCGGTAAATCCGAAGCACCAAAAGCAGATGGTGTGAACTACATTAAAGGTAAATAATCCGAGTAAACAGCCTAGATTAAATTCTAGGCTGTTTTTTTATGCTAGAAAATTGTGCGTCGCAACAACTTAGGATACAATAGGAAAGTGAGATCATTGCTTGAAAGGAGCATTATAATGACAGACAAAATATTTCAAGAAAAAGTTGGTCCAGCTGCACTGACGATTGTTCCAACTCAAAAATATAAATCCAATAAAATTGTTTTCAAATTTCGCGCTCCATTAGAAAGAGAAACAGTAACTAAACGGGCTTTGCTTTCGATATTATTAGAAACAAATAGTGAAAAATATCCAACTCAAACAGCTTTCAGAAAGCAATTAGCGAATCTTTACGGTGCTAATTTTTATACAACGACAGCTAAAAAAGGCAATGAACACGTATTAACCGTTATTTTCGATATGATTGACGGGCAATATGTATCGGACGGAAATCATATTTTAGAAGATGCTTTCACTTTTATAGAACAAGCATTATTCCATCCAAACGTGGCAAATGGTGCTTTCAATGAAGAAACATTTGCTCGCGAAAAAGAGAACCTGAAAAGTAGTTTAGAAGGTATTTACGATGATAAAATTCGTTTTGCTTCTAAACGACTAGTAGAAGAAATGTTCCGCGATGATGAGTTTCGTTTTGGCTCAGCTGGCGTCTTAGAAGACATTGATGCTATCACAGCGAAAGATTTATATGAATACTACTTACAATTTATTACAAAAGATGCTATCGAAATATTTATTTGTGGCGATGTAACCAAAGAAGAAGTAATGCCCCTTATCGAAAAGATGGCTTTTGCCCCACGTGCTGAACGAAAAGGTGTTTTTTATACAAAAGAAGCTCCAAAAGTAGTACGTACTATTCATGAGCAACAAGCAATTAATCAAGGGAAACTTGTACTTGGTTATCAAACAGAAACCTTATTCGGAGATGATGATTTCGTTGCACTTCAATTAGCGAACGGACTTCTTGGCGGATTTGCTAATTCGAAAATCTTTATCAATGTGCGCGAAAAAGCGAGTCTAGCTTATTATGCATCAAGCCGAATCGATTCTTTCAAAGGTTATATGATTATTTCAGCTGGAATTGATGAAGTAAATTACGAACAAGCGTTAAAAATAATTGAAGAACAAGTAGTCGCGATGAAACAAGGCGATTTTACAGAAGATGAATTAAATCAAACGAAAGAAATGCTTATTAACCAATTGCTTGAAACAAATGATCAAGCGCAAGGTTTGATAGAACTGGTCTATAACAATGTTCTACGTGAAGCAAACTTAGACTTAGAAAATTGGATCGCAAAAATCAAACAAGCAACCAAAGAAGAAGTAGTTGTTGCTATCAATAAAATTAAACCAGATACCATTTATTTCTTAAGTAAGGGAGGAGAAGAACTTCATGGAAAAAATAACATTTGAGCAAGTAAAAGAAGCAGTCTTTCATGAAAAAATGACAAATGGCTTACAAGTGTATCTTCTTCCTAAACAAGGATTTAGTAAAACTTATGCGGTATTCACAACAAATTACGGAGCAATTGATAATAATTTCGTCCCAATTGGTGAAACAGAATTCACGAAAGTGCCAGACGGGATTGCCCATTTCTTAGAACATAAAATGTTTGAAAAAGAAGACGGTGATGTCTTCTTCAAATTTGGCGAAAAAGGTGCTTTTACGAATGCATTTACCTCCTTCACAAAAACAGCTTATCTTTTCTCAAGTACTTCTCGAGTAGAAGAAAACTTGGAAACGCTAATTGACTTTGTACAAGAGCCGTATTTCACAGAAGAAACTGTTGAAAAAGAGAAAGGTATTATCGGGCAAGAAATCAGAATGTATGATGATGATCCTGATTTTCGCGCTTATTTTGGCGTAATCGAAAACATGTACCACAACCATCCTGTCAAAATCGATATTGCTGGAACCGTAGAATCGATTGCTGAAATTAACAAAGATTTACTTTATCTTTGCTATAACACATTCTATCACCCCAGCAACATGGTTCTTTTCGTTGTAGGGAATTTAGAACCAGAACAAATGATGAATCAAATCCGTGCCAATCAAGCGAAAAAAGAATTTGCTGAAGCTGTACCAATCAAACGTCATTTTCCTGAAGAACCAAAAACGGTTTCTATAAAAGAACGTAAAATTCATTTCCCTGTTCAAATCGCTAAGAACCTCGTAGGGATTAAAGAAGATATTGGCTTTTTAGAAGGCCAAGCTGCTATAAAACAAGAAATTATTGGTGATGTAGCCTTGGAAATGCTTTTTGGCACAACATCTGACACTTACTTGAAGTTATACAACGAAGGAATTATTGACGATACATTTGGCTATGATTACACCTTACAAGATAGCTTCTCGTTCGTATTAGTTGGTGGAGACGCCAAAGATCCAGATAAACAAACTGCTAAAATTAAAGAAGCAATTCAGATAGCCGCTAAGAATGGTTTAAGTGAAGCAGATTTAGCATTAGTAAAACGCAAACGAATTGGTCAGTTTTTACGCTCGCTAAATTCACCAGAGTTTATTGCTAATCAATTTAGCCAGTACGTAATGAAATCTGCTTCTTTATTTGATATCTTACCTTTAATGGAAAAAGTTACTTTAGAGGAAGTAAATGCTTTTGTTAAAAACTTGGATGAAGAAGAACGAACAACTAGTTTTCAGCTACTTCCTGAAAAATAAACAAAATTATGTCATTTTTTAGTAGAAAAAATAGCATAAATTCCTGAGTCATGCTATCATAAAAGAAATAGACTGGAAAGGGTTGCCTTTTTTTGGATAAAGAGATAAAATATGCTTTTGTAACAGGGGCTAGCGGGGAGATAGGTCAAGCAATTTGTTTGTCACTTGCGAGAGCTGGTTGGAACTTGTATCTTCACTATCATCAAAATAAACACGCAGTAGAAACATTACTGCCGCAATTACAAGCAGAAGATGTAGACGTTATACTGATTCAAGCTGATTTTGATGATTTAACAAGTTTAACAGAGATGGAGAAGCAAGTTTTTCAGCTAGATGCCTTTATTCATGCAGCAGGGCACGCCCATTATGGTTTATTCCAGGATACTACAGATATAAATATTGCTGAATTATGGAATGTGCATATGTTTATGCCAATGAGATTAATTCGTACTTTTATGCCCAAATTAATGAAAAGTAGCCAAGGAAGAATTATTTTCATTAGTTCTATATGGGGAGAAATTGGTGCATCAATGGAAGTAGCGTATTCAACTGTAAAAGGTGCACAAATAGCCTTTTGCCGTGCGCTAAGTCAAGAGGTAGGGCTTTCTGGAATAACAGTAAATGCCGTTACGCCAGGGGTTGTAGAAACAAAAATGATGGATCAGTTTTCAGACGAGGAGAAAGAAATTCTTCGTCAAGAAATCCCTTTAAATCGTTTTGCCGAGCCAGAAGAAATTGCAGAAACTGTAGAATTTTTGACAAGTAAAAAAGCAAGCTATATCACTGGAGAAGTTTTGCGCTTAAATGGCGGTTGGCTTATGTAATTTTAGTAAAAAATGGAAATTTGAAATTAGTAATGGTAGGTGTTTAATGTTGACAGAACTCGGTGATAAACTGAAACAAGCTAGACGTGAAAAAGGACTCAGTTTAGACGACTTGCAACAAGTAACGAAAATTCAAAAACGTTATTTGGTAGCGATTGAAGAAGGAAACTATGCTGTAATGCCTGGCAAATTTTATGCAAGAGCATTTATTAAACAATACGCAGAGGCAGTTGGGTTAGATAGCGCAACGCTTTTCGATGAGTTTGAAAGTGAAGTTCCTGAAACACCGCAACAAGAAGTAGTAAATAATGAGCCAACACGAGTACAAAGTAAAAGAAATCCTATGCCTGCACAATCTGTGGGCAATCAAGGTAGTGCGCGTAATCGTTTCTTTGATATTTTACCAAAAATCCTCATCGCTTTATTTATTGTTTTCATCCTGTTCATCGTATGGTTTTTCTTGCTAAACAAACAAGACAATTCCACTGAAAAAGTGAAAACAGACACGAATAATCCTACTGTAAAAGTAGAAGATTCAACGAAAAGTAAGGATACAAGTAAAGACACTGAGAAAAAAGATACGACTGCTGGAGAAGATAAATCAACAGAAACAAAGGATAAAAAGGAAGATACAGCCAAAGAAGTTGAAGTGACTAAAGGAGAAACATCCGGTAACGCCACTACGTATACAGTGAAAAATACCGATAAAATGACGCTATCTCTTAGTGCAACTGGTGATTCTTGGATTGGTGTTTCTGATGCAAATGGTAACACAATTCAAAATGTAACGCTATCAACTCAAAATCCGTCAACAGAAATTGATTTAGGTGACAACAAGACAGTTTCGATTGTTATCGGGAACTCTCCGGTTACCACTGTAAAAATCAATGGCAAACAGTTAGAACTTGCACCTGATTTTGTTAAACAAGTATTAACAATTAATTTAGAAGCAAGCGATACTAGCTCAGATACTGAATAATTTGTTTTATATGGCGAAATCTACTCATTAGATTTCGCCAACATTTTTTATAATTACATACTTTTCAAATGTAAAAAAGGAGAGAAAAAGATGAATTTACCTAATAAATTGACGGTTATCCGAATTTTTATGATACCAATTTTTGTCATTCTTTGTGTAGTACCATTTGACTGGGGAAGTGTTACTTGGCTTGATTCCACTATTCCGGTAACTAGTTTAGTAGCAACTATTATTTTCATTGTAGCGGCCCTTACAGACTGGTTTGATGGACATTTAGCTCGTAAGTATAATTTGATTACTAACTTCGGGAAATTCGCTGACCCGATGGCTGATAAACTACTTGTAGCTGCGGCATTTATTATCCTTGTAGAAATGCATATCGCTCCATCTTGGGTAGTTATTCTAATTATCAGCCGAGAATTAGCTGTTACAGGCCTTCGTTTACTTCTAGTAGAAGGCGGAGAAGTCCTTGCAGCTGGTCAACTTGGGAAAATCAAAACGTTCACCCAAATGATTGCTATTCCACTTATGTTATTAAATAACTTCCCATTTGCTTGGACAGGGATCCGCGTAGATTTAGTGTTCTTGTATGTATGTGCATTCTTTGCAGTATGGTCAGGAATCGATTATTTCTATAAAAATCGCGGTGTTTTCAAAGGATCAATGTAATAAATAAAAAAAGCATACCATTGTGTGCTTTTTTTCTATACAAAAATAGAAATGGGGATGACAATAATGGCAAGTGCAGAAATCATTGCAGTAGGAACAGAACTATTACTTGGACAAATTGTTAATGCTAATGCTGCGTTTATTTCTCAAGAATTAGCTGCAGACGGAATATATGTATATCATCACACGGTGGTTGGAGATAATCCAATGCGTTTAAAAGAAGTAATCGAAATTGCTGAAAACCGAAGTGACATTTTAATCTTTACCGGCGGACTTGGACCGACTGAGGATGATATTACGAAACAAATCTTGGCTAATCATCTAGACAAACAATTAGTGGAAGATGAGTACCATATGAATAAAATTAATGAGTATTTTACTTCTAGGAACAGAACTATGACCGAAAATAATAAATTACAAGCAGTTATTATTGAAGGTTCTACCGTATTGAATAATGATTATGGCTTTGCGGCTGGAATGTACTTAAAAGAAAATAATCATACCTACGTTTTGTTACCAGGCCCACCATCTGAAATGAAACCAATGTTTACAAATTATGCTAACCCCTTACTTTTAAGTGAAAGTGGCGAGCAAAACATTTTAGAATCAAAAATTATGCGTTTTTTTGGTATTGGAGAGTCACAATTAGCTACTGATTTAAACGATTTGATTGTCACGCAAGTCAACCCGACGATTGCGACATATGCTGGTGATAATGAAGTCGTGGTTCGTATTACAGCGACAGCTAAAACAAAAGAAGAAGCAAGCAGACTGGTGAAGGATACCGAGGAGGAAGTATTGCGCCGAGATGGTAGCTTTTTATATGGATATGGAGAAGTTTCATTACCTGAATTAGTTACGGCGATGTTGCTTGAAAAAGAGCTAACCATCTCTGCTGCAGAAAGTTTCACTGCTGGTTTGTTCCAAGCAGAAATTGCTCGCTTTCCTGGTATTTCGAAAATATTTAAAGGCGGTATGGTGACATACAGTGAAGAAATAAAACAATCCATATTACAAGTATCTCCCCAAGTAATAAAAGAAAAAGGCGTTGTTAGTGCGGAATGTGCGAAGGAAATGGCTGGAAATGTAAGCCGCCTTTGTAAGACGGATATTGGAATCAGTTTTACAGGTGTTGCAGGCCCTGATAGTTTAGAAGGTCATCCTGCAGGCACTATTTGGATTGGACTGAGCGTTAAAGGTCATGAAGCAGAGGCTTTTCAGTTTGTTTATGGAAGAGATCGAAACCATAATCGCCGTCGTGCAGTAAAACAAGGATTTCAGTTAATTAAACAATTTTTAGACGCGAATTAGTCGCTTTTACTTGAAGAAAAGGAAAAAAATCTGCAAAAAAAGTGGAAATAAGCGATAAAAAAGTATTAGACGAACGCCGGAAATCCCGTTATAATGAGGAAGAAAGCAGCCGGTGCTTACACAAAACAAAAAAATACGAATAAATGTTCGCTTTTTGCTTGCTTCTCACTCTAAAATGCGTTATAGTAATTTTAGGAAAACATTCTGACTGTTTTTTGAGAGAGAAGAAGTAGAAAAACAGCTATTAGGATATTTATTGAAGGAGGCAACAATGTGAATGATCGTCAAGCGGCATTAGACCAAGCTTTAAAACAAATTGAAAAACAATTCGGTAAAGGTTCCATTATGAAATTAGGGGAACATTCAGACCAAAATATATCTACTATTTCTAGTGGCTCATTAGCTTTAGATATTGCTTTAGGAGTCGGCGGATACCCTCGTGGACGTATTATTGAAGTATACGGACCAGAAAGTTCCGGTAAAACAACGGTTGCACTTCATGCTATTGCGGAAGTACAAGCACAAGGCGGAACAGCGGCATTTATCGATGCAGAACACGCTCTAGATCCAGCGTATGCTAAAAATCTTGGTGTAAACATTGATGAATTACTATTATCTCAACCTGATACAGGGGAGCAAGCATTAGAAATTGCAGAAGCGTTAGTTAGAAGTGGTGCTGTAGATATGTTAGTAATTGACTCCGTTGCAGCACTTGTACCACGTGCTGAAATTGAAGGGGAGATGGGTGATGCACACGTTGGGCTACAAGCACGTTTAATGTCCCAAGCATTGCGTAAACTTTCTGGTGTTATTAATAAATCAAAAACCATTGCTATTTTCATTAACCAAATTCGTGAAAAAGTTGGTGTTATGTTTGGGAACCCTGAGATTACACCTGGTGGTCGTGCGCTTAAATTCTATTCGACTGTACGTTTAGAAGTAAGACGTGCAGAACAACTTAAACAAGGTACAGATGTAATGGGTAACAAAACAAAAATCAAAGTTGTGAAAAACAAGGTAGCTCCTCCGTTCCGTATTGCTGAAGTGGACATCATGTACGGTGAAGGTATTTCACGTGAAGGTGAGCTTGTAGATATGGCTGCTGAAGTGGATGTAATCAATAAAAGTGGTTCATGGTATTCTTACAAAGAAGAACGTATCGGCCAAGGTCGTGAAAACGCAAAACAATATCTGAAAGAACATACAGATATTCGTGATGAGATTTCAAAACGTGTTCGTGAAGAGTACGAAATTGACGGAAGCAATAAAGAACCTTTAGATGAAGGCGAAGAAACTTTAAGTTTACTAGATGATGAATAAGTAATGCTTAATACGTGGTAGGAATTTATTTCCTATCACGTATTTTTTACTATTTTAAAAAAACTAAGTAAAATAACCATACATTTCATTCCTTTTCTTGACATTGTATGCTTTGACCTATAAAATTAAGTTGTATATTTTATATTGCTGGGAGACAAGGGGGAAGTTTTTCCTTTTGAAAATCGGCTTCAACTGAATGGGGAGATTAGCACTCGGTTGTTGATGAAAAATACGCATGTGCCAGATTTCTGGCCACCGACATAACAATAACGAAAATTGAATAGCAAAGGAGGTGTAAGGATGACAATCGCAATCACGATCATCTCCAGTTTGCTTTTCTTAATCGTCGGTCTAGTTGTTGGTTCTCTAATTTTTAAATCTAGTACAGAGAAAAAACTGGCTGCTGCAAGGGGGACTGCTGAATTAATTGTAGAGGATGCAAAGAAAGAAGCAGAAACTACAAAAAAAGAAGCATTGCTTGAAGCGAAGGAAGAGAATCATAGGTTACGTACTGAAATCGAAAATGAACTTCGTGGGCGAAGAACAGAGACACAGAAAGCAGAAAATCGCTTATTGCAAAGGGAGGAAAACCTCGACCGTAAAGATACTTCTTTAAGTAAACGAGAAGCTACACTTGAAAGAAAAGAGGAGAGTATCAGTAAACGTCAACAACAAATTGAAGAGAAAGAAAGCAAACTAGCTGAGATGATTCAAGCGGAGCAGACAGAACTCGAAAGAATTTCTGCGCTCAGCAAAGAGGAAGCGAAATCTATCATCCTTAATCAGGTAGAAGATGAATTAACACATGATACAGCAATCATGGTCAAAGAATCAGAAAACCGGGCTAAGGAAGAGTCGGATAAAAAAGCAAAGAATATTCTCTCACTAGCTATCCAGCGTTGTGCAGCTGATCATGTGGCAGAAACAACGGTGTCTGTTGTTACCTTACCAAATGATGAGATGAAAGGTCGGATTATCGGACGTGAAGGCCGTAATATCCGCACGCTTGAGACGTTAACAGGGATTGATTTGATAATTGATGATACACCGGAAGCAGTAATTCTTTCCGGATTTGATCCAATTCGACGTGAAATCGCTAGAATCGCCTTAGAAAAACTTGTTCAAGATGGAAGAATCCATCCAGCTCGAATTGAAGAAATGGTGGACAAAGCCCGTAAAGAGGTGGATGAACACATTCGCGAAGTCGGGGAACAAGCAACATTTGAAGTTGGAATTCATTCCATCCATCCTGATTTGATAAAAATTCTTGGCCGCTTGCGTTACCGTACTAGTTACGGGCAAAACGTTCTTAACCACTCACTCGAAGTTTCGAAACTTGCAGGAATTCTTGCAGGAGAGCTTGGCGAAGACGTTACGCTTGCTAAACGGGCCGGACTGCTTCATGACATTGGTAAAGCAATTGACCATGAAATTGAAGGCAGTCACGTTGAAATCGGCGTGGAACTTGCTACCAAATACAAAGAAAATGATGTGGTAATCAATAGTATTGCTTCCCATCATGGAGATACAGAAGCTACTTCTGTCATCGCAGTATTGGTTGCAGCAGCGGATGCACTTTCTGCTGCAAGACCAGGAGCTCGTAGTGAAACGCTTGAAAATTACATTCGTCGTTTAGAAAAATTAGAAGAAATTTCTGAGTCTTACGATGGTGTAGAAAAATCTTATGCTATCCAAGCAGGACGTGAAGTACGTATCATCGTTGAGCCAGATACAATTGATGATCTTTCTTCCTACCGCCTTGCACGCGACATAAGAAAACGAATTGAAGAGGAGTTAGATTATCCTGGTCACATTAAAGTGACTGTCATTCGTGAAACAAGAGCAGTTGAATACGCTAAATAATAATTAAAAGATACATCGCAAATTTATTTTGCGGTGTATCTTTTTTAATCGGTTGCCTAGCTTGACTAAGAACGGTATAATTAATGGATAAATGAGAGAGGGAGGCGGAGTTTTTGAGTGAGTGGAAAATTTTGCCGATGCAAAAAGAACACTATTCAGGAGTAGCTGCAGTCCATCAAGAGGGCATTGAAACAGGAAACGCTACTTTTCAAGAGAAGACACTATCTCTAGAAGTGTTTAATGAGAAGTACTTAAACAATTGTCGATTAGTTGTTCTTATGAATGGCGAAGTGATTGGCTGGGCAGCGCTGTTACCATTTTCAAGTATGCATGCTTATCGAGGCGTAGCTGAATTAAGCATTTATATAGCAAAAAGCGCCCGTGGAAAAGGCGTTGGAAAAGCACTTATGCATGAACTTATTCAGACAAGTGAGCAGCAAGGTTTTTGGACTTTGCAATCTTTGATTTTTCCAGAAAATAAAGCTAGCATTGCACTCCATCATACATATGGTTTTCAAACTTTATGCATTCATGAAAAATTAGGTGAAATGAACGGGGTATTTCGCGATGTTGCATTATTAGAACGTAGAAGTAATAGAAACGGAGATTAACAAAATGAAAATTTTATTTATTGGTGACGTGGTTGGTTCTATCGGACGCGATGCCATAACAGAATATTTACCACAATTAAAGAAAAAATATAAACCTACTATCACGGTGATTAACGGTGAAAATGCAGCGAGTGGACGTGGGATTACAGAGAAAATTTATAAAGATTTTCTAGAGCTTGGTGCCAATGCTGTAACGCTTGGAAACCATACATGGGATAACCGTGATATTTTCGAATTTATTGACGACGCGAAATATTTAGTGCGTCCAGCAAACTTTCCAGATGATACTACACCTGGAACGGGAATGGTTTTTGTGAAAAGCAATCAGCATGAAATTGCCGTTATCAACATGCAAGGTCGGACTTTTCTAGCAGATTTAGACGATCCATTCCGCAAAATGGACACTTTGATAGAAGAAGCGAAAAAACGTACTAACATTATTTTTGTGGATTTTCATGCAGAAACTACTAGTGAAAAAGAAGCAATGGGTTGGTATTTAGATGGTCGTGTTACAGCTGTTGTTGGTACACATACCCATGTACAAACATCTGATAATCGCATTCTTCCAGAAGGGACAGCTTATCTGACGGATACTGGTATGACTGGTCCATACGATGCTATTCTTGGAATGGAAAAAGAAGCTGTTATTCGTCGTTTTAAAACGGCGTTGCCAACTAGATTCGAAGTTCCAAAAACGGGACGAGCAGTCTTATCTGGCTGTTTAATAACACTTGACGAAAATACTGGAAAAGCACAAAAAATTGACCGAATTCTCATCAATGAAGACCACCCATTTTCCTTTGATTAAGAATGGAGATGAAATTGTGACAGTTTCAAAAGACGAAATAATGAAAAAAGCAACTGAACTTCGTGATGCGCTTCAACAAACGGAAGAAGTATCATTCTACCGCCTTGCCGAGGAAAGAATTAATGCGAATTCTAAAGTAGCAGCGAAGGTTTCTAAAATAAAATTACTTCAAAAAGAAGCAGTAAACTTAGAGCATTATCAAAAACTTGAAGCAATGAAGCAGACGGAAAATCAAATTGATAACGTTCGAGCAGATATTGATTCGCTTCCGATTGTAACGGAATTTAGACGCGCCCAAGAAGATGCAAACGATCTTTTGCAATCAATTACAACAGAAATCACGACAAAAGTAACAACCGAGCTTGAAAAAGAAAATTAACATGTTAAAACTGCCAAAACGCTGGCAGTTTTTTTCTTTTGCGGTCGCAGGAAAATGAAACTTTATGCTATAATGAGAGGATGAAAAAGAAGTAAGGGATGATGAGATAATGACAGAATATACACCAATGATTAAGCAATACTTGGAAATCAAAGACAAATATCAAGATGCTTTCTTATTTTTCCGTTTAGGAGATTTTTATGAAATGTTTTTTGAGGATGCACTGAACGCTTCTCAAATATTAGAAATTACATTAACTGGCCGTGAAGGTGGTACAAAAGAAAAAATACCAATGTGCGGGGTTCCATATCATTCCGCTAGTGGTTATATTGATACGTTAATTGAAAAAGGATATAAAGTAGCTATTTGTGAACAAGTAGAAGACCCTAAAACAACCAAAGGCATGGTGAAACGTGAGGTAGTACAGTTAATTTCACCAGGAACGGTCATGGATGAACGTGGCTTAAAAGCGAAAGAAAATAACTATATCGCTTCTCTTTATTGTTATGAGGGTAAAGAATATGGTTTTGCATATTCTGATTTATCGACAGGAGAATTAAAATCAACCGTTATTGAGGCAAGTGAAGATCGCCTAATAAATGAATTAACAACACTTTCAACGAGAGAATTGATTGTTTCCGCGTCAGAAAAAGATGTGCTTTCAGATGTAATGAAAGAGCAACTCGGTTTAACTTTTTCTGTGCATGAAGAAGATACCATTCCCGCAGAAAACGAAAAATTAGTAACCCGCCATATGTCTCTATCAGAAAAACGAGCTATCGGTAAATTACTACATTATTTAAAAGAGACACAAAAGCGGGATTTGGGTCATTTGCAACAAGCGGTTCACTACGAAACAAGTAACTATATGAAAATGGACTACTATTCTAAACGTAATTTAGAATTAGCAGAGTCTATCCGCGGAAAAGGACGCCAAGGCACTTTGCTTTGGTTGTTAGACAATACGCAAACGGCTATGGGTGGAAGAATGCTTAAGCAGTGGATTGATCGTCCGTTAATCGATCGCAATAAAATTATCGAACGTCAAAATGATGTCAGTGAACTAATGGCGAATTTTTTCGAACGTCTTGAATTAGTAGAAAACTTGAAAAATGTGTATGATTTAGAGCGTTTAGCAGGTCGTGTTGCATACGGAAATGTGAATGCACGTGATTTAATTCAACTGCGTAATTCGCTATATCAAATTCCTCGCATTCGTGCAACGCTTTTATCAATGAACAGCAAAAGCCTAACAGAACTTGCCAATCAATTAGATCCGTGCGAAGAATTAACGGAAAAGTTGGAAGAAGCAATTATGGATTCTGCTCCTATTTCGATTCGGGAAGGCGGGATTATTAAAGACGGTTATAACAGTCAATTAGATACGTATCGCGATGCAAGCCGCAATGGGAAAACGTGGATTGCTGAGTTAGAACGTAAAGAACGTGAACTAACAGGGATTAAAACGATGAAGGTGGGCTTTAACCGCGTTTTTGGCTATTATATTGAAGTTACCCGAGCTAACACACATTTGCTCCCAGAAGGCCGCTACGAGCGTAAGCAGACGCTAACGAATGCGGAACGTTATATCACTCCTGAACTAAAAGAAAAAGAAAAACTCATTTTAGATGCAGAAGAAAAAAGCATGGAGCTCGAATATCAATTATTTACAGAAGTGCGCGAACTAGTAAAAGATTACATAGAACGTTTACAAAAACTCGCGAAGTCTGTTAGTGAAATCGACTGTCTCCAAAGTTTTGCAGATATTAGTGAGAAAAACCATTTCATTCGTCCAACTCTAAGCGAAGATGGTTCTTTGCATGTAAAACAAGGTCGTCACCCTGTTGTAGAAAAAGTGATGGGCGCACAAAGTTATGTAGCAAATGACTGTGATTTAGATCGTAATCGGGAAATCTTACTTATAACGGGTCCTAACATGTCAGGTAAAAGTACGTATATGCGCCAAGTAGCACTAACGGCGATTTGTGCGCAAGTTGGTTGCTTTGTGCCTGCAGAAGAAGCGACGTTACCAATTTTTGACCAAATTTTCACTAGAATTGGTGCAGCAGATGATTTAATTGCTGGCCAAAGTACGTTCATGGTGGAGATGTTAGAAGCAAGGAATGCCATCGTCCACGCAACAAAAGATAGTTTGATTTTATTTGATGAAATTGGTCGTGGAACTGCTACTTATGATGGAATGGCGCTTGCCCAAGCAATCATCGAGTATATCCATGAGAATGTACACGCCAAAACACTTTTCTCCACACATTATCATGAATTAACAGACCTCGAAAAAGAATTACATGGTTTACAAAATATTCATGTCAGTGCTGTGGAAGAAAATGGAAAAGTAGTGTTCCTTCATAAAATTAAAGAAGGACCAGCAGATAAAAGTTATGGTATTCATGTGGCAGAATTAGCAGAACTACCAAAAACTCTAATTGAGCGAGCAAGTCGTATTTTAGAACAACTGGAAAACGACGATAAGAAAATGGTTATTACTAATGACAAACAGCCAGAAGAAATCCATGAGGAAGTGCAACTATCTATGTTCCCGGTAGAGCCGGAGAAAAAAGCTTCTTCTAAAGAAACAAAATTATTAAAAGAAATTGCTTCCATGAACATCATGCAGATGACACCAATGGATGCGATGAATAAGTTATATGAACTTCAAAGTAAAATCCATTAAAATTAAAAAGGCGGGTTATTAAATGGCTAAACATATTGTCGAATTAACGGATGCTTTATCCAATAAAATAGCTGCAGGAGAAGTGGTAGAACGCCCTGCTTCGGTTGTTAAAGAACTAGTAGAGAACGCCATTGATGCAGGTAGCACAGTCATTGACATTTTAGTGGAAGAAGCCGGCTTAAATAAAATTACAATTATAGATAACGGTAGTGGTATTGAAGAAGAAGATGTTGCAACAGCTTTTTTACGTCATGCTACAAGTAAAATTAAAAATGAAGCTGATTTGTTCCGGGTTCATACATTAGGTTTCCGTGGGGAGGCCCTTCCAAGTATCGCCTCAGTTTCTCACTTATCCATGGAAACTTCTACAGGAGAAACAAAAGGTACGACGATTACCTTAGAAGGCGGGAAAATCATTGAGCAAAAAAGTGGTCACGCTAGAAAAGGAACGCAAATCGAAGTATCGCAATTATTCTTCAACACACCGGCGCGGTTAAAATATTTAAAAAGTTTACCCACGGAACTTGGGAATATTACGGATATATTAAACCGATTAGCTTTGGCTCATCCAGATATTAGTTTCCGTTTCTCGCATAATGGAAAACCCTTATTACAAACCAACGGAAATGGGGACTTGCGTCAAGTGATTGCTGCTATTTATGGTGTTTCGATCGCTAGAAAATCAATACCAGTCAAAGCAGAGTCGCTTGATTTTAAGATTTCTGGTTATGCGGTATTACCAGAAGTAAATCGCTCCAACCGTAACTATATTTCAACGATTATAAATGGTCGTTTTATTAAAAATTTCGCACTTGTAAAAGCAATTCAAGAAGGTTACCATACACTGTTACCAATTGGTCGCTTTCCAATCATTGTTTTACAAATCGAAATGGATCCCATTATTGTAGATGTCAACGTGCATCCTGCTAAATTAGAAGTTCGTCTAAGCAAAGAAAAAGAACTAGGACAGCTCATTAGCCAAATGATTAAAGAGGCTTTCCATAAATTGCAATTGATTCCAGACGGAGAAGTTTCTAAAAAACAAAAAGAAGTTCAAAAATCAGAACAAATCCAAATGTCTTTTGAGGAAAACAAACCACCAAAAGAAACGCCAACACTTTTTTCGAAACCGAGCATTCCGGAATATGTTCCTGCTGATTTAGATGCTCCGCGGGAAGACGACTTCATTTTGGAAACAATGCCATCTTATGAGCCAGAACAAGAAGTAGAGCACGCAGAACAACCGAAAGAACGGATTCCTAAAATGTATCCAATCGGTCAAATGCATGCAACCTATATTTTCGCTCAAAATGAAAATGGTTTGTATATTATTGATCAACATGCTGCTCAAGAGCGGATTAAATATGAATTTTATCGCGAAAAAATTGGTGAAGTCAGCCGCGAGTTGCAAGAACTACTTGTTCCAATTGTGCTAGAATTCCCAGCGGATGAGTATGTTCGCTTAGAAGAGCAAAAAGCTAAATTAGAAGAAGTAGGCGTGTTCTTAGAAAACTTCGGACAAAATAGTTTTATCATTCGTGCGCATCCAACCTGGTTTCCAAAAGATCAAGAAGAAGAGATGCTCCGGGAAATTATTGACGAAGCGTTATCTGCACCAAGCATTAGCATTCATAAATTAAGAGAAGATACGGCCATTATGATGAGCTGTAAAAAATCAATTAAAGCCAATCATTATTTGACGACGCAAGATATGGAAGCATTACTTGATACACTAAGAGAGGCAAACGATCCTTTCACTTGTCCCCATGGTCGTCCAGTAATCATTCAATATTCCACATACGAACTAGAAAAAATGTTCAAACGAGTGATGTAAAAGAGGAGGAAAGAACTTGGAGTTACCATTTTCCGGTCAATCAATCATTCCAGCTGCACATAACCAAAGAGATATGGAGAAAATTTTAGAGCTTGACCTGACTTATATGGTGATGTTGGAAACACATGTTGCTCAATTAAAATCGCTCGTCAAATACGCACAAGCTAGCGGAAAAAAGGTTTTACTACACGCTGATTTAGTCAACGGATTAAAAAATGATGATTACGCTATTGATTTTTTGTGTACAGAAATTCGCCCAGACGGGATTATTTCTACGAGAGGAAATGCCATTATGAAAGCAAAACAGCACAAAATGCTAGCTATTCAACGGCTTTTCATGATTGATTCAAGTGCCTACAATAAAGGAGTAGCTTTGATTCAAAAAGTACAACCAGATTGCATTGAACTTTTACCAGGAATCATTCCGGAACAAGTTCAAAAAATGACACAAAAGCTTCATATTCCTGTGATTGCAGGCGGTTTGATTGAAACGAAAGAACAAGTGGATCAAGTAATTGCAAGCGGTGCTATCGCTGTTACAACATCTAACAAATATTTATGGTAAAAAAGAGCTAAGTCGTGTGTTATAAACGGCTTAGCTCTTTTTCTGAAAAACAATGAAAACGCTATATATTCAGCTAAAGCTTTGTAGCACAAGGACTTAAGCGTTTTCTGTCTGTTCTATACGTTGATTCGAGTTTAAAACTGTACCATAACAGAAAGGGGTGTTTGAAGTAATACAGCAAAAATATATAATTGAAATAAAAACTAAATTAGAATCATGGTAATTTAGTGAAATGGCTTTATATGAGTAATTTTAGAGTTTTTAATTTTAAATGACACAAAAAAGTCATAAAAAAGTTTGAAAAATATTGCACAAAACTGTAGCATTTTTTTTAGAATATGTTATGATAACAGTGTAGATTATTTATAAATTAGTTTGCTCAAAAAAGCACGCTCGAGAATGAACAATAAATGGAGGTTATATGATGACTGAACAATGGTATGAATTCGCAGGTGGTAACTGGCAACAAGAAGTAGATGTACGTGACTTTATCTTAAAAAACTATCGCTTATATGACGGTGACGACACTTTCTTAGCTGGCCCAACCGAAGCAACTACAAAACTTTGGGATCAAGTAATGGACCTAACTAAAAAAGAACGTGAAAACGGTGGCGTACTGGATATGGATACCAAAATCGTTTCAACCATCACTTCACATGACCCAGGTTACTTAAATAAGGATTTAGAAAAAGTTGTTGGTGTTCAAACTGACGTACCTTTCAAACGCGCTTTACAACCATTCGGTGGAATCCGTATGGCAGAAGTTGCAGCTGAATCTTATGGTTTTAAAGTAGACGAAGAAATTAGCCATATTTTCTCTGAATACCGTAAAACACATAACCAAGGTGTATTTGATGCTTACACAGCTGAAATGCGCGCAGCTCGTAAATCGGGTGTAATTACTGGTCTTCCAGATGCTTATGGCCGTGGCCGTATTATCGGTGACTACCGTCGTGTAGCACTTTACGGAGTAGACTTCTTAATTAAACAAAAGAAACAAGATTTAAATAATACAGGTTTGCGTACAATGAGCGATGACGTTATCCGTCAACGTGAAGAACTTAACGAACAAATTCGTGCTCTTGGCGAATTAAAAGTACTAGGCGAAAAACATGGTTTCGATCTTGGTCGCCCAGCTAAAACTGCTCAAGAAGCTTTCCAATGGTTATACCTTGGTTACCTAGCTGCAATTAAAGAACAAAATGGTGCAGCAATGAGCTTAGGTCGTACATCTACATTCCTTGATATTTATGTAGAACGTGATCTTCGCAATGGCCTAATTACAGAAGAAGAGGCGCAAGAAATCGTTGACCACTTCATCATGAAATTACGTCTTGTAAAATTTGCTCGTACACCAGATTACAATGAATTATTCTCTGGAGATCCAACATGGGTTACTGAATCCATCGGTGGTATTACGGAAGAAGGCGTTCCACTTGTAACGAAAAACTCGTTCCGTTTCTTGCACACTTTAGATAACTTAGGACCTGCTCCAGAACCAAACTTAACAGTACTTTGGTCCACTCATTTACCATCAGGATTCAAGAAATTCTGTGCTAAAATGTCTATCAAAACATCTGCTATTCAATACGAAAATGACGATGTTATGCGCCCTAAATGGGGAGATGACTATGCAATCGCATGTTGTGTATCTGCAATGCGCGTTGGTAAACAAATGCAATTCTTTGGTGCTCGTGCCAACCTTGCTAAAACACTTCTTTACGCAATCAATGGTGGTGTCGATGAAAAATCTAAAGCACAAGTTGGACCTGCTTATCGTCCAGTTGAAGGCGACGTATTAGACTACAAAGAAGTAATGGAAAAATATGATGCAATGATGGAATGGATTGCAGAACTTTACCTTAATACATTAAATGTTATTCACTATATGCATGATAAATACGCTTATGAACGTATCGAAATGGCTTTACATGATACAGAAGTATTACGTACTATGGCAACTGGTATCGCTGGACTTTCTGTTGCAGCTGACTCCTTATCTGCTATTAAATATGCTACTGTTCGTCCAATTCGTGACGAAGATGGCATCGTGGTTGATTATGAAATCGAAGGCGACTATCCTAAATACGGAAACAATGATGACCGTGTAGATGAAATCGCAGTTGAGCTTCTAAAAACATTTATGACTAAAGTGAGAAAACATAAAACATACCGTGATGCAGTTCACACAACTTCTGTTCTTACAATCACTTCTAACGTGGTGTATGGTAAGAAAACTGGTAACACTCCAGACGGACGTCGTGCAGGCGAACCATTTGCACCAGGTGCGAACCCAATGCATGGCCGTGATACAAAAGGTGCTTTAGCTTCTCTATCTTCTGTTGCTAAACTTCCTTACGAATATGGTCAAGATGGTATTTCTAACACATTCTCTATCGTACCAAAAGCTTTAGGTCGCGAAGACGAATCTCAAATCAATAACCTAGTTGCAATGCTAGATGGTTATTCTACAAAAATGGGACATCACTTAAACATCAACGTATTCAATCGTGATACATTACTTGATGCGATGGATCACCCAGAAGAGTATCCACAATTAACAATCCGTGTATCCGGATATGCAGTTAACTTCATCAAATTAACTCGTGAACAACAATTAGACGTTATTCACCGTACAATGCACGAATCCATGTAATAATTAGGCGAGAACGCTTTGACAAGGATTGCTCACCGTAGCAATCCTTGTTATTTAGGAAAGGAAGAGGAGAATTATGACAGAGGTTTTAGGAAGAGTTCATTCAGTAGAAACAATGGGAACAGTAGACGGTCCAGGTATCCGCTTTATTGTTTTTATGCAGGGGTGTTTACTTCGTTGCCAATTTTGTCATAATCCCGATACTTGGAAAATTGGTACAGGCACGGAACGTTCTGCTCAAGATGTATTCAACGAAGCGATTAAGTATAAAGAGTTTTGGGATGCATCTGGTGGCGGAGTGACAGTTAGTGGCGGTGAACCATTACTTCAAGTAGATTTCCTAATTGAGTTTTTCACGCTATGTAAAGCAGCAGGCGTGCACACAACTATTGACTCTTGTGGCGGTTGTTTCACACGTGATCCGGAATTTATCGAAAAGTTGGATCGTTTGATGGAAGTAACCGATTTAATTTTACTGGATATTAAACAAATTAATCCAGAAAAACATTTAAAATTGACGACCAAATCCAATGCACCAATTATCGATTTTGCTCATTATTTACGCGATAAAGAGCAACCGATTTGGATTAGACACGTGCTAATTCCAACCAAGACAGATGATCCAGAAGATTTAACAAAGCTCCACGAATTCATTCAAACTCTTCCAAATGTAAAACAAGTGGATGTACTTCCATACCATACAATGGGCGTTTATAAGTGGAAAGAAATGGGCATTCGTTATCCGTTAGAAGGGATTGAGGCGCCAGAAGAAGAAGTGGTAGCACTTGCAAATAAAATCTTAGAAACTAGTAGTTATAAATAGTAAAAACCGGCGAACTTAGTATTCGCCGGTTTTTTATAGTATTTTATACATTTCCTCACACCATTTTAATTCGGTTTGAATCAAATCTAATCGTCTTGCATAGACTTGATAAGACATGTTTTTTAGCTTATCTTGTTTGGTTTTTAGGTCAAATAATTTAGCGAAATGATCCAGTGTTTCTTCAATTAAACCTAATTGTTCTTTTAAATAGCTTTCTCTTTCTTGAATAAGCCCTTTGGTTCTGGCATTGTTTAGCCAGTCGAGCTGTACTTTTGTTGTAAATTCATCTCGTGTGACAGGGATTTTAAGTGGTGTTTCCGACCATTCAAGCAGGGAGTCTAAGCCGGTTTGTGTGATAGTATAGACTTTTTTATCAGGCTTTTTATCTTGGGAATGCTTATGGACAACTAAAAACCCTGCTTTTTCTAACTTAGATAAAGAAGGATATATTTGGCTATGATGTGTATTTTGCATAATTCGAAGCCGGTTAGCGAGTTCATAACCACTAGATGCTTCACGAGCAATCATTTGTAATAACGTATATTCTAAAACATTTGGTATCATACAATAGCACCTCTAAATTTCTATTTAACTTTATTGTAAGCGATAAACACTAATAAGTAAAATAGTTATATATGTAATAAATTATATATGTAAATATTGACATTAGTATTTATCAGGCGTAATATTATAATTGAGTTTTATTTGGAAAGGGAAGTGTAGTTGTATTATGATGACAGACAAGGAAATGAATACGGGGAAATGGATAACAGCAGCAGCTAGTTTGCTTGCGTTTATGGGAATAGGGGTTGTTGATCCACTTTTACCTTCTATTGCAGAAAGTATTGGGGCGTCTCATTCGCAAGTAGAAATGTTATTTACCGCTTATATTTTTACTATGGCGATTATGATGATTCCGATTGGGATCGTTGCAGGAAAGCTTGGAGATAAAAAGTTAATCGTTATCGGATTATTTATTGTTACTATTTTTGCATTATTATGTGGTTTATCTGATACAATTGGTGCTTTATCTATTTTTCGGGCTGGTTGGGGTTTTGGTAACTCAATGTTCATGGCTACTGCGATGACAATGCTTATTGCTTTATCAGAAACACCAGGACATGCAATTGGGATTTACGAAGCTTCTATGGGTCTAGGGATGGCATTTGGACCGCTACTCGGAGGCATACTAGGTAATATTTCTTGGCGCTATCCGTTTTTCGCCACAGCTTGTCTAATTTTTATCGCATTTTTACTTATTTTATTTAAAGTCAAAGAACCGAAGAAAGTCGCACCAGCACCAACAGAGAAAAATGAGGTTGCTATCAAGCAAATGCTCCATTTATTCAAATATCGACCATTTTTACAAATCGCTTTTAGTGGAATGTTTTATTATTATTGTTTCTTTACAATCTTAGCTTATTCGCCACTTATTCTTGGGTTATCAGCCATTCAAATTGGTTTTGTATTTTTCGCTTGGGGGTTATGCCTAGCACTTGGTTCAGCAAAAGTTTCACATGCTTTAGAAATCCGTTTTAATAGCAAACAAATCTTAAAAGGTTCTTTACTAGCATGTGCGGTCATTTTAGCTTTACTTGGATTTATTGATAATACAGCAGTAGATATAGGTTTGATTGTTATTTCTGGGTTGATTTTAGGAATCAATAACGCGCTATTTACAACCACTGTCATGGAACATTCGCCGTATGCAAGAAGTGTGACTAGTGGAGCGTATAATTTTGTGCGTTGGTTAGGCGCTGCGTTTGCGCCACTTTGTTCTGGGTTACTCAGCGAAGCACTTGGTATGAAAATGCCGTTTATCGTTGCAAGCGTCATTTGTTTGGCGGGCATGGGATTACTATTTATTAAACTAAAACCAGCACATTTCGCTTTACAACAATCTACTTCGATAAAAAGTGAATAAAATTAAAAGGCTGAGTTAAAATACGCTCAGTCTTTTTTTATGCTAAAAATTAATTATTTAACGTTTATCGTTAAATAACATTGACTTTTATACTTTCTACTAGTTATAATTTAGAAAAAAAGGGAGAGATTGTATATGAAGCTAAAACGTTTGCAAAAAATGAGTTATTTTCTACATATTGCACTTAAAATTTTATCGATTAGTTCTGTCATAATGGCTATAATTGCCGTTTTAATGAAGCTTTTTAGTAGCAAAAATGTTATGATAAATAAACTAGAATCTGATACAATATTTTATTTTCAAACGGAACTTTTTGTCGGTGAGAATAATCTGCCATATGTTGAGACAGAGGAATGGATTTTAGTTGGCATTGCTGTTTTTTCTAGTATGATACTTGCCTATTTATTATGGACTGCAAGTATGATTTTTAAAGATTTAGCTGCTAATTTTACGCCTTTTAGTGATATTATTGTTAGTAGATTGCGAAGAATTGCTGTCTTAATGCTTATTTACGCACTAGTACCGCAAATTGTTTATTCTATTTTGCATACCGTACTTATACCTGGTTATAGCATTCATTTTGGGCTAAACATGTCATTTTTCTTTGCACTTATTTTTTATTGTTTAACAGAAATATTTCGTTATGGCGCATTTTTGCAAAAAGAATCCGATGAAACTTTATGATTGGAGCGAAAAACAATGGCAATTGTATTGAGGCTGGATCGAATAATGGCCGACCGTAAAATATCGTTAAACCAGCTGTCCCAAGAAGTTGGTGTAGCAAATGTAAACTTATCCAAAATAAAAACTGGTAAAGTAAGCGCCATTCGATTTTCTACTTTAAACGAAATATGCAAAGTCTTAAACTGTCAACCAGGTGATATTTTGGAGTATGTTGCGGATGATTCTCTTGAAACCGAACTTTAAATGCGTTAGATTCGCCATACTTAGATAAGGAGCGCTTAAATGAACAAACAAAATGAATTACAAACTTTATTATCTAACAAGAAAAAAGTGTTAATAATCGGTCCTAACGGTGCTGGCAAATCAACTTTTGCTGCAAAACTCGGAAAACGTTTTGATTTTGAAGTCTGTCATTTAGATAAGCTTTTTTGGTTAGAGAATTGGAATGCAGTTGAAAAAGCGGATTTCGAGGATAAAGTGAACGGAATTCTGCGTTCTGAAAAAAAGTATATTATAGATGGTGATTATTTCTTTAATTTGGAGAAAAGACTCGAACATGCAGATTTAGTTATTTGGATAAAAATTCCATTGTTTCTGTGTGTAGCAAATATAGTTAAAAGAAGATTTAAATATATGACAAATGCGCGACCAGATGTAACTGAAGGCTGTGACGAAAAATTAAATTTATCATTTTTGCTGTATGCTTTAAAGTATAATAAGCGTTCTGGAAAACAAACGAAAGAATTATTGGATAATGTGTATGATAAAGAGTTGTTTGTTATTAACAATTATAAGAAATTGAAGAGTTATTGCTGATAAACAGCCGATGAATGCTTGGGATAAGTGTTTATTGGTTGTTTGCAATAATATGTATTACTTCCTATAATATATATTATGTAAACTAGAAAGCGGAGATGGAAATTATGAGAGAAATGTTGTCCTCTCTTGATTTATACATCTAATTACAATTACATAAGAAATGATGGTTGTTTGAAAGTTTTTTCGAATGGTGTATTTGCTCATATGCCTAATGCTTTGTTTAGTGGATTTTCTCGCATTATCAGTAATTTGAGGAATAATTAAAAAGGTAAATAAAATTTTTTTATGGTGTATCATAATGTCCTCCCGCTTGTTATAATAATTACATTCTATCACCGAAATCGTACAAATACTTATTTATGAGGAAAACTTCATAAAATGAATTATCGATTTGTTCACAAAAAAAGACAAAAATGAAATCATAAAAAAGCTAAAATCAACTATTAGCTGACTTTAGCTTTTTATTACTATTAAATTTACTACTATCAAGCTCTTTCAAGGATAATGGCAATACCAATACCGCCACCAACGCATAAGGAAGCTACGCCGATATGCTTATTTTCATGTTTTAATTCATTTAATAAGGAGGCAATAATGCGTGCACCGGAAGCTCCAATCGGATGACCTAGTGCAATTGCTCCACCATAAATATTAAGTTTCTCTTCTGGGATTTTCAAATCACGAGCTACTGCAACAGATTGCGATGCAAAAGCTTCATTTAAATGAAATAGATCAATGTCATCGATAGAATATCCGCCTTTAATTAATGCTTCATTTACTGCATAGTAAGGCGCATAACCCATATATGCTGGATCAACACCAACTTCTGAAGTTACTTTGATTGTCGCGATATAAGGAATATTTTCGGCAATGGCCTTTTCCTTTGACATTAAAATAAGCGCAGAAGCTCCGTCATTGATACCGGAAGCATTACCAGCTGTGACTGTTCCATCTTCTTTAAATACACTTTTCAATGTAGCTAGTTTTTCTAAAGTAGAATTCGCGCGAATTGTTTCGTCAGCTTCGAAAAATGAACCATCTGGAAGTTTCACTGGAATTATTTCTTCTTCAAAAAGGTTTTTTTCTTGCGCACGAGCAGCTTTCATTTGCGAATTATGGGCAAACTTATCTTGCTCTTCTCTTGAAACGGCATATTTATCTGCCACATTTTCTGCAGTAATTCCCATGTGGTATTCCCCGTAAACATCTGTAAGTCCGTCAATAAGCATGCTGTTTTTTAGATTTTTAGGGTTGATTTCTTCACCAGCTAGTTCCGGGTTAAGTAGTAAGGGTGCTTGGGACATATTTTCGGTCCCTCCTACTGCAACGATATCAGCCTCCCCTAGTTGAATTGCTTGTCTGCCCAGCATAACCGCTTTTAAACCAGATCCACAAACTTCATTGATTGTGACTCCGGGTACTTTATAAGGAATACCTGATTTAATAGCAATTTGTCTAGCAACATTTTGACCAAGACCGGCTTGCAAAACGTTACCAAAAATAACTTGATCTACGCGGTCTGGAGCAATGTTGGCTCTTTCTAAAACACCTTGAAGAGCGGTAGCGCCAAGGTCTACTGCATTAACATCTTTCAAACTACCACCAAATTTTCCAATTGGTGTTCTAACTGCATCTATTATAACTACTTCTTTCATAGCAATCTCCTTTAAATGTAATCTATCCGTATTATATCATGAAACTAGCTAAAAACTCACTAGATTAAGCCCAATGTATTGTATTTTATGCATTTTTCTACTAAAATTAAGGTACTTACAAATAAAATATAAAGGACTTGAATGTACATATGAAAATTGGAATTGATAAAATAGGTTTTTATACTCCTGCATTTTATGTTGATATGACAGAACTTGCTGAAGCTAGAAATATTGATCCTAACAAATTTACTATTGGAATTGGCCAAGATAAAATGGCTTTTGCACCAATTACGCAAGATTCCGTAACCATGGGCGCAAACGCAGCTTTACAAATTTTAGATGAAGAAGATTTGAAAAAAATTGATTTAGTTATTTTAGCAACAGAATCAGGAATTGACGAATCAAAAGCTGGTGCGGTTTATATTCATCGTTTATTAGGTATTCAACCCTTCTCCCGTGCTATCGAAATAAAAGAAGCATGCTACGGAGCTACTGCTGGTATTAATTTAGCGAAAGATTATGTCGCAAAACATCCTGATAGTAAGGTGCTTGTCATCGGATCGGATATTGCTCGTTACGGCCTTGCAACTGGCGGTGAAGCAACGCAAGGTGCAGGAGCTGTGGCAATGGTTATTGCAGCTAATCCGCGCTGTATCACGCTCGAGGACGACAGTGTGTTCTATACAGAAGATATCATGGATTTTTGGCGCCCGGTTTATTCCGAATATGCTTGTGTAGAAGGTAAATATTCAACAGAGCAATACATCCACTTCTTCCAAACTATTTGGGAAAAGTATTCAGCAAAATTTGGCAAGAATTTAGAAGATTTTGCAGCTATTTGTTTCCATTTACCATATACAAAAATGGGTAAAAAAGCGTTAGATACCATTATTGAAACTGCTCCGAGTGAAGTGCAAGAAAGATTGTTGGAAAATTATCGTCTAAGTACCCTTTATAGCCGTAATGTCGGTAATATTTACACGGGTTCCCTTTATTTAAGCTTTATTTCGCTTTTAGACAATCAAGCAGATTTACAAGCAGAGGATAAAATTGGCTTCTTTAGTTATGGTTCTGGGGCTGTTGGTGAGTTTTTCCACGGTGTACTTCAACCTGACTATAAAAAATATATCCGTAAAGACGAACACGCTGAATTATTAGCAAACCGTACGAAACTCGCTATTTCGGACTATGAAACGAAATTCAAACAACAATTACCTAAAGATGGTTCGACGTTTGAAGTCGATCCTGCTAGTGACCCAGCAGCGATTGTATTAACTGGAATTCAAGATCACAAACGACAATATATAAAAAAATAATCCAAAAAACCGACTAGGCTAAATCAGCTAGTCGGTTTTACTTTGAGCTCTTTATATTTTCTTGGGGATAAAAAACGAATCACAATGTAGCCAATCATAATGCCACAAACATTCAGGAATACATCTCCAGTGTCAAAGAATCCTACATGTAGCAAGTACTGCGCCCCTTCTACTGCGAATATCAACATTCCAGCTGATAGTAACGCGGTGAAAAATCCTAATTTCTTGAGCAAAAAGCCGATTGGTACAAAGGCTAATACATTTCCTACGATAATGACACGTAAATTGCCTGATAAAAATGTATCAACAAAACCAAAAGTGTCACTTGAAAATCCTTGCGTGTCGGAAGCTTTTCCGAATAATAAACAGAGAAGAATACTGAAATAAATAAGGTAGCAAAAAACGAGCAATGCTTTATTTATTTTCCAGTTTACTAATTGTACTGCGACAAAATAGAGTAAAATCGCCGTGATGCCAACCGTAATGTAGCCCATATGACTAACTGTGGCCATTACGTGCTTTAAGTAAAAATAAAGCCATCCCTGGAACCAGGAAAAATACATCGTCACTGCAGCAAATATAGAAAGGATTGGTAATATAAGAATTATAAAGTATCTTTTCATCCTGGTGTCCTCCTTTTCAAAGGCTACCTCTAGAATAACATTCGAAAATAAGGACTTTCTTAAAAGGATTTAAAGATTTTCTAAGTTTTTCTCTTGGACGAATAAAAATAAAATACCACCAACGAGGAAAAGTACAATTAAACTAGCCACCCCGTACTGTGTTTTCCCAGTAATTTGTGCGATTACACCCATGAGCGCCGGACCCATAATCGCTGAAAATTTCCCGAAAATATTATAAAATCCGTAAAACTCATTCGAACGCTTTTTAGGAATAATTTTCCCGAAGAACGACCTACTTAATGCTTGAATACCACCTTGTGACGTTCCAACTAACATCGCTAAAATCCAAAAATCGAGCGCAGATTTCATGAAAACCGCATAAACACAAATAATAATGTAAACAAAAATAGCTGTGAAAATAAGCGGTTTGGCACTGAAACGTTTGGCTAAGTACCCGTATAGCAATGTAAATGGAAATGCAACGAGTTGTGTCATTAAAAGAATTAAAATTAATGTTGTCTGAGAAATCCCAAGATCAATCCCGTATGATGTCGCCATGCGGAAAATCGTATCAACCCCATCTATGTAGAAAAAATAAGCAATTAAAAAGATAACAATATTTTTATGTTCACTAATGTGGCTAATTGTATGAAACATCCGTTTAAAACTTGTTCTGACTGGGCTCTTCACTGCTGGAATATAATGGATTTGATGCACGTTTTTCCACATAGGAATTGTGAAAAAAAGCCACCAAAGCGCCGTCATCACAAAACCAATATTGACGAGTGCCACATCACTGATTGGCAAGATACCTGTCGCTTGGAAAATAATAAAGATAATAAAAGGAATACAACTTCCTAAATAACCATACGCATATCCAGCAGATGAAACTTTATCCATCCGGTCGTTTGTTGTTACATCAATTAAAAACGCATCATAAAAAATATTTGCGCCAGAAAAACCAATTAAAGAGAGCACATAAAACCCGAGTAATAATAGCCAGGCATCTGTGGGTATAAAAATTAATAAAAAAGTAAAACTAATCCCTATGGCCGTAAAAATTCCGAAAAATCGCTTTTTGAAAAATTGATAATCCGCAATTGTTCCGAGTATTGGCGCAAGTAATGAAATAAGCAACGTCCCAATCGAGTTCGCATATCCCCAGTACGCGGTCGATGTAGTGTCAGCAATTCCAGCATTCGCTGCTACCCCTTTAAAATAAATTGGTAAAATCGCTGTTGTAATCATGATTGAGTAGGCAGAATTTGCCCAATCTTGAAAAATCCAACTTTTCTCCTCTTTTGTATATGCCAAGTGTGTTTCTCCCCCTTTTCTATTCGAATAGCGCTTCTATGACAGAGCCGGCAGTATTTGAAAATTCCAAGTCTAAAATGCGGGCAAACGTGGGCGCTTCGTCAACTAAATGTGCATGGCTGATTTTTACGCCTTTTTTAATACCAGGTCCGTTAAAAACAATGGTCGTTTTATAATCTGGCTTGTTAGGAGAATAACCATGAACTGCCTTATAGTAGCCGGGTTTCCCAAGCATTTCGTCGGTCACTTCTTCATAAATTGGACCGTATAAATCATCCATAAAATAGTAACCAGTCTTCCCTTCAACCATAAATGTAGCATTAGGATCAGCACCACGAAGCGCTATTTCTTCTTTTGGCAAAATCTCTTCTATTTCATTCATACTTTGAAGTAAATGCTGGATTTCTTGGTTATATTGATCGTTTTTTGTATAAATATAGCAAGAACCATCACAACTTTTAGCATAGACGTTCCATTCCATAATCTTATCATCTACCACTGTTACCCATCCTTGTTCGGCAAAAAGTACATTTAAACGAATAGCATGTGTGACGTCGATTTGATAATGATCACCTAGAATAGCAAAAACCGTATTTTCATAAATACCAGCTTCTTTTGTCGCTTGTATTATAGCAGCTAAACGGTCATCATGTCGCTTTAAAGCAGCTTTTGCCTCTATGGAATCTACCCCATACGCATGTCGCATACTATCCATATCAACTAAATGTGTTAAAAGCAATCGTGGTTTTTTCATTTTAATGGTATCAACGACGCTCGCTGTCAAAAATATATCAAGGTCTGGTTGGTTTATCCCTTTCCGTAAATGACCAAACTTTCGGTCCATCTCGATTAAAAATAACGGGGAACTAGCATGTAGCGAGACCATCATTTGCGTTAACCAGAAGCGATTCGGAAAAATTTCGGCAATATTATAATCAATACCACTTTTTGCTGCGACCGGCCACAAAAATGCAGCGGTCGTCAAACCTCGCTCCTTTGCTAAATCATAAAGCGTCGGTACTTGAATCGCTTTTTTATACCAATACCAATCAGGAGAATCTTTTTCAGGTTGAATTTTCGTATTGTTAACAATTCCATGAGTTGCGGGATAATGCCCAGTGATAATACTTGTATGCGCGGGATAAGTAAGTGATGGATAAATCGTTTCTACTTCTTGAATATGAGTTCCTGTCTCCATTAACTCCCTTAAAACTGGTAACTCCGTTGTATCGTTTAAATCAAGCGCGCCGAGTGCATCTAATGAAATCACAAACAGATGTTTTTCCATTATTTTCTTCCCCTTTCAAAAAAACAGGGATTTTCCAGCAAATCTGGAAGAACCCCCGTGTAAATTACGTATGACTGATTGTGTCTTTAGGCTGTTTGATTTCTTCTTGATTCGTCACACCTAGCACATCTAAGAAGAACATAACAACTGGAATACCAACGATTAATCCCCAAATTCCGAAGAAATGCTCTCCGAAAATAAGAATAATGAAAGTATAAAAAACTGGTAAATTTGTTTTCGCTGACATAAGTTTTGGATTAAGAACATAAGATTCGAGCGCATGGATAATGATAACAACGACTAAAATGTAGAAAATATATTCCACGCCGCCGATAGAGTAACCAATGATAGTTAGTGGGACAAGAGAAATAATCACCCCTGCCACCGGAATTAAACCAAGCAAGAACACCATAATGGATAAAGTCATCAATTGCGGGAATCCTAAAATCCAAAGTGCTATCGTCGTTAAAATGGCATTCACAAGCGCAATAATAAATTGTGCTTCAATAACTTTACCAAAAGTAGCAACAAATTTGGAGCCGAAGAATTTTACTTCCTCATAGATAAATCCAATTTTACTAGTAGAAAATTGATTCGTGAATGAGACTAAATGTTCTTTTCCAAGGGAGAAAAACAGACTCAACATCAGTGCGATAAAGACGTTCATCAAGACAGTTCCGACATTAGTTAAATAAGTTAAAATCATCGAAACCCCTTGTTCCGTGTATTTCATAATATCAAATTGATTCGCTAAACTAACAATGTAGTTAATGAAATCATTGTTGCTATCTGTTGTTAGGAAAGTATTTCCGAATTTTACCAATTGATTTATTTGATCTGCTAATACCGGAATATACTTAACAAATACGAAGATAATAACTGCGGCAATTAAGGCGTAAAGCAACAAGACAATAATTTGCCGATAAATGGAGATTCTTCGTAAAATAAAATTTTCTAGACGTGTAATAAGGTAAGAAAAAATGAATGTTAATAAAATTATATTCATTTGACTTCTTAATAAGTATAAAACGAAGGCAATTAATATAAATACGCCAACTCTTCGCACACTGCGATTTTGTAAAAATGAACTAAGCTCTTTCAAAAATGGATGCCCTCCTCTATTTATCTTCGCCTATGATTTTAACTTCTGTTTCTAATTCTACATCAAATTTCTCGCGTACCGTTTTTTGGACGTAAGCAATCAAATTCATGTAATCCGTAGCAGTCGCCCCACCAATATTAACGATAAAGCCAGCATGTTTTAAGGAAACTTGTGCTCCGCCAATAATATGCCCTTGTAAGCCACTATCTTGAATTAATTTACCTGCAAAGTGACCAGGTGGGCGTTTGAAAACACTACCGCAAGATGGATATTCTAACGGCTGTTTGGCTTCGCGTGCGGCGGTAAGTTCATCCATTTTTGCTTGAATTAGGTTTTTTTCTTCTAATGCTAAAGAAAAAGTGGCATCTAAAACAATGTAATTTTTCTCTGCAATAGTACTGAAACGATATGCAGCTTTTAGTTCGGAACGTTTTAATTTCTTTAATTCACCTGTTTGCGTCAGTACGGTTGCAGCTTCTAAAACATCGCTAATTTCGCCTCCATAGGCTCCTGCATTCATATGTAATGCGCCGCCAATAGATCCAGGGATACCGCAAGCAAATTCAAGTCCACTTAAGCTTTCCTCTAAAGCGAATTTTGCTGTATCAATGAGTTTGGCACCACTCATGGCGATAATTTGGGTATTGTTTCTTTCTATGGTTTGTAGTAAATCAAGATGTAAAATAACACCGCGAATTCCGCCGTCTTTAATGATTAAATTGGAGCCATTACCGAGAATAGTAAGTGGGATTTTATTTTGGTAACAGTAGGCTACCACTTCTTGCGCCTCTTCTATTGTTTTCGGCATAACGAATACGTCTGCCTCGCCGCCTGTTTTTGTATAAGTATATTTAGATAACGGTTCATTTAATTTAATCGCTATATGTGGAAACTGTGTTTGTAAGTTATTCATTATTTATTTCAAACCTTTCATGGTTGTAGTTTAAAAATCACTTCCTTTATTTTATCATGGAACGCCTCTTTTACAAAGAATTCCATAGTTTTTTTCTTAAAATAGGAATATTTAAGGATGATTTAGGGTAATTGGATGATATGTTCTTGAGTATTAAAAGCGAAAATGGTATGATATAGAACATACATTCGATTAAAAAGGAAAGGGATGAAAAAATGATTCGTTTTGATAAGGTATCCAAAAAATACAGTGATGATAAAACGGCAGTAAATAATGTAACTTTGGACATAAAAGACGGCGAGTTCTTCGTTTTCATCGGACCGAGCGGTTGCGGGAAAACTACAACGCTAAAAATGATTAATCGCTTGATTCCACTGACAACAGGAACCATTTATATTAATGAAAAGCGAATTAGTGATTATGATATTCATGAACTTCGCTGGGATATCGGCTATGTTTTACAACAAATTGCGCTCTTTCCTCATATGACTATTGAAGAAAATATCGCTATCGTTCCGGAATTAAAGAAATGGAGTAAGGAAAAAATTCATGACCGGATTACGGAATTATTAGACAGTGTTGGTTTAGATCCTGAAAGTTACCGTCATCGTAAGCCAGCTGAACTTTCCGGTGGAGAGCAACAACGTGTCGGGGTTGTTCGAGCCCTTGCGGCAGATCCAGGAATTATTTTGATGGATGAACCTTTTAGCGCGCTTGATCCGATTTCTCGCCAACGTTTACAACAAGATATTTCCGCGCTTCAAAAGAAAATCAAGAAAACTATCGTATTTGTTACTCACGATATGCAAGAAGCTTTAGCGCTTGGTGATAGAATTTGTGTGATGCAAGGTGGCGAGATTGTCCAAGTAGCGACGCCACAAGAAATCATGAAAAATCCGGAAAATGATTTTGTTAAAGATTTCTTAGCTTCTGGACATGCTTTCAATACGCCAATTTTAGAGGCTAGCTTTACAGTGAATGATTTAATTGAAGCAGACCTATTTTATGCGTATCAAACTAGTGATGGAACTCTTGGGATTTCAGCTAAGGAGCCTGTCGAAAACCTCGTGCGTCGAATCGCGGAAGAGCAATCAATTCCTGTCACGGACGAAGCAGGCAACTTTATAGGTACTGTTTCCAATAAACATGTGATGCAATTCTTAGCGCGGCATCTGGAAAGTACAGGTGAGCTTGTATGAATACACTTTTAGATACATTTGCTGTCCGTAAAGATGAACTTTTCACTGCTTTAGTGCAACATATTCAAATTTCTTTTGTATCCCTTTTTATTGCGGTTCTTATCGCTTTACCACTGGGGATTTATTTAACAAGGCATAAGCGACTTGCTGAACCGATTATTCAAGTAGCAGCTATTTTTCAAACGATCCCTTCCCTTGCTCTACTTGGTTTATTAATTCCGCTTGTCGGTATTGGGATAGTTCCAGCGATTATCGCGCTTGTTATCTATGCCCTTTTACCAATTTTGAGAAATACATATACTGGGATAAAAGAAGTCGACCCAGCCCTTGTTGAAGCTTCACGCGCAATGGGAATGAACAAATGGAAGAGATTATACAAAGTACAACTCCCTCTTGCTATGCCAGTTATTATGGCGGGTATTCGCACAGCGATGGTATTAATTATTGGGACAGCGACACTTGCTGCTTTAATTGGTGCGGGTGGACTTGGGGACTTGATTTTACTCGGGATTGATCGCAACGATAATAGTTTAATCTTGCTTGGTGCTATTCCAGCAGCATTACTCGCTATCTTGTTTGATTTCCTACTACGATTCCTTGAGAAAGCCTCCTTTAAGAGCACGATTATTACGATTTCAGCTGGAATTCTGTTAACTGCCGCGATTATTGTTGTTCCCTATTTTGCATCTGATAAAAAAGAAATTACAATTGCGGGTAAATTAGGGGCAGAACCAGAAATTTTAATTAATATGTACAAATTAGTTATTGAAGATGAAACGGATTTAAAAGTGAATGTGAAGCCGAATATGGGGAAAACAAGCTTCGTATTTAACGCCCTAAAATCAGGTGATATTGATATTTATCCTGAATTTACAGGCACAGTACTAGAAACCTTCTTAAAAGAAAATGCGAAAACACATGATCCAGAAGAAGTGTATACGCAAGCACGGGATGGCTTGGCGAAAGATTTTGACATGACTTACTTAAAACCAATGAAATACAATAACACTTATGCGCTTGCTGTTTCGCCTGAATTCGCTAAAGAAAACAATTTAGAAAAAATATCTGATCTTGGTCCAGTATCTGACCAAGTAAAAGCTGGATTCACACTAGAGTTTAAAGACCGTTCAGATGGTTATAAAGGCATTCAAGATAAATACGGACTCACATTCTCTAACTTGAAAACAATGGAGCCAAAACTGCGATATAATGCCATTAAATCTGGAGATATCAATTTATTGGATGCTTATTCAACAGATAGCGAACTCGCGCAATATAAATTAAAAGTACTGGAGGATGACCAGCAGCTCTTCCCTCCTTATCAAGGTGCACCGCTTATGTTGACAAAAACATTAGATAAATACCCAGAACTGAAAAAACCATTAAATAAACTTGCTGGAAAAATTACAGACGATGAAATGCGCAAAATGAACTACGAAGTGAATGTAAATGGTAAATCGGCATATACAGTTGCGAAAGAATATTTACAAAATCAAGGTATTATTAAATAAAAAAACGAAGTGGCGTAAAAACCACTTCGCTTTTTTATTGTCTAATTAAATTTTTAACTTTATTAATGTTTGGTTTATAGAAACGACAATGTGTTTCAAATTCTTTATTAAACTCAGCAGCTCGTTGAGTTAAAGATTGTTCGTGATCAAGCATTAAACCTTCTTCGAGTAATGGTCTAAGCGAAATGATTTGATCAAAAACAAGACCGGCATTCGTGTCACTAAGAACAGAAACCATTTTCCCGAGTGCTTTTTGTTTGTCTGTAGGTAATTCTTTTTGGTGAAGGTGGAACCATTTTGCTAGTTGTTTACGGTTCTTGCGGGTTGCTTCTAAATAAATGCTTTGTGCATAAGCAGCTTTTGCAAATGCAATTGATAAATTTTCAGCAGATTCCCAGTCTTCTTCCAAAATTTCGCCTTGCATTTTGATTTTTTGGTTGAGTAGAGTAATATCTTCTTGATAAACGTCCATTTTGTGCTGTTGTTGTTTGTACACTTCCATCGCTAAATTAAGTTCATCAATAGTTGGCTGCATTTTTTCGCCAAAAATAGTATTATCATTTAAAATTAATTGTGTTTGCTCTATTTTTTCGGCAATGATGCTATCACGTTCTTTGATTACGTGTGCTCGTTTGCCTAAGTATTCAAAATAGAAATTATACTTTTGAATGCGATTAACTACCGCTTCTGCTTCTTTTACAGTTGCTGGTTCTTCTTGTGAATTTAGTACTGTCACACCAGCTACCTTGCTTAATTTAGTATAAATAATAATTGTGAAAACTTCTCCGTCCAAATTGATAGTGTACGGTAGTTTATGTTGCTGTTCTAAAAGCCTTTTATGTTGTTTTAATAGTTTATCCGTCATTGTTATCAACACCTTTACTACGCCATTAGTATTATATAATTCAATTATATAGTATAAAGATGAAAATTTCGAGGGAAAGAAATGAGAAAATTATTTTTAATTGTTTACATAATATAATTATTGTCTTCTTCCCTATTTTATAATGACATTAAAGTATAAAATAACAAGTAGATATTTAAGACTGCGATGAAAATAGCAACAGCCCACGAAATGATTTTTAACCATGTTGGATTGACGAATTCGCCCATCTTTTGTTTGTCACTTGTGAACATAACTAATGGGATAACAGCAAACGATAATTGCATTGATAGAATAACTTGGCTAAAAATGAGTAGTTCGTTGATACCATTTGCTCCGTATATTGCTGTGATAATAACAGCAGGAACGATTGCAAGTACGCGTGTTAACAAACGGCGCACCACTGGTTTTAAACGGATATTAAGGAAACCTTCCATGACGATTTGACCAGCTAATGTACCTGTTAAAGTGGAATTTTGTCCGGATGCAAGTAAAGCTACTGCAAAAACAGTGCTGGCGATACTACTTCCAAGTGTTGGATTAAGTAATTTGTAAGCATCCTCAATACCAGCGACATTATGCTGACCGGTCGTATAAAAAGCGGCAGCAGCCAAAATTAAAATCGATGCATTGATTAATAATGCAATCGTTAAAGAAAAAGTGGAATCGATAAAGGAAAAACGAATTGCCTCTTTCTTCCCTTCTTTTGTTCGAGCGTATTGTCTGGTTTGGACGATAGATGAATGCAAATATAAATTATGTGGCATTACTGTTGCCCCAAGAATACCAAGTGCAATATAAAGCATCGTTGGATTAGTAACAATTTCTGATTGGGGAATAAATCCTTTGGCAATTGCTTGCATGTCTGGATGTGACATCACCATTTCCGCTCCAAAACATACAAGAATCGTAACCATTAATGTAATGACAATAACTTCTATGTAGCGGAAACCTTTGTGCTGTAAAAATAGGACGAGAAAAATATCTAATGCAGTAATACAAACGCCCCAAATTAATGGAATCCCAAATAGTAAATTAAGTGCAATGGCACTCCCGATGACTTCTGCAATATCCGTTGCTATAATTGCTAATTCAGCTAAAATCCAAAGAACGAATCCAAATGGTTTAGAAAAGTGATCACTCGAAGCTTGGGCTAAATCACGACCAGTGACAATACCTAGTTTGGATGCAAGTGATTGTAATAAAACGGCTAAAATATTAGAAATTAAAATAACGGATAACAATGTGTAACCAAACTCTGATCCACCGGCAATAGAAGTTGCCCAGTTTCCTGGATCGACATATCCGACCGCAATGAGTGCGCCTGGCCCCATAAAGGCAAATAATTTTCGGAAAAATTTCGCGTTTTTAGGAATAGCTACGGAATTATTTACTTCGCTTAAGCTGGGAGCATTCTGTGCTTTTCTCCAGCTTTGTTTTGTACGTTCTGTTTTATCCTTTTTCATGCTCCCTGACCTTCTTTCGTTTATGATAAAAAGTTTACTACGGGAAACATTCTTTGTCAAACGAAAAACACAACCGTTTTATAGAAATGATAGGTTGTGTTTTTGCGTATTTTTATAAGGCTTCGGTTAGTGGTTTTCTTTTGTTTTTAACTGGATTTAGTGTTCGCTCGACCCAACCAAGAAGTACATCGGCTAATATAGCCATAACTGCGGTTGGAATAGCACCAGCTAAAATAATAGCCGTACCATTTGTTGCATTCGTTCCACGTACAATAATATCACCGAGGCCTCCTGCTCCAACGAATGTCCCAATTGCTGCTACACCGATGGCGATAACAAGTGCATTTCGAATGCCTGCCATAATAACAGATAATGCAAGTGGCATTTCGATGAGGTGCAGTACTTGCCATTTTGTCATACCCATTGCCTTACCAGATTCTAAAAGCGCTCCATCTACGTTTCGAATGCCCGTATAGGTGTTTTTTAGAATGGGTAGTAAAGAATATAGGAACAAGGATAAAACGACTGTATTCGTCCCCAAGCCCATGATAAGCATAAGTACGGCTAACATTGCTAGTGCTGGTATTGTTTGGATAATATTAGCAATTTGGATAACCCAACCAGCTAAGCGTTTTTTCCTTGCAATATATACTCCAAGCGGTATCGCTATGATTGCTGCGAAGATAACTCCGTAAGCACTCATTAAGAAATGCCGCCAGAACTCTTCCATGACATAACTTCCATTTGTTTGGTAATAATCAATTAATTGTTTTAATGTGTCCATCTTTTGGCACCTCCTTAGTTTTTACCTTCAAAGTAATTATTTTTTTGCAAGAATTCTTGCGCTACGATGGATGGTTCTTTCAACTTGCCATCTGCTTCATAATTAAGCTTTTGCATTTCTTCTGTAGAAATTTTACCTTTTAATTTATTGATTGTCGTTTTTAATTCTGGATGTTTCTTTAAAATTTCGTCTGTTGCTAACGCAGATGCATCGTATGGTGGGAAGAACTTCTTATCATCTTTTAATAATTTTAAATTGTAAGTTGGAATCCGGCCGTCTGTTGAATAACCAAGCGCCACATCCATTTGATTATTTTTAAGCGCTGTGTAGATTAAACCGATTTGCATTGGGAAGATTTTCTTGAATTCGATATCATAGGCTTTTGAAAATGCTTTATAACCATCGCCTTCACGTTCCATCCAAGAATTATCGACACCAGCAGTGAGCTCGGTTTCTACTTTTCGCATATCACTTACGGTGTTTAAATTGTATTTTTTCGCAGTATCTTGGCGTACCATAAACACATACGTATTCGCAAAGCCGTACGAATCAAACCATGTTTGGTGGAATCGTTCTTCAAAACCTTTCTTAACAGCTGCTAAGGCTTTTTCTGGGTCTTTAATTGCTTCTTCACCAAGTGGACCAACTAAATCTGTACCAGTATATCTTGTTGCAGTAATGTCTACATCTCCATTTAACATCGCTTGGTGTTGAACGATAGTTGATCCAAGGTTGTTGACGATTTCTACTTTTAAGCCGGTATCATGTTCAATTAGTTCTTTTAAAATATTCGAAACGATTTGAGATTCGGTTGTTGCCATTGCACCGATGCGAATAGTATCTTTGGAACTCCCTCCAAGTCCTGGTAAAGAGCAGCTAGATAAGAAAAGAGAACTAGTTAGTAGTAATACGCTGACTAACGCGATAAATTTTTTCTTCATGTTATTCTCCCCCTTCCCGAGCTTCGCGGATGGCTTTTGGTGTTAGACGGTATTCTAATTTTCCAAGCGCGAATTCTACTACAAGGGCTAAAATGGTAACAGGTATTGCCCCGCCAAGAATTAAATCTGGACGATATAAGTTTAAACCATTAAAAATAAAGTCTCCTAATCCGCCAGCTCCAATGTAGGAAGCAAGCGTTGCCCAAGCGATAACGTATACTGCAGATAAACGAATACCAGCCATAATAACGGAGATGGAGTTAGGAATTTCCACATTGACAATTAGTTGCCAATTTGTCATCCCCATACCTCGACCAGATTCGATTAAATTTTTGTCCACTCCTCGAACACCAATAAACGTGTTTCGTAAAATTGGTAAAAGTGCATAAATAAATAGCGCGATAATCGCTGGTAATGTACCAACACCAAGAAACGGAATAATAAACGCCAAAATAGCAAGTGAAGGAACGGTTTGCAAAACACTAACAACACCAATAACAAAATTTGCTACTTTTGGAGAACGCGTGAGTAAAATCCCAGTTGGCACGGCAACCGCAATACCTAAAATAACAGCAGATAGGGAGATAAATAAATGTTGCCATGTTTGAACAAGCAGGTTATGGCCGTTTTCTTGAAAAAAAGTAACAATTGCGTCCATAGCTTATCCCTCCTGCTTCATTTCTGGTTCTGTCGTTTTGGAATTCGCCTGTTCCTCCTGATTTTCTGTCGCATCTTCTACAGTACCCCAAATGGAGTCATATACGATATCCACTAAGCTGGCACGAGTAACAATTCCGACAAGCCTTTTATCCTTATCAACTACAGGAATATATTTATAACCACGTTTTAGAATCCGTTGCACTGTATCACGGAGTAAGGTATCTTCATACACGTAAAAGACATTTTTCTCGATAATATCCATGACAGAAGTTGCTGTGCGGCGATTTAAATCGATTTGCTCTACGTCGATAAAGCCTTTTAATACATTCCCTTCATCCACTACAAGTAATGTATCTACTCGTTTTTCTTTCATGACAGTAATCGCGGCTTGAAGTGATTTGTCTGCTGTAATCGAAACCGGATTCGTATTCATGATTTGTGCTACTTGTGTCACATCAGGTTTTGCCTCAATTAGGCGGTCTTTACCAATGAAATCTTCTACAAATGAATTTGCTGGGTTACGCAAAATTTCGTCTGGAGTATCAAATTGAACGATTTCACCAGCTTTCATAATGACGATTCGGTCTGCTAATTTAATTGCTTCATCCATATCGTGGGTAACGAAAATAATCGTTTTGCCAAGTTCTTTTTGTAAATTTTTGAATTCTTCTTGAAGGGAATCACGCGTAATTGGATCCAGTGCTCCAAAAGGTTCATCCATCAGAATTAAGTTTTGCTCTGCTGCAAGCGCTCTTAAAACACCGATACGTTGCTGCTGTCCACCACTTAGTTCGTAAGGGTAACGGTCCAAAAATTCTTCTGGTAAATCTACTAATTTAATTAATTCTTTCGCCCGTTCTTGTTTTTTCTCTTCGGACCATTTAAGTAATTTTGGTACAAGGACGATATTTTCACGAATCGTCATATGTGGCATTAAGCCAATTTGCTGAATAACATAACCAATGGAACGTCTTAATTTAACGGGATCTTCTGCCATGATGTCTTTATCATTAATAAATATTTTTCCTTCTGTAGGTTCAATAAGCCGGTTAATCATCTTCATTGTTGTCGTTTTTCCACAACCACTTGGACCGATAAAACAAACAAATTCTCCTTTATCGATGTTAAGTGTTAGATCGTTAACCGCTTTTTTGCCCCCTTTATAAGTCTTCGTTACGTGTTCAAATTTTAACACGCTTATACACCTCCATTTTTTCTTTACCAATACCAAAAAAATTGGCAATCGATAAGTAATTTCCCTAACTAGTATAGATTTAAACTTTTTAAATACAAAAAAACAGCTTAAAGACAGTGTTGCATTCAAACGGAAGTTACTAAACAAGATGATTTCGTACTTGTGGCACGTGTGACATCGATGCTAAACTTGTAATCGAGAAAATGAGCATTGTAATAAGCTGCAATATAGTATTTATTTAATTATAACACACTTAAAAAGGCCCAAAAGCAATTGCTTCTAGACCTTTTAGTTATTTTGGTAAGAATAATTTTGGCGAGGTTTTCAGTAATATCGAAATAATGATTCCAGAAACAAGGACGGTACCAAGACAACTGGCCCCATTCATGACAATGGAAAATAGTTGTGCTCCCCATCCTTGAAAAGCATAAGCGCCCCAAAATAATACACCTGCCACATAGTGCCAAAAATACCTAGCTACTCCGCCGATAATCATGGTTCCCCATGCCCATTCGATTGCTTTTTTGAGCTGATTAGCAGCTAAATTACTTCGAACTTGCTTGCTAAAGACACCGCTGAATGCAATAAAGCTGAAGGCTAAAATATACTCAATAATTGCTTGTGATGGCATTAAAATATATGCTTTTCCTGTTAAGAAATGCAGTAACCCCCATAGTAGTCCGGCAAATCCAGCTGCCCAAAAACCGCGACGAATTGCGATAACATACATTGGAATCATACCAAGCGAAATCGAAAAACTGGAACCAATATCTAGCGGGATGAAACTTAATACCATCGCCACTGCAGCAAAGATAGCACACTCAAGTAAAATGATTAATCGTTTGTTTTGCATAAAAAATAAACTCCCCTCTTCTTTTTGGTCAAAAACGTACCCCAGAAGAAAGCAGTTTCTATTGTTAGAAATGCAATCGCCACAATCCCTACGCTCGTATTAACGAACAGGTTCAAAGGGTCAGAATCCAAAAACACGTGGACTCAATCTCAGCTAAGAAGCCCCCCCTGTGGTAACGTCTATGAAATTATCGTACAACAATTATTATAGCATGCACTTCTTTTTTGTAAAGAATTATTTATTTTCTTTAATCATTTGCAGAAAATCTCACAGTGTTTTGTGCTTTCTTCGGTAGTTTATCCAAAATTAGCTGATAACTATTTTGAATTAAAGCAAATTCTGTTTCCGCTTCTACATCATATTTTTCATTTATCACCAGAGTAATCCAGTGCTGTTTATTTAAGTGATAGCCAGGTTTTATACCGCTATATTCATCGCGCAGCAAGTCAATTCTTTCAGGCTGACACTTAACGCTAACATATAGATCTCCGTGATACATATGTATGAGCGCAAATATTTTCCCGCCAATTGTTAAAGCGTGCGTTTTTTTATCAAACGGAAATGTTTCTTTGGCAGCTTGCAAAGTCAGACAAAGCGCGACTTTTTCTTGTAAAATTTGTTCGTAATTCATCCGGCTCTCCTCCTTATTTTGATATTATAACATTTATTTATGCGTGTATGCTTTCTTTGCTACACTAACCATGTTAAAATAGTAGTAATTGTGCTTTTTCTGATTTCAAGAAGAAGTAACTTAGTATTGGAGGAAGAAAATGTTAACTGTAAATAATGTTGGCTTACGCTACGGCGATAAAAAGCTATTTGAAGATGTTTCGATTAAATTTTTACCAGGTAACTGTTATGGTCTTATTGGAGCAAATGGTGCTGGTAAATCAACGTTCCTAAAAGTGCTTTCTGGCGAGCTTGATTCACAAAGTGGTAATGTGCATATTGGTTCAGGTGAGCGTCTAGCTGTCCTTCGCCAAGATCATTTCCAGTATGATAATGAACTAGTTCTTAACACAGTAATCATGGGACATGAACGACTATACAAAATTATGGACGAAAAAAATGCCATTTACATGAAAGAAGATTTCAGTGATGAAGATGGTATCCGTGCTGCAGAACTAGAAGGCGAATTTGCTGAATTAGATGGTTGGGAAGCAGAATCTGACGCTGCTGTTTTATTAAACGGCTTAGGTATCCCTACTGACTTACACGGAAAACTAATGAAAGATTTAACTGGTGGAGAAAAAGTGAAAGTGCTTCTTGCGCAAGCTTTATTCGGTAAACCAGATATCCTACTTCTGGATGAGCCTACCAACCACCTTGATATTCGTGCGATTCACTGGTTGGAAGAATTTTTAATTAACTTTGACAATACTGTTATCGTAGTATCCCATGACCGTCACTTCTTAAATAAAGTGTGTACGCATATTGCGGATCTTGATTTCAGCAAAATCAAATTATATGTCGGAAACTATGATTTCTGGTATGAATCAAGCCAATTAGCTCAAACAATGATGGGCGATCGTAATAAGAAAAAAGAAGAAAAAATGAAAGAATTACAAGACTTTATTGCTCGTTTCAGTGCGAATGCATCGAAATCCAAACAAGCAACAAGTCGTAAGAAAATGCTCGAAAAAATCACGCTGGAAGATATTCAACCTTCTAGCCGTCGCTACCCTTTCATTCAGTTCAAGCCGGACCGTGAAGTTGGGAATGACCTTCTAACAGTAACAAACTTGTCTAAAACAATTGATGGCGTGAAGATTCTTGATAATCTTTCTTTCTCTATCAATCGTAATGACAAAGTTGCTTTAGTTGGCGATGATGAAGTTGCTAAAACGGTTCTTTTCCAAATCCTTGCTGGCGAAATGGAACCGGATGAAGGTAGCTATAAATGGGGTATCACTACAAGCCAGAGCTACTTCCCGAAAGACAACTCCGAATTCTTTGAGGAAAACGACATGAGTCTTGTAGAATGGTTGCGTCAATTCTCTCCAGAAGATGACAGTGAAGCCTTCTTACGTGGATTCCTTGGCCGTATGCTCTTCAGTGGCGATGAAGTACTTAAAAAAGTACGCGTCCTATCTGGTGGAGAAAAAGTTCGTTGTATGTTATCCAAAATGATGCTTTCAGGGTCAAACGTACTTCTACTTGACGAACCTACTAACCACTTGGATTTAGAATCAATTACAGCATTAAATAACGGTTTGGAAGCATTTAAAGGCGCAATGATTTTCGCTTCTCATGACCATCAGTTATTACAAACAATTGCAACACGTATCATTAATTTATCAAAAGATCAATTTTACAATAAAGAAATTTCTTATGATGAGTATCTAAAAGAAGTAATGAACGTAGCGGAATAATGATAAAAAAACAATATCCCATTTTCGGGATATTGTTTTTATTTTAGTTCTATTTTACCTGTTTCTGTATTAATTGGTGTGGTTGATTCATTTAAATAACTTAGGAAACTATAAGAAATCCAAGTTATATCAGAAACTTTGTCTAATTTATTTACTGGGAAAACAATTTTTCCTTTGGCAGTTTCACCAGGTTTAATATCAGTTGTTTCAAAATTAGATAAAACAGGATCTCCCCCATTTAATTCTATCTTATTTGCTTCTAGTTGCCCTTGATTTGGGTAGGTTTCAAGTATTTTAGTTGCGTTGTTGGTAATTTCTAGCTCGATAGTAATGCTACCATCCACTGATTTGCTTTCAGAGGTTGAATATGTTTTTTTCTTTTCGACCGTTACAGAGGTGATTTTTTTCTTAATATTATCTGTGGAATCTTCATAGTTTATTTGATACGTCTTTGTATCTTCAGGAGTTGTTTGGCTTGTTCCTTTAGACGAATAATTAAACACATCATTCTGTACCTGTTGATAATGTGAAAAACTAACAATAATACCAATAATAGATCCAACCATTAACAACATCCCTGCACTAGTTAAAATAGCGCCAATCTTCCGTCTGGCTGGGAAAAATAAAATTACGATACCTGCGATAAAAATTAAGAAAGCACATATTCCGGCAATAATCCAAATTTCCATCTTATTTGCTCCTTTTATGCGAATTTCTCCCTCACTATAACATATTTAGCCTCTAGTTCAAAGCAGTTAAGTCGCTTGCAGGAGATGGATAAGCAAAAACAACAGATTGTAAATCAGCTAAAGTTAGGTTTGCTCTCATCAAGATGGCAATATAATTTATCATATAATCCGCTTCTTCACTAAGAAAATGAGCGCCTTTGATTTGTCCGGTCTCTCTATCTTCAATAATTTTTGCGAGCGCAATTTGTTCATTGGTTCGTTTATAAGTGTACCAATTTGTTGTGTCATGATTTTTAATTTGATATTTCTCTGGATGCGCTTTTGCTTCTTCTGCACTTATGCCAATGCTTGCAAGTTTAGGACTCGTAAAAACGACACTTGGAATCGCTGGATAAATGATTTTTTCATCACCGCCTATGACATTTTTAGCAACAAGTGCTGCCTCCATGCTGACAACGGGTGTTAATGGTGCACCTTTTGTTGCTGCGACATCACCACATGCGTATATATGAGAATTATTAGAGGTTTGAAGTTTTTCATTAACAATAATGCCTTTTTTAGTGTAGTCAATGTTGGCATTTTCCAATGATAGATGCGCAATGTTTGGTTTTCTACCAGTTGCTCCAATAATTAAATCAGTCTGTAATGAAAATCCGTCTTTGCCATGAATATGTAGTTTTTCTCCTTTATTTTCAATTTTCGTAATATCTGTGTCAAAATGGAAATGGATACCTTCTTCTTTCATATTAGCCACTAATGCCGCCACGAAATCAGGATCGAATTTTTTTAGAGGTTCACTATTATGATGGATAATATGCACTTCTCTCCCTGCTGTAAGTGCAATGGAAGCAAATTCAAATGAAATATAACCACCGCCAATAAACACGACAGAGTCAGGGAGTTTTCCAAGTGATAAGAAATCATCACTAGTTTGAATGTATTCTTGTCCTTCTACATTTAACGTGCTTGGTGTTGCTCCTGTTGCGATGACAATTTTTTCAGCATAGATTAAATCATCGCCGACTTGCAAGGAATGGGAATCTTGGAAACTAGCTGCACCAAAGAATGTTTCAATCCCGGCTTCTTGAAAGCTTTCCAAACGACTTTCGGGAACATTCTCGACAAATGTTTCTTTAAATGCCATTAAATCCGTCCAGCTAATCGTCGCTGCTTGCTTAATGCCTTTGCCACGAAGTCTTGTAGAAAGATTTCTTGCTTCGCTTGCACCAACGAGAACTTTTTTAGGGTCACAGCCTCTAAGGACACACGTTCCACCCCAACTGCGCTCTTCCACTACTGCTACTTTTAAACCAGCTGCCTGTGCCTCAAAAGCTACTGTTGTGCCACTTGCACCGCTTCCGATTATCACAACATCATATGTATATTTTACCATCTAAATCACTCCTTCCTAGCTTGTTTTCCCGGATGATTTCACTTTCAAACGAAAAAAACTGCCACACACGAATGTGTAGCAGTTCCTTCTATACTTCCATAATAATTGGTAAAATCATTGGACGTCGTTTTGTTTGCTCAAATAAGTAGCGATTTAATTGATCGCGGATATCTTGTTTTAATTTCGCCCATTCAAAGCCGGTTTCTTGAAGATTTTTTTCGACAATTTTTGTGACAACTTTGGAAGACTCTTCAATTAAATGTTCTGATTCGCGCACGTAGATAAAGCCGCGTGAAATAATTTCAGGACCTGAAGTAATGGTTTTTGATTTGCGATTTAGTGTTACTACTACGATGAAAATACCGTCTTCTGAAAGCAATTTACGGTCGCGTAGTACGATGTTTCCAACGTCACCAACACCTAGTCCATCAATTAAAGTATTACCAGAATAAACACGATTGCCGGCTGTCATTTTATCATTTTTATATTCTAAAATTTCACCTTTACCAACGATAAATACTTCTGATTTCGCCATACCAACTTCATGAGCTAATTTAGCGTGGCTGATTAACATACGATACTCTCCGTGAACTGGAACAAAATATCTTGGTTTTAATAAGTTAATCATTAATTTTAAATCTTCTTGGCTTGCATGGCCAGAGATGAATAGATTGTTACTCATAGTGAGCACTTTCGCGCCTGCTTTATAGAGCATATCCATTGTTTTCGCCATCATTGTTTCAAGAGATGGTGATGGCGTCGTCGTAATGTAAACAGTATCACCAGGTTTGATGTTGAATTGTGGATGGTTTCCTTTCGTCATTAATTGTAATGATTGGATTGGTTCTCCTAGATTGCCTGTTTCAATAATCGTAATTTCATCATCGCTATATTTTTTAAGTTCTTTTAACGGAACAATTAAGTCTTCTTCAATAACGATTTTACCTAAACTGCCAGCAATTTCGAAAACACGCTCTAGTTCTTTACCAACAATAGCGACTTTACGTTTGGTTGCAACAGAAGCATCAAGTACTTGTTGTAAGCGAATTAAATTAGAAGCTACACAAGCGACGATAATTCTGCCGTCTGCCATTCTAAAAGCATGTCTAATCTCTTCTTCAATTAAACTATCGCTAGACGTTGTTCCAGGGTGCTCAGCCTCTGAACTATCTGAAAGTAAAGCTAGTACCCCTTTTTCGCCAAATTCTGCAATGTGGCTTAAATCAGAAGCATAGCCGTCCTTCGCTGATTGATCGAATTTGAAATCCCCTGTATAAACAATAGATCCTTCGCTTGTTTCAAGAACAATCCCAACAGAATCAGGAATAGTGTGGGTTGTACGGAAAAAGGAAACATCAATTTTTGAAAAGGATAAAGTTGTTTCTTCATTAACGACATGGAAATTCTTGAAGCGTAGTTTGCGGTGCTCTTTAAGTGCTGATTTTGCTAGGGCGATTGTTAATTCTGTCCCGTAAACAGGTGCTTTGATTTTTTGAAGTAAGTATGGCAATGCACCAATAGCATCTTCGTGACCATGCGTTAGGAAAATAGCTTTTACACGATCTTTATTTTCTTCTAAATATTTGAAATCAGGGATTACAATGTCGATTCCTAGTAATTCATTTTCTGGAAACATTAAGCCCGCATCTAATATAAAGATATCTTCGTCTATTTCTACTACATATAAATTTTTGCCACTTTCATCGACGCCGCCGAGTGGAATGATTTTTATGTTTTTCGCTTTTTTTATTGTCAAAGCGTAGACCTCCTTTGAACTATTTAGAAAGTCCTTCTAATATAGCTTGTAATTTCGTTCCTTGTTCAGCATTCAAATCTACAAGTGGTAGTCTTACAGGTCCAACACTAATGCCTTGTTGATTAAGTAAATATTTTGTTGGTGCTGGGTTTGGTACAGAGAATAAGCCGTTCATGAGTGGCAATAATTCTCGGTGGATTTGAGCTGCTTTTTGCACTTTCCCATGCTCAAATGCTTGAATCATTTCTTGCATTTCATTTCCTACAACATGGCTAGCAACAGAAATAACGCCGTTTCCGCCTACTGCAAGGATTGGTAAAGTTAAGCTATCATCCCCACTGTACACTTGGAAATCGTTTGAAGTTTCAGCGATGATTTTACTAATATTATCTAAATTACCACTAGATTCTTTTACGCCAACAATATTAGGTAATGCTGCTAAGCGAATAATGGTTTCTGGTTCGATATTAACCACGCTACGACCAGGAATATTGTAAATAACTACTGGTAAATCAGAAGCTTCCGCAACCGCAGCAAAATGAGCATACAAGCCATCTTGATTTGGTTTATTGTAATATGGTGCAACGATTAAAACGGCATCAATTCCACCAAGCGTGGCAACTTCTTTTGTAAACGCGATTGTTTCTGCTGTATTATTGGAGCCAGTCCCAGCAATTAATTTTGCTCGTCCGTCATTTGTTTCGATTACTTGACGAAATAATTTCATTTTTTCATCATGCGACAAAGTTGGCGATTCACCTGTTGTTCCGGCGATTACTAAACCGTCTGAGCCATTTTCGATTAAGTGGTTCACGAGATGATGAATTCTTTTTTTGCATACTTTATCTTTTTCTGGGTGAATTGGTGTCACCATTGCTGTAATTACTTTCCCTAAATCCATCTTTCATTTCCTCCTTACTTAATTTCCAAACAAAATACGTCGTGAAGGGCATTGACTGCTGAAATTAAGTCCTCTTCTCTTACTAATACCCAAATAGTAGTATGACTATCCGCCGACTGTAAAATGGGGATGTTTTTTTCAGATAATGCGCCAACGATTTTTGCAGTAACACCGGGAACGCCTGTGATTCCGGCACCAACAATAGAAACTTTCGCACAAGCTTGTCGTACAGATGTTTCTAAGGCCTCGTCTTCTAATAGTTGTTTCACTACATGAGATTTTTCCTCTGGCACCGTAAAAATGACAGAGTTGGTAGAGATGTTAATAAAGTCAAGGCTGATTCCTGCATCTGCTAATATTTTAAAAGCTAGTTGTTGTGCTTTTACTGTATCCGTTTGTACAGATATTTGTGTTAAATTGGTTACATGAGCTACGCCGGTTACCATCCGTTCTTTCACATCAAAATGACCTGAATCATCGGCTAACGAAGTAACAAGTGTTCCACTGCTTTCCAAATAGGTAGAACGAATCCGCATAGGGATTTTTGCAGTCATCGCGATTTCAACTGCACGTGGATGGATAACTTTTGCTCCTTGGTAAGCCATATTGCTTACTTCATTATAGCTTACTCGTGGAAGTGAACGTGCATGCTCCACTATCCGAGGATCTGCTGTCATCATACCGTCTACATCTGTAAAAATATCAATGTAGTCAGCTTGCAACGAAACCCCAAGTGCTGCTGCAGATGTATCACTTCCACCACGTCCGAGTGTCGTAATATCCCCATTTGCGGTAATTCCTTGAAAACCAGCAACCACTGCAACATCCAGCTCGGCTAATGCATTTTTCAAACGAGTTGTGTCGACTTCTGTTATTTTAGCATTTAAATGGTCATTTGATGTAAAGATGCCCGCTTGTCCACCAGAAAAAGCTTCTGCTTTAATATCTGCTTCTTTTAACATATTGGTAAATACCGATGCGGAAATCGTTTCGCCAACAGATAGTAGTGTATCTTGTTCTCTTGCTGTTAACTTGGTATTTTTAGCACCAATAAGTTCTAACAAAGTATCTGTTGCATAAGGATCCCCGTATCTACCAATTGCCGAAACGACAACAACTACTTTATAACCTTCGTTTAGTACTTGCTTGATGTGGTTGAATGCCATCAGACGGGATTTTTCATTTTGTACGGATGTTCCGCCAAATTTTTGAACTATAATTTTCATTACTTACACCTCTAAATAATTGCTAGTTTGACTAAACTTTCAGCTATTTGAATCGAATTCCATGCGGCACCTTTTAGTAGGTTGTCAGACACAATCCACATGTGAAAGCCTTTAGAATCGTCTATATCCGCACGAATACGACCAACAAATACTTCTTTTTTACCAGCAGCTTGAACTGCTTGCGGGTATACTTGATTAGCTGGATCATCTTCAAGTACAACACCAGGTGCATTTTTTAACGTATTTTGGATTTCATTAGCAGTTACGCCTTCTTTATCCACTTCAATATAAACACTTTCGGAGTGGCCGCTAACTACTGGAATACGAACGCACGTAGCGGAAACTTTTATAGCATTATCTTCCATGATTTTTTTCGTTTCATTGATCATTTTCATTTCTTCATATGTATAATCATTCTCTGTGAAAACGTCAATTTGTGGTAAAGCATTAAAAGCGATTGGGTAATGTTTTTTGTCCCCTTTAACGGGCATGATTTGTGGAGTGAATTCTTTACCATCTAAAACAGCTCTACTACCGTCTTTTAATTCTTGAATGGCACTTACGCCAGAGCCAGAAACAGCTTGATAAGTAGAAACAATAATACGATTTAAGCCAAATGCTTCTCGAATCGGTTCGAGGGCTGCTACCATTTGAATAGTGGAACAGTTAGGATTAGCAATAATACCATTATGAGAAAAAAGTGCTTTTTCATTCACTTCTGGAACGACTAATGGAACAGTTGGGTCCATCCGGTAAGCGCTTGTGTTGTCAATGACAATGGCGCCGCGTTTAACCGCTTCTTTTGCAAGCGCTTTGGAAACAGAACCACCAGCACTGAATAAAGCAATATCAACGCCTTCAAAACTTTCAGGTGTTGCTTCTTGAATGATTACTTCTTCCCCGCGGAAAGATAGTTTTTTTCCAGCAGAACGAATAGAAGACAAGAATGAAACTTGCTTTATCTTAAAAGTCGCCGCCTCTTCTAGTAATTCAATCATTTGGGTACCAACTGCACCAGTGGCACCTACAACTGCGACATGATAGCTTTTTGTCATAGTTTACAATTCCTCCTTCAATTTAATCCTCGTATTTCTGCCTAAAAACAGAAATCTGGTTAATTTTACACTTACTTTATCATACCATAATCAAAGCCATTTCGCAGGTTTTTATATGCATTAGCAACTATTTTTTTAAATTGTTTGTTAGTTTGAAATAAAAAAACCACTTTCACGTAAATGAAAGTGGTTTCTGATTAATTTTCGGTTTGTTCCGACTGTGCTTTTGCAGCAGCTTCTTTGTTATTAATTGGTTGTTCTACTTTGGACTCGTCTTTATTCGATTCAGCACGTTCTTTTTTAAGCTCAAAGTATTTATCAAATACTTCTTTGGAAATTTTCATGTTTGTTTTTTGGTCAGTACCATAGGGACGATAAATCCATGGGACAACAACGGAAATAGCTATTTCTGGTTTTTCAACTGGCGCATAGCCGACGAATGTTGTATTCCAAACGCTGGCCATTTTGTTACCTTCTTTTGGACCATCATAGAATGCATCCGCTGTTCCTGTTTTACCTGCAACATCGTAATCACTTGATGTGAAAACAGTTCTGGCAGTACCAGTGGAACCATGAGTTACTTCATAGAATCCTTGTTGTACTGTTTTTATATCACTTTCGGAAACACCAATTTTATTTAATACTTTTGGTTCGTTTGCTGTTGCAAGCGTTCCAACAGAGTCCCCATTAGTACTTGGATTTCTAATTTCTTTTACCATACTTGGTGCGATTCTTGAACCACCGTTGGCAATCGTAGAAACATATTGAGCCATTTGTAATGGTGTGTAAGAGTCATATTGTCCGATGGCAAAATCGAGAATTTTACCGATTGTTTGGTCGTCCCCTTTGTACCCAGTTTGTTCACCTGGAAGGTCAATACCTGTTTTTACACCTAGGCCGAATTGGTTATAGTAATAACGCATATCATCAAAGGTGCTAAGCGGTGCTCTAAGTGGGCCATTTGGTACATAATTGGCACCACCCATTTTCATTGCGACTTGGTACATATAAGAGTTAGAAGAAATTTCTAAAGCTCCTACAGGATCAAGTGGTCTATTACCAGCCCCAGTTCTGTTGAACCAAGAACTCTTTGCTTTAGTTCCTTTTAGTGCAATTGGTTGGTCGGTGAAAACGGTTTTGTTTGTAATGGCACCGTCCATAATACCACCAAGGATAGTAGAACCTTTGACAGCGGAACCCATTGCGTAGGCAGTTGTAAACGTACCTAGGGAATAATCTTCAAATTCTCCTTTGTCATTAAGTTTTTGACCAGCTAGTGCAAGAACTTCTCCAGAATATGGGTCCATTGCAACAACAAAGGCGCGGTCAAACAAATCTGAACCAGCATATTGTTTCCCTTGCTTGATGTTTTTTTGGAGAATTTCTTCTACTGCTTTTTGGAACTCGACATCAACAGAAAGAACTAAATCTTTCCCTTTGGAGCCCTCGTACTTGCTGACAGTCTCGATAATGTTTCCTTTTGAATCAAGTACACTTTCAGACTGAGATTTGGATCCAGCGAGCACACTTTCATATTGAGCTTCTAAATAACTTTTACCAACACGGTCATTTCGGCTATATCCTTGAGATAAATAGTACTCTGCCTTATCTTTTGGTAAACCTTCTTTTGCCGTAGAAACAGAACCTAAAATCGAGCGTAATGTTTCATCGTATGTGTAGTAACGATTCCAATCGGTAGTCGTATCTACACCAGGTAAACTGTCCATGTTTTCACTAACACGAGCAATCTCTTCATCCGTTACATTTTTATTTTTTACAACAGATTCGGTCATTGCATAACCAGTGGTCATTTTTTTATAAATCGTTGCTACTTTTAGGTCTTCGCTCGTTAAGTTAGCAATATCTTCTTTCGTTACTTTATCTACTTGAATTTTGTATGCTTTGGATGAATCAAGCGCTTGTTCTTTCGCGGATAAGCGATTTAACGATTCGGTTTGATGCGTTAAAATCCAGTAATCTTTTAAATCACGGTCCGTTAACTTTTCTGGTTCAACGGTGATTAGTTTTTGAAGCGTTTGAGCTACGTGAAGTGTTTCTGCCGTTTCTGTTTGTTGACTACGTGTATACGTAATGGATTTGACAGCTGAATTACCAACTAATAAATTGTAATTCCGATCATAAATGCTACCGCGTGGCACATTTTTGGAAACTGTTACGTTATCTGTTTCTTCTAATTGGCGTTTGTACGTATCCCCTTGGACGATTTGAACAATACCAAGTCGTAAAATCAATACAGAAAATAATATAAAAATAATAAAGAATAGAATATTTAAACGTAGTGGAATGATGGCGCGTTTCTTCTTAGTGGAATCTTTTTTCTTTTTTCTAAAATTTAGTTTCACGCATAGTTACCTCACTTTTCAATAATACCTTTCCCTATTGTAGCTGAAATAACATCATTTTTCCACTGTAAGTTCATTAGAAATTCATTAGAAATTAAAAAAGACCCACCGAAGTGAGTCTTATGATTATTATTTAGCTGCGTCAAAGCGTTTATTAGCTTCATCCCAGTTAATAACATTCCAAAATGTGTCGATATATTCAGGACGACGGTTTTGGAATTTAAGGTAGTAAGCATGTTCCCAAACATCCAAGCCAAGAACTGGTGTTTTGCCATCGCTTAGTGGAGAATCTTGGTTAGCTGTAGAAACGATTTCTAATTTACCGTTGTTAACTACTAGCCAAGCCCAGCCAGAACCAAAACGTGCTGCAGCTGCTGCATTGAATTTTTCTTTAAATTCATCAAAAGTACCGAATTCGCTTTCGATAGCTGCTTTTAAGTTACCTGTTGGAGCTCCGCCACCATTTGGGCTAAGGATAGACCAGAATAATGTATGGTTAGCATGACCGCCACCGTGGTTACGAACAGCGCCGCGAATATCTTCAGGAACGCTATCTAAGTTAGCTACTAACTCCTCCGCAGATTTGCTTGCAAGTTCAGGATGACCAGCAACCGCTTCGTTTAGTTTTGTTACATAAGTATTGTGGTGCTTCGTATAGTGAATTTCCATTGTTTCTTTATCAAAATTCGGCTCCAAAGCATCATAAGTATAAGGTAATTTAGGTAATTCGTAAGTCATTAAAAATTCCTCCTTGTATTGTTTTTACGTGAAAAGAAATGACATATAAGGCAAAAGTTTCATGTCCTATTTCGTTAGAACTACACTTAGCCTTAAAAACAGTTTCTTCTTACACCATTTAGCCTACCATGCTCCTGAAATGCTTGCAATTTTTCTGCTCAGTGATGTTTCAACATTGATTTTGCAGCCATTTCAAGCTATGATTAAGCTTAGGTGGAAAAAATGCGTTCTTTTGCACATACATGTATCTTTTTCCCTGAAACCCAAAAGTTAAACCATTAGGCGAGGTGTTGAAAAAAGAATGAATATTTTTAAACGCTTCTGGAAGAGTTTATACTCCCCTGCGGATATAGCATCGTTTCGAAATGATAAAATCAGAAAAAGCATCGTGTACATTATTGTTTTATCTTTTGTGACATTCCTTCCATTAGCATACTTTACGAACATTACGACGAAAAATGCACTCAAAGTTGGCGAAGAAACCATTACCAATGAAATTCCAGATTTTAAAGTGACGGACGGTAAATTAGTGTTAACGGATGATAATGTAAAAAATATACCAATCTCCATTGATCAAGATGAACTACATATTTATTTTGATGCTTCTGGAACACTAGATAAAGATGATGTAGATAATAAAATTGCTTCTTATGATAGTGCCGTAGCTTTTCTTTCAGATAGTATTTATATTACTGCAGCTGGCGTTTCCCAATCTGTTAGTTATGATACCGCCGGAATTAGTGATAAAGCAGATTTAGTTCATTTATATAATTCGATTGAGTCATTAGCGAAGTACTTTATTCCAATCGCTTTACTGGTACTCTTTATCTTTACGCTAGGTTCAGTGTTCTTCCGAGTGGCACTCTATGCGCTTTTCGGATTTATTCTTTCTGGATTTGGCAGAACCGGTATCGCCTTCCGACAAAATTGGATGATTGCTTCTTATAGTATTACTCTAGCAGCAGTTTTCACCATGATTATGGAAGCTTTACAAATTATTGTTCCTTTTGGAATGGAAATTAATATGGTCGTGAGCATGATTTTTGTTTTCCTTGCAATTCGCGCCATTCCTCCAAGCGAACCAACGATTTTAGAAAAATAAACTTTAGCCACTTGCATGTGTAAGTGGCTTTTTTGTTGCTTCATTCACGTGATTTTGTTTTACGAAAATGGTATGATAAAAAAACCAAAACTAGACTTAAAGGAGCGATTTCTTTGAAGGAAAGAATATCTCGCGAACATACTCGCCCAGTCCAAGTAGGAAATTTAATTATTGGTGGGAATAAGGAATTAACGATTCAAAGTATGACTACTACTAAGACTCATGATGTCGAAGCAACAGTGGCAGAGATTCACCGATTAGAAGAAGCAGGCTGTCAAATTGTACGAGTAGCCTGTCCGGATGAACGTGCAGCGAATGCCCTTAGTGCTATCAAGCAAAGGATTCATATTCCGCTTGTAGCAGATATTCATTTTGATTACCGATTAGCACTTAAAGCCATTGATGCTGGTGTTGATAAAATTAGAATTAATCCAGGTAATATTGGTCGACGTGATCGAGTTGAAAAAGTGGTTAATGCTGCTAAAGCGAAAAATATCCCAATCCGTATTGGGGTTAATGCTGGTAGTTTAGAAAAGAAAATCATTCAAAAGTACGGATATCCGACTGCGGATGGCATGGTAGAAAGCGCACTTGCTCATATCAAAATCCTCGAAGATTTAGATTTTTATGATATCATTGTTTCTCTAAAAGCATCCGATGTCAATTTAGCAATCGAGGCATATGATAAAGCGAGTCGAGCATTTAATTACCCACTTCATCTAGGGATTACAGAATCTGGTACACAATTTGCTGGAGGGATAAAAAGTGCAGCCGGACTTGGAGCAATCCTTAGTTTAGGTATCGGGAACACCCTACGTGTATCTCTTAGCGCTGATCCTGTAGAAGAAATAAAAGTAGCCAGAGAAGTATTAAAATCATTTGGCCTTGCTTTTAATGCCGCAACACTTATATCTTGCCCTACTTGTGGTCGAATCGAGATTGATTTGATTCGTATCGCTAATGAAGTGGAGGAATACATAGCAACGATTAAAGCTCCAATTAAAGTAGCTGTTCTAGGCTGTGCAGTCAACGGTCCTGGGGAAGCTCGTGAGGCAGATATTGGAATTGCTGGATCCAATGGAGAAGGATTGCTTTTTAGACATGGCAAAATCATTCGAAAAGTACCGGAAACCATTATGGTAGATGAATTAAAAAAAGAAATCGATCTGTTGTCAGAAGAATATTTTAAGAAAAAAATAGATTTTTAGAACCTGAACGAATTATATTTAGGTTTTTGTTTCAAGGGGGAGTTTTGATGGAGAAAGAACATGAGCTTAGTTTTTATGATGGTGTTAAAGCTTGCCTTCCTACCGTGCTTGGTTATGCGGGAATTGGTATTGCTGCGGGAGTTGTTGGGAAAGCATCCCATTTAAGCCTTTTAGAAGTGACGCTACTGGCGATTATTGTTTATGCAGGCGCGGCACAATTTATTATTTCTGGATTGTTATTATTACAAAGTCCGATTTCAGCCATTATTTTTACTACTTTTTTAATTAATTCAAGGCATTTTTTGATGAGTATGGCGGAAGCTCCTCATTTTAAGAAGTATTCTTTGTGGAATAATATTGGGATTGGCGCCCTTCTGACGGATGAAACGTTCGGGGTTTCGATGAACCATATTGGTAATAAAAAGCCAGTTAGTGCCAAATGGATGCACGGGATAAATGTGACTGCCTACTTAGCATGGATTGGCGCCTGCATTGTTGGCGCATTTATTGGTAACTGGCTTCCAAATCCAGAACAATTTGGTTTAGACTTTGCGTTATCTGCAATGTTTATCGGCTTGCTATATTTACAAGTAGTGAGTGATAAAAGTAAAAAAATAAGTACGAGTTTGTTTGTCATGATATTAGTTGCTATATTTTTAATTCTCTTTATGCGTGTGATGACCCCAGAACTAGCTATTTTAACTGCAACCTTACTCGGATGTTTGATGGGAGTGATTTTAGAAAGATGGCATTAAGTTCCTATACTCTATTTGTGATTGTTGGTTGTGGCCTTGTGACTTTTATACCGCGTGTCTTGCCGTTTATTTTTGTTCGTAAATTACAGCTTCCGGATGTAGTGATTCGCTATTTATCCTATGTCCCCCTCTGTATCCTCACTGCACTGTTCGTTCAAAGTTTATTAATTACAAGAGAAAATGGTTTTCCAGGAATTAATGTAGAGAATTTACTCGCATCACTTCCTACTATTTTAACAGCCATTTTGACTAAAAATTTAATGTGGATTGTTATTATTGGAATCATTTCTATGGCAATGATTCGTTTATTTGCATAGAAAAGCCCTTTACTGGAGTGTGTTTTTGACGGGAATCAAAACCAGTAAAGGGCTTTTTATATAGGTGGATCTGAAGTAACGTTAGTTAGAAGTTGTTGTTGTGGAACTTGTTGAAGATGTGCTTGTGTAATCTGCAAATGCATCTTTTAAATCACTATCTTTAATATCAATATTAGCAGCTTTTAATTCTTTTTTGAGTGCAGCTGTCATATTTTCTGTGGTTAATTGTGATTCAATATATGCGGCTTTTACATTTGCTTTTTCTTTATCGTAAGTACCTTTTTCTGTTTTCTTCACTAATTGAATCAAGTGGTATCCGTAGGTGGATTTCACAATGCCACTTACATCATCTTTATTTTCTAATGCGTAGGCTGCTTTTTCAAAGGTTTCGTCCATTTCACCAGGACCGAATGGATCTAAAAGACCACCATTTGTACTAGTTGCTGTATCTGTAGAATATTCTTTAGCTAAATCAGCGAATTTTTCACCGTTTTTTAATTTTGTTTGAATTTCTTTCGCGGTGGCTTCGTCGTCTACTAAAATATGGCGCACAGTAATATCTGGTTCCCATGTTTTGTAGTAGGTTTTTAGCTTGCTTTCACTTACATTCATGTTTGCTTCTGTTGCTTTTTGAACAAGTAAATTATACTCTAAATTTTCTTTGAAAGAAGTTTTTGTTAAATTATTAGAGGATAACGTTGATTCAAATGAGTCACCGTATTGTTCTTCATATTTCTTGTATTCTGCATTTACTTCTTTTTCTGTTACAGTGTATTTATCTTCTAAGATTTTTTTAAACGTTAGCTGTTGCACGACCTCATTTCCATACGTCGTTTTCATTGCCTCGTAAAGTTCATCTTGCGTGACGCTTCCTGCATCTGTTTTCACAACAGCACTACTTCCACAACCAGCGAGCAATAGTAATGTAGCTGCTATTACAGAAATCATCACTTTTTTTAAATTTGTCAAACTGTTCCTCTCCTTCGTCTTTCGGCTACTTCTTACTTTAACGATAAAAAGTGTCCAGAATAAGAAACAAATATGAAATAACTATGAACATTAAGCATAAAATAAAAAAGGCCCGAATTTCGGACCTTTTTGCTATTAAGAGGCTTGTAAACATTCTGGACATTCACCGTAAACCTCGAATTTATGACCGTCAATTTGGTAACCAGGTAAAGCTTCGGTTAAAAAATCCATTGGACACATCATAATTTCTTTTGTTTTCCCACATTTCATGCAAATAAAGTGATGATGATGGTGTTCATGCGTACAAGCTAAGCGGAAATTTCGTTCCCCAGAAAGATCTGTTTCTTCAAAAATACCTAATTCTACAAATAAAGAGAGATTACGATAAATTGTATCGAAACTTATTCCTGGGAAATCATCTTTCATATTTTCTAAGACATCTTTTGCTGTCAAATATTTATTTTTACGCGCTAGTAAGTTAATTAGAAATTCACGTTTATCTGTGTGTTTATAGCCTTTTTCCTTCATTTTCATGAGTGCTTCAGTTGCTGTAAGTCCCATTTTCCTCACCTCGTTTTGAAATTAAGATTTTTTGACGTATTTTTTGATATAAAATGGTGACGATTAAAAATAGCACGGATATAATAACGATGGCTCCACCCGGCGCTAGATTTAAGTAATAAGCGGTAAATAAACCACCGATAACGGTAATTTCACCAAATAAAATCGATAATAAAATGGTTTGTTTAAATCCTTTAGCGATACGAATAGCTGCTGCAACAGGTAGTGTCATTAAAGACGATACAAGTAAAATACCAACAATGCGCATAGAAGACGCTATTACAAGGGCAACTAATACCATAAAAATCACATCGAATACTTTGGCTTTTAGACCTGAAACTTTGGCATATTCTTCATCAAATGATAACAGAAATAGTTCTTTATATAAAGATAAAATAACGATAAACACAATAATCGCGGTAACGACAATCGTAATCATATCCGTGCGGCTAACAGCACTAACACTCCCAAATAAATAACTAAACAAATCTGTATTAAAGCCATTTGCTAAGGAAATAAAAATTACAGAGAAACCCATACCAGCCGACATAATAATCGGAATGGCTAGTTCCTCAAAATGCTTATAGACGGTACGAAGTTTTTCCATTAATAAAGATCCTACAACGGAAAAACCGAAGCCAAGATATAACGGATTAAGGGCAGCTAATGGCAAATAAGTTTTGCTTAAAAATAAACTAACGGCAATCCCGCCTAGCGTCACATGGCTCAGCGCATCTGCCATTAATGAAAGCTTTCTAACAACGATAAAACTTCCAAGTAACGGGGCTACAACACCTATCACAAGTCCTACTATAAATGTATTACGAATAAAATCATACTGGAGAAGCGTCGCAATCAAGGCAAGCATCCTCCCTTCTACGCTGTTCTGCTAATATTTCAAGTTCGCGGTCAGCCAAATAATGTTGATATTCATGTGCGGAACCATCGAAAATAATACGCTTATTAATACTAATAACATGATTGACATACGTATTCACTGCCATCAAATCATGCGTCACGAGCAAAAGTGTCATTGCTTCTGTTCGATTTAATTCGGCTAAAAGTTCATAAAAAGCTTTGACATTTTCAACATCGACCCCAACGGTTGGTTCATCTAAAATTAAAAGTTCTGGTCTGCTAACCAGTGCACGTGCAATAAAAACGCGTTGCTGTTGGCCGCCAGAGAGCTCACCGATGTTACGATGCAGATAATCTGTCATTTCTACTCGCTTCAAAGCGTAATCGATCGCTTCTTTATCTTTATTATTTAAGGTTTTAAATAAGCCTTTTTTCTTTGTTAATCCGCTTGCGACAACTTCTTTCACAGTGGCTGGGAATGCGGAGTTAAAGGCGTTCGATTTTTGAGAAACGAAGCCGATTTTGACCCAGTCTTTGAAATCTGCTTGTTTTTCTCCAAATAAGGAGATGCTTCCTTGTTGTTTTTTGAGTACACCAAGAATTAGTTTTAACATAGTTGATTTACCTGAACCATTTGGGCCAATTAAACCAGTAAAACTGCCTTTTGCCACTTGAAAATGAATGTTTTCTAAGGCATGTTCTTTATCATAATGATAGCTTACATTATTTACTTCTATGATTTTGTTCATTCATGTTTCTCCTTTGACGGCATTTGCTAGCCGCTTTTACTAGTATATAAAATAATAGAGAAAATGTAAATCGTAATTACTTCGAATTAAAAAATTAGACAAAAAAACCTGGAAAAGCTTGGAGCATTTCCAGGTTCGTATAATTATTTAGCAAATGTATCCGTTAAGACTGGAACAACTTGTTTTTTACGAGATACCACACCTTTTAATGGTGCTTGGTTTTCGACAAATTTAACACCATAGGCTTCTTCTACGACTGCTGTTTTTGAACCAATAGCGATTCCAACAGAGTCATTAGTTAGAATATTAGTGATGACGAATAGATATAAATCAAGGCCTTTATCCACAATGTTTTGTGTCATAAGTGCTTCCACTTCTGCGCGACGGCTAAGGACATCGTTTACATCCACTACATTGATTTGAGCAATTTCTACTTTGTTATCGTTCATGTTGAATTCTTTCGCATCAAGTAGCAGTTCAGCAACTGTTTTTTTGCTAACATCTGCTCCTGCTTTTAGCATTTCCATGCCGTACGATTGAATATCAACGTCTGCAATCTGTGCTAATTTTTGAGCAGCTACTTTGTCTTCTTCCGTGCACGTTGGCGATTGGAAAAGAAGTGTGTCTGAAATAATTGCGGAAAGCATTAGACCTGCAACTGTTTTACTTACTTCTACTTCATTTTCACGGAACATTTTTAGAAGAATTGTTGTTGTACATCCAACTGGTTCTGCACGATAATAAAGGGGGTCAGATGTTTCGAAATTTGCGATACGGTGATGGTCAACTACAGCTGTCACTGTTACATCGTCAATATCATCTACGCTTTGTTGGCGTTCATTATGGTCAACAAGAGCTACTTCCGAAACTTCATTTGCAACTGTTTGAACCAGGCGTGGAGCTGTTACTTGGAAATAATCAAGAACAAAAGCTGTTTCACTATTAAGCTCTCCTAAACGAACCGCTTCAATATCTGCTCCTTGTGCTTTTTTTAATTCTGCGTAACTAATGGCAGAACAAATCGTATCTGTATCTGGATTTTTATGACCGAATACAAGTGTTTTTGTCATTATTTTCGTCTCCTTCTTAACTGTTTTGGATTTTATTTAATAAATCTGGGTCAAATTCGCCGTTTCTAAGCATTGCGATTTCCCATTTATATGGCGCTTTTTTCGATGCCTTATCTTCACCTACATAAGGTGTTTCAAGGATTTTCGGAACATCTGCCAATTGCGGGTGATGTACAATATAATGAAGTGCGTCAAAGCCAATATGGCCAAAACCAATATTAGCATGGCGGTCTTTATGTGCGCCTCGCTCGTTCTTGCTATCATTGATATGTAATACTTTTAAGCGATCGATACCGATGATTTTATCGAATTCATTTAACACTCCGTCGAAATCATTCACAATATCATAGCCAGCATCGTGTGTATGACAAGTATCGAAAGTAACAGATAATAATTCATTATGAGTTACACCGTCAATAATTTGTGCTAGTTCTTCAAAAGTACGTCCACATTCAGAACCTTTTCCAGCCATTGTTTCTAAAGCGATTTGGACATCTTGATCGTGTATTAACGCTTCATTAAGCCCTTGGATAATTTGTTTAATTCCTTTGTCTGCTCCTTCGCCTACATGGGCTCCGGGATGAAGTACGATTTGTTTTGCACCAAGCGCACGCGTACGTTCGATTTCAGATTGTAAGAAATTAACGCCTAATTCAAATGTTTCTGGCTTAACTGAGTTACCAATATTGATAATATAAGGTGCATGGACAACGATATCAGCCATGTCGTGAGCTTTCATGTGTTCTAAGCCAGCTTCAATATTTAACTCTTCAATTGGCTTTCTACGCGTGTTTTGCGGAGCGCCAGTATAAATCATAAACGTATTTGAGCCGTAAGAAGCTGCTTCTTCACTTGCGCCAAGAAGCATTTTCTTACCACTCATTGATACATGAGAACCTAATCTTAGCATAAATTCATTCCTCACTTATCGTTTTTTCCGTCTTTCACGACGTTTGATTTCGTTCATTTTGTAGTTAATTTTCTTTTTATAGTTTGGTTTACCTTTTTGTTTTGCTTTTTTACGCATACCAATTTCACGTGGATCGGCTGTTTCACGTTTCGCTTCACGTTTGGCACGGCGGTTGCGGTCTTCAAGTGTAACAAATTCTTTATTTTTCCAGTCAACGTGCTTAAATTCAATCCCCATTTTTTCCAGTTGGTTTAAACGGTCTTCATCGGCTGGTTCAAATAGAGTAAGTGCGATACCAGAATGTCCAGCACGTCCAGTACGACCAGTACGGTGAATATAAAAATCTAAGTCATCCGGCAACTCATAGTTCACAACATGACTAATTCCTTGGATATCAATACCGCGGGCAGCTAAATCTGTCGCAACAACATATTGATAATCTAAGTTTTCGATTTGTTTCATTGTGCGTTTACGTTCACGTGGGTTTACGTCACCATGAATTTTGGCTACTTTTAAGCCACGTTCTATTAAACCGTTAGCAACTTCATCAGCAGTTGTTTTCGTATTAGTGAAAACAATCGCCAAATACGGTTGCGAACCAACTAATACATTTTTAAGTAAATCGAGTTTATTACGACTACGAGTGGCCATAATACGATGTTCCACTGTTTTTGAAGCAGCTACTTTTGGTTGAATGTGCTCATAACGTGGATTTTCCATATATTTACTTAAAAATGGTTTTAATTTTTGCGGAATTGTCGCGGAAAAAACAAGCATTTGTAAATTAGCTGGCATTTTTCCAGCGATATGGTCGACATCGTTTAAGAAGCCCATATCAAGCGTCATGTCAGCTTCATCAATAACGAGTGTTTTCGCCGTATGAACAAATAAGGCTTGTTCACGAATTAAGTCATTAATACGACCTGGTGTTCCGACAATAATTTGTGGTTGTTTTTTTAGTTTATCAATTGCACGTTGTTTATCCGTACCACCGATAACTAGTTGTACAGCGATTTCTTTTTCACTGTATTTAGTTACTTTGCGAATTTCATTATAAATTTGAGTAGCAAGCTCACGACTTGGTGCCGTAATAACCGCTTGTACTGCATCTTTTTCAGGATTCACATTGTTAATAATTGGCAAAATAAAAGTATGGGTTTTCCCTGTACCTGTTTGAGATTGGCCAATGATACTTTCCCCTTTTAAAATGCCTGGGATTAGCTTCTGTTGTACTTCTGTTGGCTCATAGAATCCTAATTTATCTATTGCAAGTCCAATAAAAGGTTGAAAGCCGAATTGGTCAAACCTTGATTTCTTCGTCATAAAATATTTCCACTCCGTTCTATACCTAGTAGCCATTATAGCACATAATTGGACATTCGTGCGCGCGATAAGACAACTTTGTCAAAACAAGCTAAGTCTATTATACTAAATAGAGAATCTAATACAGAAATGAGGATGTTTTCTAATGGAAATTATCAAAATATCCCCTCGTGGTTATTGCTACGGTGTCATTGATGCGATGGTGATTGCTAAAAATGCTTCGCTAGATCCAAATTTACCACGACCTATTCATATTTTAGGGATGATTGTCCATAATAAACATGTCGTAGATGCCTTTGAATCCATCGGAATCTTTACAGTAGACGGGGCTAATCGAGAAGAAATTTTAGATAAAATAACTACAGGAACGGTTATCTTTACTGCACACGGTGTATCTCCTTCTTTGAAAGCAAAGGCAGTAGCTAAAGGGTTAACGACGATTGACGCTACTTGCCCCGATGTGCTTCACACCTACAATTTGATTTTAGAAAAACAAGCAGCTGGCTACGAAATCATTTATATAGGAAAAAAAGGACATCCAGAACCAGAAGGCGCATACGGGACAGCACCGGATGTTGTGCATTTAGTGGAATCGAAAATAGATATTGATTCACTTGAACTATTTTCTGATAAAATTTTTGTTACAAACCAAACAACGTTGAGTAAATGGGATGTCGCTGATTTAATGGATTACATAAAGGAGAAATTCCCAACAGCTATTCAACATCAAGAGATCTGTATGGCCACGCAAGTAAGACAAGAAGCTGTTGCACTGCAAGCCAAAAATGCAGATGTCACAATTGTTGTAGGAGATCCTAGAAGTAATAACACAGCTCGCCTAGCTCAAGTTTCACTAGAGAAAGCTGGAACAAAAGCTTATCGTATTGCCGATATTTCGGAATTAGATATACAGTGGATTAAAGAAGCAAAAAAAGTTGCAGTAACAGCCGGAGCAAGTACACCAACACAACTTGTCCGTGAAGTACTCCTATTTTTGGAGCAATTTGATGCGAAGGATGAAACTACTTGGAAACGAGAACATAATCAAGATTTTGAGCGTATTCTTCCAAAAATGAAGAATACGAATATGGCTGAAAAAAGACGTCAGCGACTAGCTCATCTGAAAAATGGTGGGAAGTAAAAACCGAGTAACTCCTTTTATTTAAGGTAAGTTACTCGGTTTTTTATCAACAATATTGGAACGGATCTGTATTTACCTCTGAAACAATAAATTCTGCTTCATAATCCAAAATTTTCGCTTGTTCTTCCATCTTGCTTTTCAGATAACCCTTCATCACTTTTTCGATGTTATGGCCTGCGTCAATGGTTGGAAGATCAATAGCTAATAGGTCATGGCCTGTATGATAGTAAACATCACCTGTAATAAAAACATCTGCACCAGTGGCTTTTGCTTGATGAATAAATTTATTTCCATCGCCACCAATGATGGCTACTTTTTGAACAGTCGTCTTTAAATCGCCAATAAAACGAACATTATCTATAGCGAAAGCCGTTTTTAATTTATCAATAAAGGAAACCATGCCGAGTTTCTTAGGAAGCATACCGACACGTCCTAGACCCTCTTTATAGGTTTGCATTTCAAGCGTATATACATCAATCGCTGGTTCTTCATAGGGATGGGCAATTTTAACTGCTTTAGTGATAGTTTCAGTTAAATACTGCGGGAAAATCGCTTCTATTTTAACTTCAGGGATAGAGGTCAAAGTCTCTTTTTCACCGATAGTTGGATTGGCGTTTACTCCAGGTTTGAAAGAACCAATCCCGGTCGTATGGAACGTGCACTCTGTATATTCTGTCCCGATTTGTCCGGCACCATTATTTACAAGTGCCAAACGAACGCTTTCTAAGTCGTTTTCTGGTACGTACACAGCAATTTTACAATATGGCTCGGAGTAAGTCTCCTCAATCATCGTTGTATCTTGCAAATGGAGTAGATCTGCTAAAATATCGTTCACGCCTCCTTGAGCAATATCAAGGTTTGTATGTGCAGCAAATACAGTAATATCATGTTTGATTAATTTTTTTATCATTTTCCCTTGCTTAGTTGTCGTATCGATATGTTGCGTTGGTCGGTATAAGAACGGATGATGCGCGATAATTAGATCCACTTTTTTCTCAATAGCTTCATCCACAACTTCTTCTAATACATCTAAGGTAAACATGATTTTTCTTACTTTTCTCGATAAATCTCCTACTTGCAAACCAATAGGATCGCCTTCCATTGCGAGTTTTTTTGGTGCAATTTTTTCCATTATTGCGGTGTATTCATAGCCATTTGCAACTTTCATTTTAGCACATCCTCTACTAAAGCGATTTTATGTTCTAATTCACGAATTTTCGTCTGGTTTTCTACTGAAACAGGTTGATTGTTAGAAATGGTTTGAATAATACTTTGCCATGTATTCACTTCATGTCGCCATTTACTTTTAAAAATAGCATTTTGTTCTTGCAATAAACATGGACCAAAAAATATTTCTTGTTTTGTCCAAGTAATTGGTTTCTCAGAAGGTTCTAAGACGATAATTTCATAAATCTTATTATCTTCTCGTAAAATTGCTTCCGATGTAATAGACCAGTTGTTTAGCTCGGACCATTCTCTTAGTTGCCACGCTGCGATATTAGGTTGCAATATTAGTTTGGTTACACCGTTTAACTTGGTAGCACCTTCTTCTAAAATGGTTCGAATTAATGTGCCACCCATTCCGGCGATAACGATCGTATCAATAGCATCTTCTTTTTCTATTACTGCTAGACCATTTCCTTTTCTTACATCAATCTGTTCTGTTAGCCCGGATGAGCGAACTTGTTTTTGTGCAGATTGGAAAGGACCATCGACTACCTCGCCAGCAATTGCGAACGAAGCAGTACCGTTTTTAATGGCAAAACATGGTAAATAAGCATGATCACTTCCGATGTCTGCAATTCGTTCATTTGTGGTTATGTAAGAAGCCACTTTTTCGAGTCGCTTCGATAGTTGCTCTTCGTTCATTTGGTTCCCCACTTTCCTTATCATTAAAAAGACAGGAGAACGAGTTGTCCTCCTGCCCGGTTGTGCTTTATTCCAGGAAGTCTTTCAATTGTTTGCTGCGGCTTGGATGACGTAATTTACGTAAAGCTTTGGCTTCAATTTGACGAATACGTTCACGAGTTACCCCGAATACACGACCAACTTCTTCTAAAGTGCGCGTACGACCATCATCTAGACCGAAACGCAAGCGAAGTACGTTTTCTTCTCGGTCTGTTAATGTGTCAAGCACATCTTCTAGTTGTTCTTTTAATAATTCGTAAGCTGCGTGATCAGAAGGAGAAGTCGCGTCTTGGTCTTCGATAAAATCGCCAAGGTGAGAATCATCTTCTTCGCCAATTGGTGTTTCAAGAGAAACTGGCTCTTGTGCGATTTTTAGAATTTCCCGAACTTTTTCTGTTGGTAAGTCCATTTCTTCGCCGATTTCTTCCGGTGAAGGATCGCGGCCTAAATCTTGTAATAAGGAGCGTTGCACACGGATTAATTTATTAATTGTTTCAACCATATGAACAGGAATACGGATTGTTCTAGCTTGGTCCGCAATCGCACGGGTTATCGCTTGACGAATCCACCATGTTGCATAGGTACTGAATTTAAATCCTTTGTTAAAGTCGAATTTTTCAACGGCTTTCATTAGTCCCATGTTACCTTCTTGAATTAAATCAAGGAATAACATACCACGACCAACATAACGTTTGGCAATACTTACCACTAAACGAAGATTGGCTTCTGCAAGACGCCCTTTAGCTTCAATATCGCCAGCTTCAATACGTTTTGCTAAGGCAATTTCTTCATCTGCTGTAAGTAAGTCTACTCGACCAATTTCTTTTAGATACATGCGAACAGGATCATTAATTTTCACACCTGGGGGAACACTCATATCTGTTAAATCAAAGGACTCAGTTTCTTCTTTTACAAGTTCTGTTTCATCTGGATCTTCATCGTCTGCATCATCAGAAACTTCAATTCCTGCTTCACCAACATGTTCTAAATACTCATCCATTTGATCGGAATCTAAAGTGAATGGAGCTAATCTGGCAGCGATTTTCGCATAAGTTAAAATCCCCTTTTTCTTACCTTCTTCTATCAGGGCTTCTTTTACTTGCTCAACATTAAGTTCAGCAACTGGTTTTGTGTTTTGTGTTTTATCACTCATAACTGCCTGTATTCCTCCTTCCAAAATGCCGCTAACCTTATTAAAAGGCTTCTCTTAGGTAATAATACCATCATTTAGCGGTTTTAAAACGTTATTCATCCAATTGGCCGCTGTTTAGCTGACGGTTGAGTTGGACAACTTCAAGCATGACACGAATTTCATTTTCTTTGTCGTTTTCACGACTAAAAGCCGCTAATTCTTGCTCAAGTTCTTTTTTCTTTTGTTCTAATTTATATCGTTTTAGACTTCTAATGTAGTCTTCAAACTGGGCTTTCCCTTGTTCGTCTGGACTAATAACCATTTCGAGGCTACTGATAAGTCCTTTCATTGTAGCGTCAGGAACACTATCCATAAATTTTGTTGGATCCGCATCATTACCTTCTGCAAAGTAACCAATTAGATAGGTATAAAGTGCTTTGTAATTATCATGGTAAAACGTAGTGTCGCCAAGAAGTTGCTTAATTAAAAGAAAATTATCTCGGCTCTCCATCATTGCTTTCATGAGTTGTTGCTCTGAGGTTGTATGGGCAGATAATTTTTGAGTTGGTTGCTCGAAAGAAAACAGCATTTCTGCATCTTCTTGAGGCATCATTCCCATAAAAGAATCATCTATTGGTGGTTCATCATAACTAGCCATTTGTCGTGATTTCTGACTATTTTTTAGTGATTGTTGTAGCTGTTGTTTTAATGTTTCTATCGTTAATTCAAATTCATCTGCTAGTTGTTTTAAATACAATTCGCGTTCGACGGCTTGATCTAGTTTCGCAATTTCGCGTAAACAATCATCAATATAACCAATTTGGTCTGTTTCATTCTGCAAATTGCGTTCTTTACGCAAATAGTGAATTTTGAAAGCAGTCCAAGTCATTCGTTGCTGCTTATAGATTTCTTTGAATTTTTCTGCACCACTTACTCGAATAAAATCATCCGGATCTTTTCCTGCTGGCAGTTGCAAAACAAAAACATCTAAACGATTCCGTTCAACTAGAAGTGTGCCAGCTTTATAGGCTGCTTCAATTCCTGCACGGTCACCGTCATAACAGATAATAGCTCGATTCGTAAGCCGTTTGATTAAATCTGCATGTTCTTCTGTTAAGCTTGTCCCCATCGAAGCCACTGCGTTTTGAACACCGGCTTCTTCTGCAGAAATAACATCCATAAATCCTTCCATGAGCGTAATTTCTTCTTGTTTCCTAATAGCCTGTCTTGCTTCTGAAAAATGAAATAAGGTGCGTCTCTTATTGAAAACAGGGGTTTCAGGACTATTTAAATACTTAGGACCATCGTCGCGATCAAATAACCGACCAGAAAAGGCAATAATTTGTCCACGATCATTTGTAATCGGAAACATGATTCGATTACGAAAACGATCCACCATTTTCCCGTCATCACGTTCTGATAAAAGTCCAGCCATGCCAGCCAATTGTAAATCCATGCCACGTTTTTCTAGAAAAGAAGTGATTGTTGCATGATGATTTGGCGCAAAACCAATTTGAAAAGTGGTCATCATCTGTTCAGACATACCGCGCTCTTTCAAATAAGTTAATGCTGCTGCACCTTCTTCTGTTTCCATCAGAATATAATGATAAAGCTTGGCAGTAAGTTGGTGCATTTCTACCATTTTTGCTGTTTCAGAAGTTTCTTTTGGTAAACTGCTTGTATCTCGTTCTTCAGGGAGTTCAATGGCCACATCTAAATGACTCATATCCGCCACTTTTTTTACCGATTCAACAAAAGACAGTCCATCATGTTCCATTAGAAAAGAAAAAACATTTCCGCCCTTGCCACAGCCAAAACAGTGAAAAATCTGTTTTTCTGGTGATACGGAAAAGGATGGCGTTTTTTCACCGTGAAATGGACATAAGCCAGAATAATTACGTCCTTGTTTTTTTAACTGAACATAATTACCGATAATATCGACTATATCCGCTTGATTCCGGACTTGATCAATTACTTCTTCAGGAATCCGCGCCATTTTGACAGTCAACTCCTATTTACTTATTTTGCAAAAATGTCGTCAATCGGTCTTTAAAAAGAGAACGATCTTGCTCGCTCATTGCTTTTGGACCTTTGCTATATTTGCCTTGTTGTCTTTCCTTGGCATGTCTATAGCGAATATCTAACATTAATGACATTTCTTCTTCTCGGTAAAGTTCGCCGCGATTAGAAAAGACAAACGTGCCCTTTGCAAGTAGAATACTAGCTAGACCAATATCTTGCGTTACGATAATATCGCCTTTTTTTGCTAGATTCATCATTCGCATGTCCGCTGATTCTTTTCCCGTGTCAACAAAAATCCAATTCTCTCCACCTGTATTGACAGAGTAATGGTTAAACGAGGCGACAAAAGTAACTTCTAATTGAAATTCTTCTGCCACTTGTTTTATTTCTGCTTTGACTGGGCAAGCATCTGCATCTACCAAAATTTGTGGCACACATTCCATCCTCTCTTCAAAATCTATGAAGGCATGTTAAAAAACGAGTTTTTCCACCCGTTTTTAAAATAATATGCATAGATTTAGCTTTTTTGTAAGCGAAATTAGATTATACGGGAAGATACGCACTTTTACAAGCAGATTTTCCCGTATAATATATATATTCGCCACAAAAACTAAAAGTCCTTCTTATAATTCTAAATTTTCATCAACAATTTCACCAATATGGATTAAAATCTCATTTGCAGTCTCTTCAATGGCCTTATTTGTCACATCTAAGACGAAACAATTAAGTTTGCTCGCTAGTTTATTAAAAATCGCTAGTTCCTCATCAATGCGTTGATTACTAGCATACGTACCGGCACCCGGAAGTCCAATAGAAATTAATCGTTCTTGTCTGATTTTCGTCAATTTTTGTTTGCTGATTTTCAGACCAATAATTTTTTTCGGATCAATTTCAAAAAGTTCATCTGGAATTTGTGCCTCTGGAACGATTGGAATATTAACGATTTTCAACCCTTTTAGAGCTAAATACTGAGATAATGGGGTTTTCGATGTTCTAGAAATACCAATCAATACATAATCAGCTTGCAAAATACCTCTAGGATTACGACCATCATCATTTTCAACGGCAAATTCAATTGCTGCTACTTTATTGAAGTACGCTTCATCCATCGAACGAACGCGCCCTGGTTCAGAAAGTGGCTTGATTTTATACGTTTCCTCTAACTGGTTTAAAAGCGGGCCAAATAAGTCAATAATTGGCACACCGAAAGCTTGAGCTGTTTTATTTAGCTCTTCCCGAACGCTTTCTAGTACAATCGTATGTACGATAATACCATTATTCACGGCCACTAAGTCGACAATTTCTTCAATCATATGAGAAGAATCGACGTGGTGAAAACGATGGATAAATTTCGGTGTCTGACCAAATTGACTAAGTGCCGCTCTTGTCACAAGTTCGGCCGTTTCTCCTGTTGAATCGGAAACCACATATACGGCTGGTTGAGTCATACATACTTCCTCCTCTTTGCTCCAATTCTTCCTTTTATTTTACATTAATTTCATCCATTTGAGCAAATTCTTTAATGAAGCTTGCAAGTTCGAATAATAGTGCTAGACGGTTGTTTTTCAACTTATCATTATCACTCATAACAAGCGTATTATCAAAATAAGCATCAATTGTTGTACGTAAATCTGCAAAAGCTTTTAGGCGTTCAATAATAGTTAAACCTGCATAATCAAGTTTTAGTTTTTCTAATTTATCAAAGAGTGCTTGTTCGTATTCATTTTCAAATAATGCTGGATCAACTTCCACGCCATCTTCATATTTTTTAGCAATTTTTACGACACGACTAAGCGCTTCAATTGTTGGACGGAACCATTCAGCCTCTACATGCTCATTTAAAATTTGTGCGCGGTCGATAAGTTGTGGAATCACATTAGGATCTCCGCCGATAACAGCATCAATAATATCATGGCGAATATGGTGACCTTGTAGAATAACCCGTAGGCGGTTTTTCAAGAACGTTTGTACTTCTTTCTTAACATCTGCTCCAGGTAATTCAGTAGATCCTTCCGCGCGTTCCATATCAACAATACGGGAAATAACCTCTAGCATTGGGATATCCCAACCGTTTGCTTGAATAATGCGCATCGCTCCAAAAGCACTACGGCGCAAACCAAATGGGTCAGCAGAACCTGTTGGAACAATGTTCACACAGAAAAATCCGATAAGCGTTTCTAATTTATCTGCAATCGCAATTAAGGAACCTAAATCAGTTTGTGGTAATTCGCCTTCCGCTGAGTTCGGTAAATAATGCTCGCGAATAGCAGTTGCAATTGCGGGTTTTTCGCCTTGTAACAGTGCATATTTTTCACCCATTAAACCTTGTAGCTCAGGGAATTCACCAACAATATTTGTTACTAAATCAAATTTATAAATATTCGTTAACCGAATAATATCTTGTTTATCTTCTTCTTGCCAATCTAAATAATCAGCAAGCATTAGCGCTACTTTTTGAACGCGTTTCATTTTTTCTGTTAATGTACCTAATTTTTCGTGGAAAACAATATTTTGAAGTTTAGCAACTGCTTCGTCAATCGTCATTTTTAAATCTTCTTGATAGAAGAAATCAGCATCTGATAAACGAGCGCGCAACACTTTTTCATTTCCACGAGCGACTGTGTCAAGATTTTCATGGTTTCCATTACGTACAGTAACAAAATGAGGTAATAGTTCACCTGCTTGGCTAAATACTGGGAAGTAACGTTGATGTTCTTTCATCGTAGTAATCAACACTTCTTCTGGTAGTTCTAAATATTCTTTCTCGAAATTACCAGATAAAACGGTTGGATATTCGACTAGATTTGTAACTTCTTCTAGTAAGTCATCATCTTCTTTAATTTGCCAATTTTCCATGGATTCTAGTTCACGTAATTGTTCTACGATAGCTTGTTTACGTTCTTCGGCATTCACAACTACAAATTGTTCTAATAACGCATTCGGATAGTCGCTAGGTTGTTTAATTGTGGCTGACTTACCTAAGAAACGGTGACCACGCGATGTGTTACTTGTTGATACTCCAGTAATCTCAAATGGAATGATTTCTTCGCCAAACATAGCAATAAGCCATTTGATTGGGCGAATATATCTTAAATCATTGCTACCCCAGTGCATACTTACTGGGAAAGTCATACTAGTTACTACTTTTTCTAAACTTGGAAGTAATTTGCTTGTTTTTTCACCGATTACTTCTTTTTTAATGTAAATATATTCCACGCCTTTAATATCACGGAAAGTAAGATCAGCAGGGTCGACTTTTTGGCTTTTAGCAAAACCTAATGCCGCTTTTGACCAATTGCCTTCATCGTCTAAAGCAATTTTTTTCGCTGGACCTTTTGCTTCTTCTACACGATTTGCTTGTTCTTCTGCCATTTCCTCTACAAGAACAGTTAAGCGTCTTGGTGTTGAATAGGTTTTAATTTCGCCAAACTCGATTTTATTTTCAGTTAGCCAGTCCGTTACACGTTTTTCTAGTTGTAAAACAGAACTAGTAACATATTGTGCGGGCATTTCTTCTAAACCAATTTCTAATAAAAAGTCTTTACTCATGACGTTTTCCTCCCTCTTCTTTGAGTAATGGGAAGCCCAATTTTTCTCGTGATTCATAAAATGTTTTCGCGATGCGTCTTGCTAAGTTTCTAATTCGACCGATATACTGCGCACGTTCGGTAACCGAAACAACCCCGCGAGCATCTAAAAGGTTAAACGTATGCGAACATTTCAATACGTAATCATATGCTGGGAAAACAAGTCCATCTTGCATTTGGCGAGTGGCTTCTCTTTCATATGTGTCAAAAAGAGTTAAAAGCATATCTGTATTCGAAGTCTCAAACGCATATGTCGAGTTTTCGAATTCTGCTTGGAAGAAAATATCGCGGTAACTAATACCTTCTGTCCATTCTAGATCAAATACATTTTCTTTATCTTGAATATAACTTGCTAAACGCTCTACACCGTATGTGATTTCGGAAGTAACAGGGAAACATTCCAGTCCACCTACTTGTTGGAAATAAGTGAATTGTGTGATTTCCATTCCATCTAACCATACTTCCCAACCAAGACCCGCGCAACCAAGCGAAGGATTCTCCCAGTTATCCTCTACAAAACGGATATCATGTTCTAGTGGGTTGATGCCTAATTTTTCTAAAGATCCTAAATAAAGCTCTTGAATATTGTCAGGAGAAGGCTTCATCACTACTTGGAATTGGTGATGTTGGAATAATCTGTTTGGATTTTCACCGTAACGACCATCAGCAGGACGACGCGATGGCTCAACGTAACCCGCTTTCCACGGTTCCGGACCAATTGCTTTTAAGAAAGTATACGGGCTCATTGTACCTGCACCTTTTTCCACGTCATACGATTGCAACATAATACAACCTTGCTCGGACCAATAATCTTGTAATGTTCTAATCATTGTTTGTAAATTCATTGCTTCCACCTCCAAAAATAATTCAGCCAATATAAAAACTCTCGTCTCTATATGCTGATTTAAAGCATATAGGGACGAGAGTTAGCTCGCGGTTCCACCCTATTTGGAATTAAACAATTCCCACCTTGATTTCGCTGTACTCCAGAATGCCTTCACAAAAAGTTAAATATTCGGCTCCCACCAAACCCGAACTCGCTAAAAATAGAGCTTTTTGTTACTATTTTCCTTCAACGCACCTATTAGTTGATATATTAAAAGATACTGTATTTTTACTAAAAAGTCAATCGTCGCTATCTTTTTTTAACATATTTTCCCATTTGTCCATTTCTCGTATAAATTTCCTACTTTTTAAATACAAACCAGAATATTCATCGTAGTAAGTATCAATTGCTTTTTGAAGCCAGTCTTTTGTTTCTTGCTTCACATCAATGTTGCCAAGCCTATCCAATTGAAAAATGAAAAACAGGCGTAAAAGTTTTACGACATTTTCCGGCAAATGCATTCTGTACCGATCTTTCTCAAAACAGCGATGACAAATAATACCATTACTGCTTGTCGAAAAATCAAAATGTCCGGTTGTTTCGCCGCAAATGGCGCATTTATCCATCGTTGGATAAAGACCAAGCACAGGTAACATTTTCATTTCATATATTTGAGTAAGGATTTGCGGATCATATCCCTCATCGATATCTCGCAAAACTTGAAAAGTTAATTCGTATAGATATGGATTCGGTTGACGTTCTTCTGTGGCTTTATCCAACAATTCGCAAACATAGGTCGCATAAGCAGTCATAAAAATATCCTGCTGAATAGAGGAGAATGTTTCTATTACTTCTCCTTGTTGAAGTGTGCCGAGTCCATTACCGCCGAAGAAAGTAAAATAGCCATTCGTAAATAGTTGTGTTACTGCAGCCAATCTACTTTTCGTTTTTTTTGCCCCGCGAGCTACCACACCAATTTTTCCGAATTCACGTGTATACATTCGAACAATTTTATCTGATTCACGGTAACTCGTTTGTCGTATCACGATTCCTTCGCATTTCTCCATGTGGCACTCCTCCCTTTTTTACATGTCTTATTATAACATTTTCTTAATGATTATGTCTTTTTATATTTTTGGCTATCTTTCCTTGCGTCGCTATTGTAAAATAGAGAAAAAGGTAAGTCAGAAAGGATTTTTTTACTATGGATATGTTACTTATATTACTAACAAGCTTATTTACACTCACATTCATAGGTGTTATTGTGGGAATTATTTTTCTTATTGTAAGAAAAGAGAAATGGGTAGGGATTATTGTTGCTGGATTATCAATGGGAATTGGTTTTTTAGTATTAATAATTGGGCTCAATGTAACAACAATTAAATTGTTTGAAGGAATGAATAATCCCTTCTCTAGTTATAACTATGAAGCAGATTATAATTATAAAACAAGTGATGATTATGATGACGAGTATGACGAAAATTATTATGATGATTACACGGATGTACACTACGGAGAACCTGTTGAGATAGAAAATGATAGTACGGTTACCATTTATAAACCTGAGCTTTCCCAAAAGAAGGAAGGCTATGACATTTATAAAGTGAAAGTAAAGTATGTCAATACTAGCTCTGACTCAATCACATTCTACTCCGAAGATGTTTCGCTTTATGATAGTGCGGATGATGATTATGGTCGACAAATTATCAATGATGCTTTCTCAGGAGAGATTCAACCCGGTGAAACAAAAGAATTAACACTTTACTATGAAGTGTATAACCTGGGACCATATGATGTAGAGTACGACAACTATAACTGGACTACAATAGAAGAATAAGTAAAAGCATCTGACGCGCAATCGAAATTGTGCGTCAGATGCTTTTTTTAATACTCTTCGCGGTCGAAACCATAATCTTGCAAATAATGTTCTTTATCACGCCAATTTTTTTGAACTTTCACCCAAACTTCCAAGAAGACTTTGGAGCCAAGTAAACGCTCAATTTCTTTTCTAGCTCGCATACCAATTTGTTTTAGCATTTGTCCTTGTTTACCAATGATAATTCCTTTTTGCGTACTTCTTTCCACAATAATGGTCGCATTGATCGTAAGTTTTTCTGTTTTAGGATTTTTCTCAATCCCCTCAATAACTACAGCCACCGAATGCGGCACTTCTTCTCGTGTTAATTGTAAAACTTGTTCACGAATAAGTTCAGATATGATGAAACGCTCGGGATGATCCGTAATTTGATCTTTTGGATAATACATTGGTCCGACTTCTAAATTAGCGTTTGTTTGCTCTAATAAGTTAGGTACATTGTTTCCTTGAAGTGCTGAAATAGGAATGATTTCATCAAATTCCATTAAATCACGGTACTGTTCAATCAATTTGAATAAGTCTTCTGGAGCGATTAAATCAATTTTGTTAATCAATAAAAAGACTGGGGTTTGTACATTTTTCAGTTTTTCAATGATAAATTCATCTCCGCGACCGAATCCAGTAGAAGCATCGATTACGAAATAAATTAAGTCTACTTCTTGAAAAGTATTTAATGCGATTTTTACCATGAAATCGCCTAGTTTATGTTTTGGTTTATGTATACCTGGTGTATCAATAAAAATAATTTGTGACTCGTCTGTAGTATAAACTCCTTGCACTTTATTTCTAGTTGTTTGAGCTTTATCACTCATAATGGCGATTTTTTGGCCAATGATGTGGTTTAATAAAGTTGATTTCCCAACGTTAGGTCGCCCAACTATAGCTACAAATCCTGATTTAAATGGTTCACTCATAACATATCCTCCGATGTGAATGCGCCTGGTAAAAGTTCTTTCACTGTTACCGTCGCTGTTTTTCCTTTTAAGTTTGTTAGAATTACTGGCATATCTGGTGCACAAAATTCACTGATTACTTGTCTACATGCTCCGCAAGGCGAAACTGGTCCATCTGTATCAGCTACGACAACTAGCTGTTTAAAGTCACGTTTTCCTTCTGATACAGCTTTAAAAATAGCCGTTCGTTCCGCGCAATTCGTTAAGCCAAAAGATGCATTTTCAATATTACAACCAAGTACAACCTCGTCATCTGACGTAACAAGAGCTGCTCCTACTGGGAATTTCGAGTAAGGAACATACGCAAATTCTCTTGCTTGTTTAGCGAGTGAGATAAAATTATTTTCTTTCATTTACCAAGTCACAATCCCTTCTTTTTATAAAAACATCTGGCAAAAGTATGGTATGAATATAATTAGGCCAATAAAGCTTGCTACAATTGCTGCTAAAAGTACCGCTCCAGCAGCTACATCCTTCGCTTTTTTCGCCTCATCAATGTATTGCTCTGTCGCCACATCTACCGCTCGTTCAATCGCCGTGTTTACCATCTCTAGCGTTAACACACCAAAAATAGAAAGGATTAATAAAATCCATTCAGATTTAGTTACATGAAAGAAAAAGCCACAGATGACAACAGCAAGTGCTGCAAAAGTATGAAATCGCATATTACGTTCTTCTAAAAAAGCAGTTTTTAGTCCAGTAAAAGCATGATGAAAAGATTCTGCGTAATTTTTACTACGTTTGTATTTTCTATCTTTCAAGTCCATAAGCATCCAACACTTCTTTTTGTAAGCCAAACATGACTTTCTCTTCGTCCGGCTCCATATGATCATACCCCAGCAAGTGCAGCAATCCATGAACTGCTAAGAAACCTAATTCTCTTGCTTTTGTATGTCCGTAATCTTTGGCTTGCTCTTCTGCTTTTTCAGTCGAAATAATAATATCACCAAGCATGCGAGGCGTTTCTAAATCAAATTCGCCCCAATCTATTTCCGTTTCCCCGTCACCCATTTCTTCTAGTGCGAACGAAATAACATCTGTCGCTTGATCTTTGTCACGATATTCACGGTTAATCTCACGAATGCCTTCGTTCGTTGTAAAAGTAAGTGAGAGCTCTGTGCCTTGTTCGATTTTTAAATATTCCGCAGCAAATTGTAAAATATTTTCAACTAGCTGTTTATCTTCTTCAGGTAATTTCTTAGTTTCATCTAATAAATCAATTTCTAAGACCGTCATCTTTTCCCCTCCTATTTCAATCTTTGTCATCAGGATATTGAATTCGTTGATGATATATTCCATTTAATGTGGCGATTAATGTATCACGAATGACTTTGATTTCTTGAATCGTAATATCACATTCTGTAAATTGCCCATCAAGGAAACGATCTTTAATGATTCCATCAATAATTTCTGTTATTTTTGCCATTGTTGGCTCTGTTGAGGAACGAACAGCAGCTTCTACGCTATCCGATATGTTAATAATGGCAATTTCTTTTGTTTGTGGCTTCGGACCACTGTAACGATAGTCTGCCTCTTTTACATCGGGATTTGTTTCTTTTGCTTTAAAATAGAAATATTTAAGCAATGTAGTCCCGTGATGTTGCAGTGCAATATCAATAATCGGTTGTGGCATATGATTTTCTTTTAAAATCTCTGCCCCGTCTTTCGTATGCGAGAGAATTATATCACGACTTTGTTCTGGTGTCAGCCTATCGTGAGGATTAATTCCCTGTAATTGATTTTCTACAAAATAAGGAGGTCTTAGTGTTTTCCCAATATCATGGTAAAAACAGCCAACACGAACAAGTAAACTATTGGCTCCGATTTGATCAGCACAAGCTTCTGCTAAATTGGCTACCATCATACTATGATGATACGTACCAGGAGCTTTCATTAATATTTTCTTCAATAATGGATGGTTTGGATTGGCTAGCTCGACCAAACGACTCGTTGTTAATAAACCAAAAATCGTTTCGAATAACGGAATAACTCCAACCCCAAGAATAAACGCACCAAATCCACCTAAAAAGGCATATCCAAGCGCCATTAGTGTAGAAACTTGCAGTAATGTGCTGTTATTTATTAATAATAAAAGTAACACGTACACCATATTAATCAAACCGACCATAAAGCCAGAAAACATAATGGCTGAACGTCTACTATAGTCGCGCAACACAACCACACTTGTCGCCCCACTCAATAAGATGAAAATAGTTATGCCACTTGTCGCATCATTTTGAAATGTTAACAAGCTAGTTACAGCAATAAAGATGACGCTTAAAAAGGCATATTTCTCATTAAGCAAGATTTTGAGAATCATCGGTGCAAAGGCGGCTGGGAATAAGAACGCAATATTCGAGATGTTTTGCGTTTCTAAGAATAGAATAATTAATAACATGAATAAAGAAACAAGATAAACCGAGGAAAAAATAAGCATTGTTTGCATTTTTTTCGCTTTAGGTTGAGATTGTTTTTTCGTGTAAAGAAACAGGATTGCTGCTAAAGCAATAATGAAAATAGCAAATCCAGCATACTGTTTTACAGGCATTTTTTGATCAAGTAAATGTAACATTTTTAATTGACGATAGGTTTCTCTATCAACGATTTGACCTTCTTGAACAATAACTTGGCCTTGTAAAATTTTTACAGGAACAACGGATTGTGCAGCTTCTTTACGCCGTGCGTCTGTTTGTTCTTCATCATAGATTTCATTAGGTACAATAGCATAGGAAACTAAAGCTTTGGAGACATTTTTGTAGTAAGCTGGTATCGCTGAAAGTTCAATATCATCACGAGCTCTAATTTTTACTGAATTTAAGTTTTCATCCCGGATTTTATTTTCCATGGATTTTGCGACTTCTGTTGTGACAACATCTTCCATAACATTAAAATCTTTACTTTTCGCCTCGATTAATGTAGTGAAAACTTCATCAGATATGTTAGAAGTTATTTTTTCGGATACATTGCTAGATAATTTGTCTTTTAAGCTTTTTAGTTTGTCTTCGGTGGTCGTTGGCGCAGGAGCAGGTTTATTTTCTTTTTTTGCTTTTTCTTTATTTTTATTATCGTTTTCTCGGGCTTCTGCATTTACTTCATTTACATAGGCGAATAAACTTTGGATAAGTGCTACTCGATTTTGACCAGTTTCACGATTGTAGACATACACATCTTCTACGGCATCGCTTGCTTTGGTCCTTTCTTCTTTCGTTTTCTCTGTATCTTCCACCGTTTGAGGTGAACGAATTGTTTTTTCAGCCACTTGGAATAGTTTAACATTGTAAGATTCCGGTTTCGTCATTTGGCAAACGAGAAAATAAGCTACAACTGCAAAGCAAACAAGGAGCAGCGGAAAAAGGTATTTCTTTCCACTTTCGATGTACCAATCTCTCCATTTCTTGGCTAGTTTCACATCTTTGTCTCCTCTCTAATTTTGTTTCCCTTCATAAGCTTTAATAATTTCAGCAACGAGTGGGTGTCTGACTACATCATGATGTTCAAAGTAAACAAAACCGATATCTTTTACATCTTTTAAAACTTGTTCTGCATTGACAAGACCGCTAGTTGCACCTTTGGGTAAGTCAATTTGTGTCATATCTCCATTAACAATCATTTTGGAGTCATAACCAAGTCGTGTTAAAAACATTTTCATTTGGGCAATAGTTGTATTTTGCGCTTCATCTAAAATGACAAAAGCATGATCAAGTGTACGACCTCTCATATAAGCCAGAGGAGCTATTTCAATGACGCCTCGGTCCATTAACCTTGTTGTATGCTCCGTACCGAAAATGTCGTATAATGCGTCGTATACAGGACGCAAATAAGGATCTACTTTTTCTTTTAAATCACCAGGTAAAAAACCTAAGCTTTCCCCAGCTTCAACGGCAGGTCTTGTTAAAATGATTTTGCTCACATTTCCTTTTTTCCATGCGTCTACTGCCATGACAACTGCCAGATATGTTTTACCTGTACCTGCTGGACCAACGCCGAAAACGATGTCGTGTTTTTTGATCATTTGAATGTAGGTTCGTTGTCCGAATGTTTTAGGTCTAATAGGCATTCCTTTTGCGTTTTTCGTAATTTCTTCTTCAAATAAAGTATGGAAGTAAATAAGCGTGCCGTTTCTTTGCATTTTTACTGCTTGAGCGATATCTCGACCGTCTATGTGAATGCCTCGTTTTACGGTTAGAATAAGTTCATTTAAAACGGCAGTCGTATGCTGCACAGGTTCTTCTTCGCCTGTAATCGATAGTGACTCTCCCCGAGTAATGATTTTCACTTGAAGCAACTCTTCTAAAAGTTCGATATTTTTATTATTATTGCCGAATAAATCTTGAATATTGGTGTCATCAGATAATTCGACTATTTCATTAAATTCATTTAGCATTGGCTAACCCCTTCACCTTTTATAAGTGCCTTGATTAGTTATATTATACACGAAATTGCCTTGCTTGAAAAACGAAGCGATAGAAGTGATGCAATTCAAGTGAAAATGAACGTAAAAAAACAGGATTTCCTCCATAAAATAGGAAGTAATCCTGTTTCTTAACGTTTCAAAACTAGTTTGAATTAGTTTATGAGAGATATTTTTTTACGAATTGGTTAACAGCACCGCCGTCAGCTTTGCCTTTAACTTTAGGCATAATCGCAGACATTACTTTGCCGAAATCAGCTTTACTAGATGCGCCAACTTCTTCGATAGTTGCTTTCACAATGTTCTCAAGCTCTTCAGGAGTCAGTTGTTTAGGAGCATAGTCCTCTACAATGACAATCTCGGAACGGACTTTATCAGAAAGGTCGCTACGTCCAGCTTTGTCAAACTCTGCTAGAGAATCTCTGCGTTGTTTGAGTTCACGGGAAATCACGGTTACTTCATCATCCGGAGTAAGATCTTTCACACCTTGGTGAATTGCTTCGTTTTGTAAAGCTGCTTTTAACATACGAATAACGGAAAGTTTTTCTTTCTCTTTATCGCGCATCGCTTGTTTCATATCTTCATTTAACTTGTCAAGCAGTGTCAACGAAATCATCGCCTTTTAATTAGAATTTGCGTTTTCTTGCTGCTTCGGATTTTTTCTTACGTTTTACGCTTGGTTTTTCATAAAATTCGCGCTTTCTGGATTCTTGCAAAGTTCCACTTTTGGAAACAGTACGTTTAAAGCGACGAAGAGCATCTTCAAGCGATTCGTTTTTACGAACTACTGTTTTTGACATCTCTCTTTCCCTCCCTCCGGCACTTACATGCACTCACTTAAATCCTTCATTTAAGTTCCAGAATAGGACATAACGGAAAATAAATTATGAATTATTCTGAAGTAATGCAGATAAGCATTCACTCATTAAAAATTATATACGAAACATCGGGCATCGTCAACATGAAATCGTTAACTTTCGCATAAAACTTTGAAATGTTAACGATTTTTATTTTTGTAAAGGTCAAAATAGAAAGAAGCAGCTGATAATACATAGAGCGGAGCAGTTTCTGTTCTTAAAATTCTTGGGCCGAGTCCGGCAAGTTTTGCGTTTGCTTCTTGAAGAAGTAATAGCTCTTTTTCACTAATGCCGCCCTCTGGTCCAAAAATACACAAAACAGACTGTCCAGGTTTCATTGTTTGAAATAAGCTAGCAAGTGCACTATCTTCGCCTTCTCGGGCGCTCTCTTCATACGCGGCGATAACATAGTCATAGTGAACACGGTCAAACATTAATTCCTTGAAACTAGCAGCATAATGAACTTCTGGAATGACAGTTCGGTGCGATTGTTCAGCCGCTTCTTGCGCAATTTTTTGAAGGCGCTCGATTTTTTTGATAACTTTTTTATCATCCCATTTCACCACAGATCGTTCGGCTTTATATGGGATGAATTTATGTGCACCAAGTTCTGTACTTTTTTGAATGATGAGTTCTAGTTTGTCGCCTTTCGGTAGGCCACTTGCAATAGTGATTTCAACAGGCAACTCGGTATCTTCTTCTAGCCATTTCACTAGACTTAATAATACCTCTTCTTCATGTATTGCTGTAATAGCCGCGATGCATGTTTTTTTGCTCGGAAAAACAACGAAAACTTGATCGGATTCTTTCATTCGCATAACACGAGTAATATGATGGAAGTTTTCTCCGGCAATGGTCAGCATATCGTTGTCATTCTCTAGCTCAGTTGTTACAAAATAACGCTGCATTTACTCCACTCCTCGTTTGGAAATAATCGCAACCCAGTCTCCTTGTTGCTCGATTTTTTCGATAATAAGTCCAGCGTTTTTAAGTGCTTCTTCGACTAATTTTGCTTTATCTTCAATAATTCCAGAAGCAATGAAAATTCCGCCTGGTTTGAGTGCTTTATAAACATCCTCTGGGAAAAGTAAAATCACTTCTGCTAAAATGTTTGCGACAACAATATCTACATTTATTTTGTTAATGTCTTGAAGTAGATTATTTTGTTTTACGGTAATAATATGTTCTGTTTTATTTAAAGTAATATTTTCTTCTGCTGCACGAGTGGCAATTTCATCAAGATCTGTCGCTAAAATGGATTTAGCTCCTAGTTTGGCACTGGCGATGCTTAAGACACCAGAACCCGTGCCAACGTCAATGACTTCATCCCCTTGTTGTAAATAATCACTTAGCGCGCGGATACAAAGTTGTGTTGTCGGATGAGTACCTGTACCGAAAGCCATTCCTGGATCTAGCTCAATGATTATTTCGTTAGCAGATGGTGTATATGATTCCCAACTTGGTACAATCGTGATTCGATCAGTGATTTGAACTGGGTGATAGTACTTCTTCCACGCGGTAGCCCACTCCTCATCGTCCACATCATTAACGACAAATTGGAACTTACCTAGTGGAATATCAAAAGTGCTGAGATGTTTCAATGTTTGTTCGATTTCTGGAATTTGCTCGACAAATTCGGTTGTTTTTAAGAAGTAAGCTTTAATGATAACGCCATCTTCAGGATAATCTTCTCGTCTAAGCGCATAAATTTCTCCAAATTTATCTTCTCGTTCACGTAAAAAGTCAGCTACATCTTCAATGGATACTCCTGCTGCACCAAATTCTGTTAAAACATTCGCAACTGGCTCCACTGCTTCATTCGTTGTATGGACTTCTACCTCTGACCATTCCATTTTTCAACACTCCTTTAGTATGTAGAAAAGGTCGATGGTTGCTTCTTGCACAACTATCGACCTCTACGTTCATCAATCGCCTTTAAAAGCTCGTTTCATTTTGTCAAAAAATCCAGATGTTTGTTCGTCTACTTTGTCTCCAGTAGTGGAAGCAAATTCTCGCAAGATTTCTTTTTGTTTATCATCTAGTTTTTTCGGAACAATTACTTTGACGATTACGTGTTGATCGCCTGTTCCGTTTCCACGAAGATGCGGAACACCTTTGCCACGTAAGCGGAACGTCGTTCCAGTTTGAGTGCCACTTGGAATTTTCAAACGAACTTTCCCGTGAACAGTTGGTACGTCAATTTCATCACCTAATGTAGCTTGTACGAATGTGATTGGGACTTCTACATAAATATCGTCTGCTTCACGTTCGAAAAATTCATCTGGAATCACGACAAATACGACATATAAATCGCCGTTAGGTCCACCGTTAATACCAGCTTCCCCTTCGCCAGACACGCGCATTTGTTGTCCATCATTCACACCAGCCGGAACTTTCACTTTGATTTTTTTCGTTTTAGTTACGCGGCCTTTACCATGACAAGTTGGACATTTTTCTTTGATTTCTTTACCTGTACCATTACAGTATTGACATGTGCGTTTATTGACTACGCGACCAAATGGGGTATTTTGTTCCACGTTAATAGAACCTTTACCACCACAATGGCTACATTTTTCAGGTGTTGTCCCTGGTTTTGCGCCGGAACCATGACATGTGTCACAGTTTTCTTCACGAGGAATTTCGATTTCCGCATCTTTACCAAAAACCGCTTCTTTGAATTTAAGACGCATTGTATATTGTAAATCGCTACCTTGTCTTGGCGCATTTGGATCTTGTTGACGTCCACCGCCACCGAAGAACGTGTCAAAAATATCTTCAAATCCGGAGAATCCGCCTCCGCCAAAGCCACCACCTGCACCGCCGCCGAAACCTTGGTTTGGATCTACGTGTCCATATTGATCATATTGTGCACGTTTTTGTTGGTCACTTAATACTTCATAAGCCTCTGATATTTCTTTGAATTTTTCATCAGCGCCTGCTTCTTTATTTATGTCCGGATGATACTGTTTGGACAGTTTCCGGTAAGCTTTTTTTATTTCGTCCGCTGAGGCGCTTTTGGAAATACCAAGCACTTCATAGTAATCTCGTTTTGCCATCCGCCATCACTCCTGTCCATGATAGATTTTTATAGTCCTAACGTATTGTAACATTTGAAAGAGATGTTGTAAAAACTTTATTTCAGATAAAAAGCCAAAGCCACAGTAGACTTTGACTCATTATCTTTACGTTCTAGAAAGATTATTTGTTTTCTTTGTCGTCGTCATTTACTTCTTCAAACTCAGCATCTACTACATCGTCATTTTGAGGAGCTTCTTGACCTTCTGCGCCGCCAGCTGCTTGTTGTTCTGCTGCAGCTTGTTCGTATAATTTAACAGATAGGTTTTGAACAATTTCATTTAAGCTTTCTGTTTTTTCTTTGATAGCTTCGAAATCTTCCCCTTTAAGCGCTTCTTGTAGTTCGTCGCGAGCAGCTTCTGCTTTTTTCACTTCTTCTTCTTCCACTTTGCCTTCTAGTTCTTTCAATGTTTTATCTACAGTGAATACTAGTTGGTCAGCATTGTTGCGAAGTTCTGCGTTTTCTTTGTTCTTTTTATCTTCTTCAGCATTAGCTTCTGCATCTTGAACCATTTTTTCGATTTCTTCGTCTGTTAAACCTGAAGAAGATTTAATAACGATGTTTTGTTCTTTACCAGTTCCAAGGTCTTTCGCGCGAACTGTTACGATACCATTTTTGTCGATATCAAATGATACTTCGATTTGAGGGATTCCACGTGGTGCTGCTGGAATGTCTGCTAATTGGAATCGACCTAATGTTTTGTTGTCTTTTGCCATTGGACGTTCCCCTTGAAGTACATGGATATCTACAGCTGGTTGGTTGTCAGCTGCTGTAGAGAAAGTTTGTGATTTAGATGTTGGGATAGTTGTATTACGTTCGATTAATGTAGTCATAACGCCACCCATTGTTTCGATACCAAGGGATAATGGAGTTACGTCAAGTAACACAACGTCTTTTACATCACCAGTGATTACGCCACCTTGAATCGCAGCACCCATTGCTACAACTTCATCTGGGTTTACACCTTTATGAGGTTCTTTGCCTAATTCTTTTTTGATTGTTTCTTGAACTGCAGGAATACGTGTAGATCCACCAACTAAAATAACTTGGTCAATATCGCTTGCAGAAAGGTTCGCATCTTTTAAAGCTTGACGTGTTGGCGCAATAGTACGCTCAACTAAGTCATGTGTTAATTCATCAAATTTAGCACGAGTAAGGGTTACTTCTAAGTGAAGTGGACCAGCTTCTCCAGCTGTGATAAATGGTAAGGAGATTTGTGTGCTTGTTACGCCAGAAAGATCTTTTTTCGCTTTTTCAGCAGCATCTTTCAAACGTTGAAGCGCCATTTTATCTTGGCTTAAATCAATACCATTGTCTTTTTTGAATTCTGCTACTAGATAGTCGATGATTTTTTTATCGAAGTCATCTCCACCTAATTCGTTGTCGCCGGCAGTAGAATGTACTTCGAATACGCCGTCACCTAATTCAAGGATAGATACGTCAAACGTACCACCACCAAGGTCAAATACTAGGATTGTTTGGTCTGTTTCTGTTTTATCCATACCGTAAGCCAGTGCTGCCGCTGTTGGTTCGTTAATAATACGTTCTACTTCAAGACCAGCGATTTTACCAGCGTCTTTTGTTGCTTGACGTTGCGCATCGTTGAAGTAAGCTGGAACTGTGATAACTGCTTTATCTACTGTTTCACCAAGATAATCTTCTGCATAACTTTTTAGATATTGCAAAATGATTGCACTAATTTCTTGTGGAGAATAATCTTTTCCTTCGATTGTTTCTTTATAGTTAGTACCCATATGACGTTTAATGGAACTAATTGTATTTGGGTTTGTGATTGCAGCACGTTTCGCTACTTCACCTACTTGGCGTTCGCCATTTTTGAAACCAACGACAGAAGGTGTTGTACGTGCGCCTTCTGGGTTAGGGATGATTTTTGCTTCTCCGCCTTCTAATACTGCTACTGCAGAGTTTGTTGTTCCTAAGTCAATACCGATAATTTTGCTCATTGTTATTTCCTCCTGTTATTCAGTAATTATTTTTTATTGATTTACTTTTACCATAGATGGGCGTATAACCCGGTCTTTAAGTTTGTAGCCTTTTTGAAGTTCCGCAGTGATTTCATTGCTTCCTGCATTTTCATCACTATCTTGCATAACGGCTTGATGGAAATTCGGATCAAATTGTTCGCCGACAGCCGGAATAACTTCAATACCTTCTTTTTCAAAAGCAACAAGGATTTGGTTGTATACCATTTCCATTCCTTTTAAAATTTGTTTCACTTCTTCTTGATCAGAAGTCGTTGCAAGTGCTTTTTCAAAGCTATCTAGTGCAGGAAGTAAATCTTGCGCTAAACTTTGCGAACGATATTTCTGACTAGCATCACGGTCTGCGATATGTCTTTTTTTCACATTTTCGAAGTCCGCTTGCATACGAAGGTAGCGATTTTCTACTTCATCGAGTTTGTTTTCAAGCTCTAAGATTTTTGCTTGTTCTTCTGTTAAAGTGTCAGCCGGAGCCTCTTCTTCAACCGTTTCTTCTGATTCATCTAAAATGTTTAATTCTTCTTGTTCCATTTCATCAGCAAGTTTTTCTTTTTTGTTCTTTTTTTCAGACACTTTAGCCACCTCCTGAAAAAACGTATGCTTTTTCAGCCTTCCTAATTTTGGTTATCACGATAAAGTTTGGTTAACACATCGGTTAAATCTCGGCTCATCACATCAACGAGTCCCATCATTCTGCTGTATTCCATTCTTGTAGGTCCTAGGAGCACAATACCACCAACGCGTTCGCCAGCAATATTATACGTTGCTGTAATGATACTACAATCTTCCATTAGACTATTATTGTTTTCTCGGCCTATTTTCACTTGAAGGCCATTGGGAATATCCCTAAACAATTCATACACATCTTGTTCTTCTTCCATCAAATGAAGCATCTCACGGACTTTATTAATGTCATGAAATTCCGGTTGATTCAAAATATTCGTTTTCCCACCAAAATACACTTTTTGTTGACTTGCTTGAGCAAAAGAATCGGAAAATACATGCATAAAGCTTTCGTAATTTCTAACATGCTTCCCAAGTAGTTCCTTTACTTCCATTGGTATTTGTACTTTTAAATCATCAAGCGAAAGTCCTACTAGCCGTTCATTTAGGATGTTGACCATTCGTTCAATATCGGAGAGCGTTGTGCCCTCAGGTATTGTCACTAAATGGTTGTCCACATGCCCTTGATCAGTAATTAATATGAGCATTGCTTGAAAATTATTTATTGGTACAAATCTAAAGCCACTCAAATGATTTTTCGTCGCTTCAGGGCCAAGCAAGATGGACGTGTAATTGGTTAAATCGGATAACATTAATGCTGAATTTTGGATAAGTCCTTCCATTTCGTAGTAATTCTCTGAAAAGAAGGATTGAATCATTTGCCTGTCGGATTTATCTAGCTTTTTGGGCTGGAGTAAATAATCGACATAGAAGCGATATCCTTTCTCTGATGGGACTCGTCCCGAGGAAGAATGCGTCTTTTCAATAAAGCCATATTCTTCGAGAACACCCATTTCGTTACGGATAGTCGCGGAACTATAGGGCAAACCTTTTTCTTTCAGCAAATTCTTTGATCCAACCGGCTGAATAGTCCAAGTGAAATGATCGATGATGGCACGGAAAATCAAAAGTTGTCTTTCTGTTAACATAGCAATCACCTCTTTTAGCACTCAATAACGTCAAGTGCTAAATACAAGTATAAATTTACCAAACAATTCCACCTTAGTCAACCGAAAACACTCGATTTCAGACTAAAGTAGGATTGTTTGGTCAAAAAAGGTCAAATAGTGCGGTTTTAGAGAAATTCTTGGAAAACATTATTTCCTAAAAATCTTCCGCTTCTTGTAAGTGCCACATTTTCTTCGTTATTTTCGAGCCAGCCTTTTGCAGTTGTTTTTTGAATCGCATTCATAAACGTTGCATCTAAATCTTGACCGAATTTCTGCTTGAAATGGTGTTTATTTACACCTTCCACTTTTCTAAGCCCTAAAAACATTTCTTCTTCCATTTTTTCTTTTAATGTGAGCTCTTTTTGTTGGAAAGTTGGGAGTATATTTTTTTGGAGTGGTTCCATGTATTTTTTGATTGGTCCGAAATTGCTATAACGTGTATTGCCAACATAGCCATGTGCTCCGGCGCCAAATCCGTAGTAATGTTCATTGCTCCAATAAGTGATATTGTGTTTACTCTGAAATCCTTCTTTAGCAAAATTACTAATTTCATATTGTTTACGGCCGTGTTTTTCCATTTCGTTGAGAAGTAAATCGTACATATTTGCCTCGGCATCTTGACTAGGTAAGAAAAGCTTTCCTTTTTGCATAAGGTTATAAAAAATCGTTTTTGGTTCGATGATTAATGAATAGGCGGAGTAATGCGGTAAATCAAGGTCAAGTGCTTGTTTTAAAGTATCTTGAAAATCTGCTTCTGTTTGCCCTGGTAAGCTAAAGATTAAATCAATACTCACATTCTCAAATCCGATTTTGCGCATATTTTCGACAGATTGATAAACATCTTTTACAGTATGAATGCGACCAATTTTTTTGAGAAGCTCATTGTTGAAGCTTTGAACACCCATGCTAATACGATTAACACCGTGATCTTGCATGGCTTGTAGTTTAGATAGCGAAAGATCTCCTGGATTGGCTTCAAAGGAAAATTCGATATTTTTTTTGAGCGGTAAAGTATTATGGATGGCTGTGCAAAGTCTCGCAATTTGCGATTCGTTCAGGGTTGTAGGCGTTCCCCCACCGACAAATACCGTGTCGACTGGCGCTATTGGGTCTTTTGCAGCAGTTAATTCCATTTCTTTAATTAGTAAATCTACGTATTCGTCGACCGGTTGTCCTTCTAGGAATACTTTATTAAAATCGCAGTAATAGCAAATATGTTCGCAAAACGGAATATGGATATATACCGCGGAACTTTCATTACTCGATTGGTTCGTATTTATCATTTTTATCAATTCCTTGCACTTAAAATTTGCTTCGTTGTCCATTAGTCAGTTTAACATATTTTCCAGTGCTTTTGTGCAGGATTCGCTTTTAATCTAATAAACCATACGATTGGTTGTTTGAAAAATATGGGACCGCTACAAATCCGCATATATATTGATTATTGTATAGAAGGCTCCATTTCAATTGAAGTGGGTAAATAGTTACTCTTAAATCACTGAACCGCTGTTTCAGAAGATTTAAACAGACAATCGGAAAGAAGTCGATATTCAAATAGCGAAGCATTCGTCTCCTGATGCAGTAAAAAGCAATCCGTATAATATATAAAAAGTTGTGCCGTAAACATTTCTGCTCACAGCACAACTTTTTATTATTTGGATTCGTCCATTTTCAAGATTGCCATGAAGGCTTCTTGCGGTACTTCCACAGAACCGATTTGTTTCATTCGTTTTTTACCTTCTTTTTGTTTCTCTAAGAGTTTTCGTTTACGAGATACGTCCCCGCCATAACATTTAGCAAGTACGTTTTTGCGTAGTGCTTTAATAGTAGAACGAGAAACAATTTTCGTTGCAATTGCTGCTTGAATAGGCACTTCAAACTGTTGTCTTGGAATAAGTTCTTTTAATTTCTCAACAATGATTTTTCCACGTTCGTAGGCAAAATCACGGTGAACGATAAAGCTAAGTGCATCCACTTTTTCCGCATTTAAAAGAATATCCATTTTCACAAGTTTGGAAGCTTTATAGCCAATTAATTCATAATCAAAGGATGCATAACCTTTTGTCGATGATTTCAATTGGTCGAAAAAGTCGTATACGATTTCGGATAATGGGATTTCGTACACAATACTTACGCGAATATCATCTAAGTACTCCATTGTAATGAAGTTTCCACGTTTGTTTTGTGCTAGCTCCATCACTGCACCTACATAATCATTTGGAACCATCACAGTTGCTTTTACATATGGCTCTTCCACGCTTTCAATAACACCAGGTTCCGGCATTTCAGCAGGATTATCAACCACGATGTTGGAACCATCTGTTAAGTTTACATGATATATAACACTTGGAGCAGTGGTAATTAAATCAATATTAAATTCACGTTCGATTCGCTCTTGAATGATTTCCATATGTAGCAATCCTAAGAAACCACAACGGAAACCGAATCCTAATGCTTGAGAAGTTTCCGCTTCAAATTGAAGAGCGGAGTCATTAAGTTCTAGTTTTTCTAAAGCATCACGAAGATCATTATATTTAGAGGAGTCAATTGGATATAGACCACAATAAACCATTGGATTTAATTTACGGTAACCATCCAGTGCTTCTTCTGCCGGATTATTTGCAAGTGTAATCGTATCACCTACTCGTGTATCTCCAACATTCTTGATCGCAGCTGTTAAGTAACCAACATCCCCAACAAGTAATTCGTCACGTGGGGTTGCCTTTGGTGAGAATACGCCCACCTCCGTTACTTCGAATTCTTTGCCATTGGACATCATTTTAATTCGATCGCCTGCTTTTACAACACCATCCATGATACGGATATTAGCAATAACACCTCGATATGCATCAAAAACAGAGTCGAAAATGAGCGCTTTTAGTGGTTTATTTACATCACCAGACGGCTCGGGAACTTTTTCGACAATTTGCTCTAGAATGTCTTCAATACCAATACCAGATTTGGCAGAAGCAAGTACAGCGTCAGAAGCATCTAAACCAATTACATCTTCAATTTCTTCGCGGACTCTTTCTGGATCGGCCGCTGGTAAATCGATTTTGTTAATGACTGGCAAAATTTCTAAATCGTTGTCTAGTGCTAAATAAACATTAGCAAGTGTTTGTGCTTCAATTCCTTGTGCAGCGTCTACAACAAGGATTGCTCCTTCACATGCAGCTAAACTTCTTGATACTTCATAGGTGAAATCGACATGTCCAGGCGTATCAATCAGGTGGAAAATATACGTTTCCCCATCTTTTGCTTTATATTTTAATTGTACAGCATTTAATTTTATGGTTATCCCGCGTTCGCGTTCTAAATCCATCGAATCTAGTAGCTGATTTTTCATTTCACGATGCGTCAAAGCACCCGTTTGTTCTAAAATCCGATCAGCGAGTGTAGATTTACCATGATCTATGTGCGCGATAATCGAAAAGTTTCTAATTTTCTTTTGTCTTGCATTCATTTCTTCTTTGTTCATTTCCCCAGCTCCTGATTAGAACTCATCGCATAAATCCGATGGCAAGCTATCCTTGATTATATCAGTAGAACGCTTAACATTCAATGACTTCTTTCTTAAATACAGATAAATTTAAAATAAAATAGAAAGTATTATTGCAATATGGCTGTGATTTCGGTATAATAGCATTTGTTCTGATATAATTTAAAAAGGTATGTTATATGAAATAAATACTACCTCATTAGTTTGGACGGAGGTGAATGGAATGCCAAATATTAAATCTGCAATTAAACGTGTAAAAACTGCTGAAACTCGCAACAGCCGTAATGCATCTCAACGTTCTGCAATGCGTACTGCTATCAAAAAATTTGACGAAGCAGCTGCAAACAACGCGGACAACGCGAAGGATCTTTACGTAGAAGCATCGAAAAAATTAGATAGCGCTGTGAGCAAAGGATTGATTCACAAAAACAATGCTGCTCGCAACAAATCTCGCTTAGCTGCTAAATTAGCTAAATAATACCGAGTTCGGTATAAAACATCACACCTTGTGTGGTGTTTTTTGTTTGTAAAAATAGCTTTGTCTCAAATGACAAAGCTATTTTTTATACTCTCTTTTGTCGATTATCCTGTAATTCGAATAAGAACCATTCGAGTTTCTGTTCTTTATCACCGTAACCTGTTTTCATTTCCAAGTCTATTTCAGCTAATCGTTTTAAAGCTTGATTTAATTGTAATTCTGTGAAATTCTTCGCTTGTTTTGATGCTAACTTAACACGGAATGGATGCACTTTTAGTTTAGTCGCAGCTTGTTGTTGGGAGTAACCTTGTTGTTCTAAAAGCTTTAATTGGTTTAACAACCTGAATTGACTAGAAATTAATGCCAGTATCTTGATAGGCTCTTCTTTTTGTTTTAATAAGTCGTAATAAATCCGAAGCGCCCCACCAATATCCATCGCAATCATTTTATCAAGCAACAAGAAAATATTTTGTTCTAGTGAGCGGACAACTAAAGACTCTACATCTTGAATGGTAATTTCTTTGGAATCGAAACAATAAAGCATTAATTTTTGCAGTTCATTCATGGCCGTAGTTAACTGACCACTAGTTAATTCTATCAGTCGAGTAATAGCCTCTTGTGACATTTGCATATTGTTCTCGCTTAATTTTGCCTCAATCCATTTTTTTAACTCGTTCTCATTAGGTCGTTTAGCCTCTATAACTGTAGCCGTTTTCTTGAGTAATTTAGTAAGTTTTTTACGCTCATCTAACTTTTCTACCCGTGCCACAAAGCATAATACTGAATAATCAACTGGTTCATTAAGGTAAGCCTCTAATTTTGCCGTATCATGTTCCACTTTGTTTTTACTTTTTTCCGTTGTTAAAAAAAGTGGATTATTGGCCATTACTAAACGTTTATCACCGAAAAAAGGCATACTTTCTGCTTCTTGAACAACCACTTCTATTGGCATTTCTTCTAAATCTAAATTGGCGTAGTTAAATTCTACTTCTTCGCCTTCCAAAATATTATCTATTAAAAGTTGCTTCGTTTCATTAATAATATAATCTTCTGTACCGATGATCAAATACACCGGTGTTATTTTTTTGGAGCGTATCTGTTTCCATTCTGGCAGCATTCATTTCGCCTCGCTTCACTCTTATTTCTCTTTCTATGGTAAAACATGAAATAAGAGATAGCAAGTTTTATTTCAAAGTCGCTTCAAAGCCTTTTCCAAAAGTATAAATTATTTCGCCTTGTACATCTGTTCGTAAAATTGTTACTCCTGCCGTTTCTAGCGTATTGATAGTTTCTGCGTGTGGATGACCGAAACGATTGTTTAATCCGCATGAAATAATTGCAAAAGTTGGGTTCACTTTTTGAATAAATTCTTTAGAACTAGAGGTTTTACTACCATGATGCCCTACTTTCAAAATATCAGCTTGGATAGGTTGTTCTGATATGCTCTTTTCTCCGTTCGCCTCTAAATCACCAGTAAAAAGCCATATTTTACCATCTAATACTGCCTTTAATACAATAGAGTCATCATTTCCTCCTTCACCTGCTTTATTGGGATATAGGCACTCGAATCTATTTTCGCCAATTTGCCAGTTGGCCCCAGCCAAAATAATTGTCTGTTTCACTTTCGGCATAGCATCGAGGGCTTCTTTCATGATGGGTTTATTTTCTGCACCTTTAGCATAAATAAGTTCGTTAATAGTAATGTTTTTCTGTAAATCATCAAGCCCTTCCATGTGGTCAGCATCACTATGTGTAATAATTACTTTATCTAATCTATTAATTCCTTTTGATTTTAAAACTGGGGTAAGTGTACTTCCGCCTATTGTAAATGGTTTTCTTTTCTTAGCCCACGCTTCTTTTTCAAATGGAAGTTGGCCTCCAGTATCTATTAAATAATTTCCTTGCTTGTATGGTAGTTGAATTAAAATGCTATCTCCTTGTCCCACGTCTATAAAACTAACTTTTCCGCTAAGATTAAAACTAGCTAAATAACATAAGAAACAAAAACAAATGAATATCCCTAAAGGAAACTTTTTCTTTTGCCACTGGTTGAAAAAGATGATGATAGTTATAATGATTAGCACTAGTATAACGGGTTTTGGCCTTCCTGTTACAATAGTCTGATGCGGAATCTTGGCAAAAATGTAAGTTAACTTTTCTACCAATTGTATAAGAAATGTAAGCATTGCTTCAGGAAAATGAAGTATTTCTGTTGAAAAAAAGGATAACACAAATACAGTTAGGCAACCTGGCAAAATGATAATCGTGAAAATAGGTACATAAATTAAATTAAAGAATATTCCTATCCATGAAAATGAATAAAAATGATACATCATAACAGCGGAAGACATGATGGTTGAAATGAAGGAAATAGCAAGTGACTTAGTAAATGCGTTCTGCTGTTTCGTTAGTATATGCCTTGACGATAAAATAATTCCAAACGATACTGCATAAGATAGTTGAAAACCCACTTCTTTCATAACGTACGGTTGTAAGAGGAAAAACAAAATAAAGGACAAACAAATGGCAGAAAATGAACTCCATTTAGTAGTATATTTTTCTGACAATAAAAGTAACGCTGTCATTGTAGCAGCTCGTATGACTGGCGGATTTGCTCCTGTAAGGATAACGTAAAATGGTAAGAAAACAAGCAGACAAGTGATGGCTCGCTCACGTGTAATGCCGAATTTTAGTAGGAGGAAATAGATGGCCCCTATTAATAAATTCACGTGAAGACCTGAGATAGCTAGCAAATGAACAACACCCATTTGTTGATAAACTTCATACATTTCGGGGGAAAAACCGTTTTTTTCTCCACTAATTAATGCGAGACAATAAGGAGAAATAGTTGGAGCTATTTTTTCGGTTAAATGGGTAATTATTTTCAAACGTATATTTTGAATTCTCATTAGGAAGGATGGTGAGAATTGATTGGAAATAGCAAGATTACTCGCTCGAAGTATATAGTGTACATTTTGGTTCTTTAGATAAGTTTGGTAATTGAATTGATTTTGGTTACGATTGGCGGAAGGTGTTTCTACATTTGCAGAAATAGAAATAAACTGTCCGTAATGGAGCTTTTTTAGTTTTTGTTGTTCCTCTTCTGTTGTAATTTTATAACTCAATTGGAATTTTTCTTTTTCGCAGCGTACAAAAGCTTGAAAATTATCACCATCGATTTTTAAATTATCTATAATTTGACAGCTTCCGCTATATTCAGTCGCTGTAAAAGAAGAAGTATTGGATTTTTCTATTATAAACAAAAAACTAAAGGTTAGAAGGTAAATGAGGACAAAAAGAAGAAGAATTTTGGATTTTTTAATAAAAGCGATTAAACCGAGCAAACAAATACATATGGGAACGATAGAGCTTGTAAAATTCGCACAAACAATAGCTAAAACAATAATAGCTAAATATCGCTCGATAACGTTCCCTCCCTATTTAGTTTAATTTCTCTGAGATGCTTTGATAAAGTTGTTCTGCTTTTTCTGGATCGATATTTACTTCCACTGCTGTTTCTTTTACTAAAGTATGCATTTTTTCCCCGTTCCAATTGTTTACTTGAAGAACAGATTCATCAAATTCGACTTTTTGTAATTCAACACCAGCAATGTTAAATAATTCTAGAGCGTACGGATGGTTTTTGTAGTCTTTAGCAAAATACACTTTCTTTATGCCTGCTTGGATAATAGATTTTGTACAAGCAAGGCAGGGGAAATGTGTGACATATAATTCGGCCTTATCTGTTGTGGCACCAAATTTGGCACATTGTAAGATTGCGTTCATCTCTGCATGTATTGTTCGGATGCAGTGACCATCTACAACATAACAGCCGTGTTCTGCACAATGATCGCCACCAGCGATGGACCCATTATAGCCGCCTGCAATAATACGTTTATCTCGAACTATTGTCGCACCTACCATTAGGCGTGTACACGTGCTCCTTGATGATATTAGATGACTTTGTGCCATAAAAAACTGATCCCATGCGATTCTTTGCACATTAAAAACTCCCTTATGATTTGATAAATATTAGTATAGGTGTTTAGAAGGAAGTTCGTCAACCACTTTTATTAATTAACATCCAAATATTCTTTTAATTTCTCTACTGTTTTTTCGCCGATGCCTGAAACGTTTTTTAAATCCTCTATTGTTTGGAATAAGCCTTCTTTTTCTCGGTGTTCTATTATTGCTGTAGCTTTTGACTCTCCAATTCCTGGGACTTGTTGTAAATCATCCTTCGTTGCACTGTTAAGATTGATTTTCGCAGAACCGGTACTTGCTTCTTCTGTGTTAGCTCCTTGTGTTGCTGGACCTTCTTCTCCCTTCTTATAAACATAGATACTCATCTCGTCTTTTAGTTTTTCAGCTAAGTTCAATTTACTGCTATCGGCTTCAGCTATGAGCCCTCCTGCAATTTTCACCACATCTTGCACTCTAGCATCCATTGGCAGTTTATACACACCAGGGGTCCTTACTGCTCCTTTAATGTCAATGTAAACTTCATTTGATAATTTTGTTTCTTCTTTTTTTGGTTTTTCTTCTTTCGTCACTGCATGATTGGCAGTTACAGCATCAGATTTACCATCTGGTATCCAAATGTAAACGAGTCCAGCACAAAGAATAGCAATACCTATTAAGATATAATGCTTGTATTTTCTCAGTAGCTCTATCATCTATATCACCGTCCTTAATATACTATTCGCCGTACAAGTGCAAATTCCTTTTTCACGACTCCAGGTAAAAATGACATAAAAAAAGAAAGTAATGATGAAAAATTACTTTCTTGCTACGAAAAAGATTCTTTCGCTCGTATTATTGGGTTTTTCATGACTGAAATCAGCATAAATATCAATTTTCGTAAAACCATATTTTTTTAACAAATTTTCATAAGTAGCGATTGGATAGGTCCGCTCTTTATGAAGTTCATCCACACGGTTATATGTATCATCTTCGTCTAAAATATAGAAGGTAAGTTCATGTTCGACGGAATGTGGATGTTCGCCAGGAAATGAATTCCAAATCGTCGAAATCTCTTCATCGCTATCTCCATAAGAATAATTTTTAAAGCCTTGCTCTATTTTAAAGACAGAATGTACGTCAAATAAAAATAAACCATTTGGTTCTAAATGCGCTGAAACTGCTTGAATAGTAGCTTCAAGAGCTTGTTCTGTTTCCAAATAATTAAGTGAATCGCAGAAGCATGTAACTACATCAAACATTTGCTTTAATGCTAACTTGGACATATCTTGTTCTAAAATGGGCAAATTGATTTCGGCTGCCGCTACTTTTTCTTTAGCAACTGCTACCATTTCCTTTGATAAATCTACACCAGTAACCTGATGCCCAGAAAAGCTTAATCGTAGCGCAAATTCAGCCGTTCCACAAGCCAAATCAAGTACTTTTTTAGGCGTATCTCCAATAAAATCAGCAGAAAATTCTAGCCATTCATCATAAAGTTCAGAATCCATTAATCTATCATAGAATCCTGGAAAATATTCGTAACTCATAGTGATTTCTCCTTAAAAAAACAGACGAGAATTCCCCGCCTGTTCTGTTTTTATTATGAAATAAACGCAGCAGAAACGTCCACGAGTGGCGCATCTCCCCAGAGTTTTTCTAAGTTATAGTAAGAACGTTCTTCTTTATGGAACACGTGGATAATAACATCACCTAAGTCGATTAAAATCCATTGTGCCGCATCAAAACCTTCTAAACGTTTTACATCTACTTGGTTTTCTAAAGCTTTTTCTTTAATTTCACGAGCGATTGCTTGCACTTGTTTGTCTGAATTACCGTGACAGATTACAAAATAATCTGCAAAGCTTGATAACCCCTTCATGTCTAGTGCTAAAATATCCTCTGCTCTTTTATCATCTGCTGCCTTAGCGGTCAGCATTAATGTATCGTAACTGTTCAAATTATTAATAGTCTCCTTCCAAATTTAAATTAACAAAATAATTATAGGCATCCAGTGTATCTGGAAAAACCAGTTGTTGCTTTTTGACTAAGTGCGTAATCGTATTCGATAAAGCGAATAGCATTGCTTCGTCAAGAGATTTAAGTGCTAGTCTACGCGCCTTATACACGCCAGGAAATGTCCTTCCTTGTTCGGTGTAGTCGGCTAAATAAATAAGTTTATCGAAATCAGACATTGTAGCGCTTCCTGTCGTATGCAGGCGAATCGCTTCTAGTATTTCTGTATCCGTAATACCAAATTCTTTTTCTGCCAGATAGGCGCCAACTGGAGCGTGCCAAAGCGAACGATGAAACGCAAGCAAACGCGGATCATAACCCTCGTCCTCGATGATTTTTCTCGCTTTATCATCCTCATAGTACTTGGCATAATCATGTAGTAGTGCGGTAATTCTCGCCTTTTCTACATCCATATGATAATGTTCTGCAAGTTCTACTGCTGCTTTTTCTACGCCTAAAGTATGTTTAAATCGAGCATTAGGCATAGCTGCTTCTACTTTTTTTAGCACTTCATTTCTTTCCATAAAGTTGATGCTCCTTTATATATGACCATACTTTTTCTGGTAAAAAGGTGTTCGCGTTCTCAATATTATTTCTAATTTCCGTAGAAGAAATCGTCGTTTCTGGCATATTGATTTTAACGATATCATATGGAACTTCCGTCTGATATCGCGGGCGATTAACCCCAACGAATGTCACCATTTTTACTAAGTCATCTATATGATACCACTTTGGCAAATATTCTACCATGTCCCCGCCAATAATGAAATAAAAATCTGTATCTGGATGTTCGCTTATCATATCACGCATTGTGTCATACGTATAGGACTTTCCCGTACGCATGAGTTCACGTGTATCAATTTCAAAGGAATCTATATCTTCTATCATTAATTGAAGCATTTCTACACGCTCATCACTTGAAGCCATACCACTGATATGTTTATGCGGCGGGATTTTATTAGGTAGAAAAAGAATTTTCTCAAGTCCTAGTTGCTTCTTAGCCTCTTGTGCCATGCGGAGATGCGCTAAATGCGGCGGATCAAATGTTCCACCTAAGATGCCGATTTTATGTCTCATCGCAGGTTCCTCCCGATTTATGGCAACTTAATTTGTTGCTTATTTACAGAGGTTTTGTACAGAATAATCGTTCTGCCAATGACTTGAACGATTTCCGCGCCTGAACGAGCACTAATTTTTTCTGCAACGGTTTGTTTATCTTCTTCGCAATTTTGTAGAATCGAGATTTTAATTAATTCTCTCGCTTCTAGTGCTTCTTTTACGTGGATAATTAAGTTTGGTGATACGCTTCCTTTTCCTACTTGGAAAATTGGTTGGATAGTATGCGCTTCTTTTCTTAAAAAACGTTTTTGTGTAGCTGTTAACATTAGTTTCCTCCTAATTGTTCGAGTACTGCTTCTTTCATCAGTGATCGCTCTGGTTTTATCCCAGTCCATATTTCAAAGGCTAGTGCCCCTTGATTAACAAACATTGGTAAGCCATTTTGGGTAATAGCTCCATTTTTCTTTGCTTCTTTCAAAAAGGCTGTTTCAGCTGGATTATAAATAATGTCAGAACAAATCGTTCCTTTTTTTACATTAGCCAGCGAAATCGGACTTTTGTTTTTGGAAGCTTCTAAACCGATAGATGTTGTTTGAATGATAATCGTAAAATCAGCCAGTTGTTTTTCTGCTTCTTCTAATGTGATGGCGTGATGGTTATTATTATCTTTTGTCATTTCTATCGCTTTTTCCGTTGTACGATTGGCAACGGTTATTTTAGCATCGGTGTGAGTTGAGAGTGCTAGGTAAATCGCCTTACTTGCACCACCTGCACCGGTAATTAAAATAGAATCATCTTCTGTGATGGAGCGGATTTCTTCTAATCCTTCTAAGTAGCCTTTGCCATCTGTATTAAATCCGTACCATTTGCCCTCTTTTTTTAGCACAGTATTCACTGCGCCAGAAGCTGCTGCAAGATCCTCTAGTTCATCTAAAAATGGTAAAATACGCTCTTTAAATGGTGTTGTAATATTAAAGCCACGTACTCCAGAATCCATTAGTTTTTTGATTTCTATTTCAAAAGCGTCTTCTTCTATTAAAACAGAGTTATACTCCGCATTCATTCCAAGTTCTTGAAAAATCCGATTTTGCATAGCTGGTGATAACGAGTGACGAATAGGATTTCCGATAACAACATATTTTTCCAAATGACAGGCCTCCTTAGTTTTAAACGAGTGATGTCCGGATAGTTGCGCTCACGCCTTCAGGAACCCACGCAGTAACTTTCGCGCCGCCTTCTGGAATTGTCACCCAGCCAAGTCCGGAAAAGACAATATCCGCTTTTTCTTTAATTGTGAAAGAATACGGAACTAGTTTAGGCAGTGTTTCCATTCCTTCTTCTGTAGGCGGTTGAAGCACTATTCCTGCTTGTTTTTCGTATAATGCATCTGCTTTTTCTAATTTTGTCCGGTGAATTGGTAAATTATTAGATACATAAACTACTAATGATTTGCGACCACCTGAAACATAATCTAAGCGAGCAAGCGCCCCTAAAAATAGTGTTTGTTCTTCGTTTAATTGGAAAACAGCTGGTTTTACTTCTTTTTTAGGTGTAATAGCTTTTAACGTTGTTGTATCGATGAAATGCGCCATTTGGTGATGGTTAATAATTCCTGGTGTGTCAACAAGCACATTGCCGTCTGCTAGTGGGATTTCAATTTTATCAAGCGTTGTTCCTGGGAATTGAGATGTTGTAATGACGTTGTTTTCCCCGGATGCTTGTTTAATAATACGGTTGATCAGCGTTGATTTACCAACGTTTGTACAACCGACAACATAGACATCTTGTCCATTTCGCAATTCTTCAATTTTCTCTAAAAGCGTATCAAAACCGTGACCCTTCTCCGCGCTAACTAATACGACATCTGTCGCCGCCAAGCCTTGCTCTTTGGCACGAGTTCTCATCCAACGCGTCAACTTATCACGTTTTAATGATTTTGGTAACACATCTTCTTTGTTCCCGACAAGTAACACCGGATTACTTCCTGCAAAACGAGGAAGTCCAGGCAACCAACTACCATCGAAATCAAAAATATCTACTACATAAACAATTAAGGCTTGTTTCGAACTAATTTGATTTAAAATACGTAAAAAATCATCGTCAGTTAGTGCAACATCTTGAATTTCATTGTAATGCTTTAGACGAAAACATCTTTTACAAATAACTTGCTCATTGTTCAGGGATGATTTTGGTGCATAGCCAATTTTATCAGGGTCTTCTGTTTGAATAATCGCGCCACAACCAATACATCTAATTTCTTCTGTCAAAGTGATTCCTCCCACTTAATTTGGTTTTTCTTTGCTAATCGTTTTAAAATAACGCTTTCCATCATTCGATTTAATTTTGTTGCCATACCATCTGTTTGTTTGACAGGGCGCACAAAAATAGTGGTTAATTTTTGACGGTTTCCACCGAATATATCTGTCATAATTTGATCGCCAATCATCACAGTTTCTTCTGGTGTTGCATCCATTTCTTTTAATGCCCAGCGAAAATTAGCGCCTAAGGGTTTTTTTGCCCGCGCTAAATAAGGAACATCGATTGCTTTTGCCACACGAGCAACTCGTTCTTCGTTATTGTTAGAAAAAATCATAACTTTGATTCCTTCTTCTTTCAATATAGTAAACCAGTTGATAACTTCATCCGTTGCATCTAGTTGATCCCATGCAAGCAGCGTATTATCAAGATCAGTCAAAATAGTCGTCTTTCCCATTTTGCGAAGTTGTGCTGCTGTTATTCCAAATGGAGTATTCAACATTTTATCTGGTGAGAATTGCTTTAACACGTATTGGCACCTCATTCTTTTATTTAGTACAGTCTATTCTATCATACATTCAATTAGACTAATAATCTATAAATTTTACCATCTTTCTGCTTATTTTACAAAAAAACCTTAGAAAAATGCTATAATATGAAAGGAAACGTTATTTTTAAGGAGGTAAACAAATGTCAAAAGATTATGCATTAACATGGGATTTAGAAAATATATATGCTGGCGGTAGCGGCTCTGAAGAATTACAACAAACGCTTCAAGAGGTAAAAGCTGATTTAGACAGCTTTGTTGTAAATGTTTCGGAGTGGGATGTTCCTGAAAATGTGGAAGCCTCTGCTGAATTTTTACTTCTCGTTAATCAAAATGCAGATATATCTAAAATTTTACTCACAGCTGGATCATTTTTAGAATGTCTTGCTTCCGCTGATATCAATGACTCGCGTGCAAATGAGCTTTCGGCGTTAATTTATCAATACGTTGCAACTCTAGCTACGGCTGAAGATGAATGGCATGACAAATTCGCGCAAGTTTCTGACCGTGTTTGGGATGAATTAATGGAACAAAATGGTTTATCGCAAATTAGCTTTATTTTAAGTGAAGCTCGTACGAACCGTCGTAAAAAAGGAAGTAAAGAGCAAGAAGCAGCCATTAATTCTTTAGCGGTCGATGGTTATCGCGGTTGGTCTGATCATTATGATACTATTGTTGGCAAACTTCGCATGCACGTTACTATTGACGGAGAAGAAAAAGATGTTTCTGCTGGTCAAGCGCTAAACTTATTAAATCACCCTGATCGCGCAGTTCGTCAAGCAGTTTTCAAAGAATATACACGTGTATGGCAAAGTGAAGCTCGTTTATTTAGTGATACGTTAAATCATTTATCAGGATTCCGTTTAGCTACATATGATATTCGTAAATGGGATAATATTCTAGATGAACCTCTTGCAATTAATCGTTTAGATGAACAAACATTAAAATCCATGTGGAATGTCATCCAAACGAACAAACCTACATTTGTTCGATTCTTAGATAGAAAAGCGAAATTACTTGGCCTTGAAAAATTAAGTTTTTATGATGTAGAAGCTCCTCTTGTCTTTTCAAGTGAACCTAAGAAATATTCGTATCAAGAAGGCGCCGAATTTATTATTGAGCAATTTAACAAATTCAGTCCGAAAATGGCAAACTTTGCGCAATCGGCTTTTGAAAAAGGTTGGATTGAAGCGGAAGACCGTGATAATAAACGTCCTGGTGGCTTTTGTACCGACTTTCCTGTCGAAAAAGAAAGCCGAATTTTCATGACGTATGATGGAGCTCCTGGAACAGTAGCTACTCTTGCTCACGAACTTGGGCACGCATTCCATTCACACGTGATTCGCGATGAACCATTTGAAAATACTGACTATGCGATGAACGTGGCAGAAACTGCTTCTACTTTCGCCGAAATGATTATTGCAGATGCTTCTGTGAAAGATGCAAAAACAAAAGAAGAAAAAATCACGTTGTTGGAAGATAAAATTGGTCGTAGTATCGCCTTCTTTATGAATATTCATGCTCGCTTTATTTTTGAATGTAACTTCTATGAAGCACGTAAACAAGGTGTCGTTTCGGTTGATAGACTTAACGCTCTAATGGAAGAAGCGCAACGAGAAGCTTATTTGGATGCCTTAGATGAATATCATCCACAATTCTGGGCTTCTAAACTACATTTCTACATTGCGGATGTACCATTTTATAACTTCCCGTATACTTTCGGTTACTTGTTCTCGCTTGGTATTTACCATAAAGCTCAAGCAGAAGGTGCTAGTTACGAAGATAAATACATTGCACTGCTACAAGACACTGGTTCGATGACAACGGAACAACTAGCAGAAAAACATCTGGGCGTTGACTTGCGTAAAGCTGACTTCTGGGAAGAAGCAGTTGCTCTTGCTGCCAAAGATGTAGAAGATTTCCTTACTTTAACAGAAGAATACGTCAAATAAAAAAATGCCTGGAGCTTCAAAACTCCAGGCATTTTTTTAAATTGTTTTTAATAATTCGATGATACATGTTGCGGATTGTTTCGCTGCTAGGTGAATGAATTCATCAAATGAAATAGTCGCTTCTTGGTTCGCTAAGTCTGAAATAGCACGAATAATTAAGAAAGGAATATCAAATTGATAAGCAACTTGTGCAATTGCCGCAGCTTCCATCTCCACTGCTTTCACATCTGGGAAAAAAGTACGGATTGTTTCGTGCTGATCTGGACGCATAATAAATGAATCATTCGTAACAACGAGTCCATAAACTGCTTTATTTTCACTTGCAGCAAAATATTCACGGTAAATTGTCTCTGCTTTTTTAAGAAGTACCGCATCTCCTTGATAAAAAGCTGGCATTCTAGGGACTTGACCGTAAGTGTAACCAAATTCCGTTACATCTACATCGCCATAAGCTAATCGGTCAGAAATAATAACATCGCCAACAGCTAAACCTTCCGCCATACCTCCAGCTGAACCAGTGTTAATAATTACTTCTGGTTTAAACCGGTCCGCCATAAGTGTTGTTCCAAGTGCGGCATTTACTTTACCAATACCTGACTCTAAAAGCACTACTTCTTTACCTGCAATTTCGCCAACAAAAAATTTAGCACCACCAATTACAATTTCTTCTACGCTTGGCATGCTATTTTTTAAAAGTTCTACTTCTTCTTCCATTGCTCCAATAATACCAATTGTCATTATGTAACCTCCAAAAAAGCACAGTCGTTAACAGCTAACTTCTGTGCTTTTATCTTTTGTCATTTGTTTTAAGCTCTTCCACTTTAGTTGGTTGCCATCCTTCACCATCCACCCAAGTAATATACACACGGTATGCTTTGTCTGGGTTTTCTTTAGTAGAAAGTGTACCAATTGCTTGTGTCGCAGGATCAGCGCCTTGCTCTACAAACCAAAGTGATGTATTTGAGATTGGAATATCTGTTGCTGCAGAAAAAGCTTTACGTTTTTCTTGCCAATCTACACTTGTAGAACTGTACGAATTCACATGATCACCAGTTTGTTCTGTACCGATAGGTTTCCAGTCTTTGGTAATAACTTTCGCTACATTGGGATCATCACTTTCGGTTGTTTCGGTTGTTTTATCATCTGAAGAATCTTTTTCTTTCTCGGATGATTTAGTTGTTTTAGCGGCATCTTCTTTTTTCTCCGTGGAAGATGCCGTTTTGTTATCTTGTTGGGCAGGATCACTCTCTGTTTTAAACAGCACAAAATACAAACTACCAATGATAAGTAAACTTACCACGATAATTAAAACGTTTAAAACTAGATTAGTCTTTTTTCGTTTTGTATTTTGCTGGGAGCGAGATCCTTCCACCAAGTTTTGTTTAATTCGACGGTTATTTGATTGTCGTTTGTCTGCCATTTGCATTCACCACCTTATAAGTAACCGCTGTATAAAAACATCCGATAATATTAAGATGCAGTGATTTTTTCGATTTTAACGCTCATGTCACCAGCCGGTGTTTGGATAGTTACTTCTTCCCCTTCTTTATGCCCAAGTAAACCTTTTGCAATTGGAGAATCATTGGAAATTTTCCCTTCAAATGGGTCTGCTTCAGCGCTACCTACGATGGTATAAGTTTCTTCTTCACCGTCTGGTAGTTCAATGAAAGTAACGGTGTTTCCTAGTGTTACTAAACCATTATGCGCTTCTGCTGCATCAATGATTTGTGCATTACGAATCATATTTTCAATAGTAGTGATACGACCTTCAACAAAAGCTTGTTCGTCTTTTGCGGAATCATACTCGGAGTTTTCCGATAAGTCACCAAAACTACGGGCAATTTTAATCCGTTCTACTACTTCTTTACGTTTTACTGTCTTTAATTCTTGTAATTCATTTTCTAATTTTGCTTTCCCATCTAGGGTCATTGGAAATACTTTTTCTGTCGCCAATCGATTTCGCTCCTTTTTGTTTGTTCATTATTGTATAGAAAAGCACGGAGATATCGCTCCGCACCTTCATCAAAAATATTACTACTCGTCAGAAAGATTAACATGCCACGCTAGAAATAGCAAGCAATTGTCTCTCTTTTTACTAGGAAAATTTTACCTTAATTTTCTCTATTTGACAAGTGATACCTGTTGTTTATACATGTTTTTGCAAGATGGATTCAATTTTTGTTGTCATTAAGTCGATTGCAACGTGATTCTCTCCGCCTTCTGGAATAATAATATCGGCAAATTTTTTCGTTGGTTCGATGAATTCATTGTGCATTGGTTTAACGACAGAAAGATATTGCTCGATAACGGAATCCATTGTCCGACCACGTTCTTTCATATCACGTAAAAGTCTGCGAATAAAACGAATATCATCATCCGTATCCACATATACTTTAATATCCATCAAATCCCTAAGGCGTTTATCTTCTAAAATTAAAATTCCTTCTAAAATAATAACTTCTCTAGGTTCTTGGATTTCTACTTCTTTTTTTCGCGTATATTTGGCATAATCATAAATCGGCTTTTCTATAGTTTCATAGCGACGCAGTGCGGCAATATGTGAAATGAGTAAATCCGTATCAAAAGCAAGTGGATGATCATAATTTACTTTTAATCTATCTTCAAAACTAATATTGGCTTGATCGTGATAATAGACATCTTGAGCAATCATCAAAATCGAGTGCCCACTAAAATGATCACAAATGGCTTTCGTTACGCTAGTTTTACCAGAACCTGAACCGCCAGTTACGCCGACTACGATTGGTTTTTTTGTCATGATACGCCTCCAGTTTTCTTTCTTTTGGAAATAGATAGGCCGTCCCCTAGCGGAATGGTCGTTGTTTCAAAATCAGGATGCGTCACTAAAAAATCGTTAAAATGGCGCATTTTCCTCGCAACTCGTAATTTACGTTGTTTTTCTGGTGTCATATCTAGTGCTAACCCTTTAAAAAGAACATTATCACTATAAATAACGCCATTATCAGCTAAAGAATCGGTATAAATATGGAAAAACTTCTCATATTGTGCTTTGGCTGCATCGATAAATATTGCGTCAAATGGACCGTGAGCCAAAATTTCTTCAGCTCCTTCAATCGCATCTGTTAGTAAAACTTTCACTCTGTCACTAGCTCCGTAACGCTGAATATTATGTATTGCCTGCTCATATCTTTCTTCATCGCGCTCAACCGTGATAATCTCTGCATCAGGGAGTTTATCTGCCATTTTTAAAGCGGAGTAACCAATGGCCGTCCCAAGCTCCAATATGCGCTTTGGTTTTTGAATATCTAAAATCTGTAATAAGCAGTACAAAGAATCTGGTTCCATAATTGGTACTTCATTTTCCTTCGCATACGCCTCTAACTGTTCAAAAAAAGGACTGCTCTTAGGAATGTTTTTTAATAAATAATCATGAATAATATCATTCACTGGTAGGATCCCCTATCTTAACAAACAAAGCACCTGCCAAAAGCATGCTAAACATGCTTCTGACAAGTGGTTGTTTTAATTATTTTTCGTAATATGCTCTTCTTTTAGTTTATTGTGCTCTTCTAAAGTTTTAGAGAAGTATACTTTACCAGTTTTTGTATTTGCTAAGAAGTATAGGTAATCACTTTTTTCTGGGTAAAGTGTCGCTTCCATCGAAGAATCTCCACTATTTGAAATTGGTCCTGGTGGCAATCCATTGTTTTTGTATGTGTTGTAAGGTGAATCGACTTCTAAATCTTTGTAAGTCGTCTTGCTTTTGTGTTCACCAAGCGCATAAAGAACAGTTGGATCAGTCTGCAAGCGCATATCTTTTGCTAAACGATTATAAAATACACTGGCAATCATTTTACGATCGACGTTTTCAGTTGCTTCTTTTTCGATAATGGAAGACATCGTTAAGAATTTGTGTACGGACATTTTTTGTTTTGCTAGTTCATCACGGTACTTGGCAATGTTTACATCTGTTGCTTTGACCATCTCTGTAATAATTTGTTCTGCAGATACATCTGTTCCTTTGAACGTGTACGTAGCTGGGTATAAATAACCTTCTAATGGATGTTTAATAGATTTGTTTAATACATCGTTTGTTACTGTCTCTGGATATGCTTTAATCATGGAAGCAACAAATTCAGGATCGTCCATTGTTTTAAGTACATCTGCTTTCTTTAGTTTTGGTTGATAAGCCACAATTCTATCAGCAATTTGGTCTAACGTGTAACCTTCTGGAATGACCAGTTTGGCAGGTGCTACCGTTTTTCCTTCTTGCATTTTTTTGACGATTTGATCCGTGTTCATTGCCGGACTGAATTCATAGTTCCCTGCTTTTAAATTCGTATCATTATTATATTTTACATAAAACGAGAAAATAGAAGCATTATTAATGACGTTTTTATCTTCTAGAATAGTAGAAATGTCTGAAATACTAGAGCCTGCTGGGATTTCTACGGTGATTTTCTCTTTACTTGCTTCATCTTTTGGTTCTAGTTGCGATTTTACATAATAATAACCTGAAAAAGTTGCAATCACTAAAATTAAAATAATAACAGAAATAATAATTGTAATTTTCTTACCTTTTGTATTCTTCATTTTAGACCTCATTTCATTGAAAACAATTCTAATCCATTATACCGATTATCATAAAAAAATGCTATTCAATACGGAAAATTTTCTTAAAAAGTGACGTTTTTATGTTTTTTCGGTATAATAAATAGCGTGATTTAACGAACAAGACAGAATCAGTCAAAGACTTGCTTCTGCCAATTAATTAAATATTGAAGGAGTCTTTTGGATGTTACATACATTAATACAAAGTTTGCAAGATTTCACGATGTGGTTAGTAGACTCACTTGGACACTGGGGTATTTTCCTCGGAATGTTGATTGAAAGTGTTTGTATACCACTACCAAGTGAAGTTATTATGCTATTCGGTGGATTTATGGCGGAAGCTGGGAAACTGAACTTCTGGCTTGTTGTCTTTGCTGGTATTTCAGGTAATCTGGTAGGTTCACTGATTGCTTACTACATTGGTAAATTCGGAGGCAGAGCACTTGTTTTAAAATTCGGGAAATATATTTTCTTAAATGTCAAACACTTAGATAAAGCAGAACTTTGGTTTGGTCGTTACGGAGCACGGGCTGTGTTCTTCGGGCGCGTATTACCGGTTATTCGAACGTTTATTTCATTACCAGCCGGTATTGCGAAAATGAATGTATGGAAATTTATTATCTATACGATATTAGGTTGTATTCCGTGGAATATTTTTCTGACATGGCTTGGTTATTCATTAGGTTCCAATTGGAGCGTTGTGGAAAAATATACGCGACCAATTAGCTATTTAATGTTAGCTTTAGTTATTGCCATCGTTGTCTACCTTGCTTATAAAATATGGAATAAACGTGCTAGAAACGCAAAATAAAAAGCATGTCTTGACAGTTGTTGTCAGGACACGCTTTTTTAATTTTTATTCTTCGTCTTCGTCAGCTAGGAATGTTGCTAACATTTCTTCAATTCTATCCCACTCTTCATCTGTTTCCACTGGTTGAAGGTGTCCTTGATTGCCATTTTCATCTTGAGTGTAGCTTGATGCAAGAATTTCGATTTCTTCGTCTTCCCCTTTGCCAGCTGGGAAATATAAAACGTAAGATTTATCAAAATGCTCTGAATCAAAGCTCATTAGAATTTCAAAAGCCTCTTCTTTTCCTTCTTCGTTTGTAATCCAAATAATATTTTCTTCTTCATGATTATGGTTATGTTCTTCTGCCATTAAATTCACCTCAAATTAATTAGTAGTGTCCAAATAGGACTGTAAAATCATTACTGCAGCTAACTTATCAATTACTTCTTTTCGTTTTTTACGCGAAACATCTGCTTCAATCAAAGTTCTTTCAGCGGCAGAAGTGGTCAAACGTTCATCCCAAAGTACAACGGGCAAACCGATTCTCGCCTCAAGTACTTCAGCATATATTTTAGAACTTTCAGCACGAGGCCCTATGGTGTTATTCATATTCTTAGGAAGTCCAACCACGACTTTTTCCACTTCGTATTCGAGCACAAGCTCTTTTACGCGGTCATAGCCGAATTGTTTTCTATTCTCGTCAATCTGAATTGTTTCCACACCTTGCGCGGTCCAACCAAGTGGATCACTTATCGCTACACCGACTGTTTTCGAGCCGACATCTAAACCCATTATTCTCATTTCTCACCAATTTCGTTATTTTTCAGATACGCTTTGACAAGTTCCTCGATAATTTCATCTCGTTCTAAACGACGTATCATACTTCTAGCATCCTTGTGACGAGGAATATAAGCAGGATCGCCTGAAAGTAAATAGCCAACGATTTGATTTACGGGATTATAGCCTTTTTCTTCAAGAGCAACGTAGACTTGTTTCATTAATTTTTTTACATCTTCTTCAATTGAATCATCGCCGAAGTTGTAAAACATTGTTTGATCTTTTGAATCCATAATCGAAGCACCTCATTCCTTCATGTATCTCTTTTCATTTTACACTATGTGAACAGAAATAACAAAGAAAAATGAGGCGCTCTGATGAAATTTATGCTTGTTGTTCTTTTACCCACGTGGAAACGTAATCAAGAGCAGCTCCTAATTCTGCTGGATTTTTACCACCAGCTTGCGCCATATCCGGACGTCCGCCACCGTTACCGCCGCATCTTGTTGCTACTTCTTTCAGTAGTTTACCAGCGTGGTAACCTGCTTTGATTGCTTCTTCGGAAACGGCAGATATTAGGTTTACTTTATCTCCTTGGACAGCGCCTAAAACTAGGATGCCGCCAATTTTTTTATCTTTCCAGTTATCCACAAATTGACGTAATTGGTTCATATCTTTTGCGTTTACTTGTTTCGCAATTACTTTTACGCCACCGATTTCTTCTGGAGATTCAAAAATATCTGCGCTTGCTGCACTCGCTAATTTACTTAATAATGATTCATTCTCGCGTTTCACTTCGCGTAAGTCAGCTTGTAATTGTTCTACTTTTTGCGGTGTTTCTTTGGTTGTTGTTTTTAGTAAATTCGCTGCATGTTTTAATGTGTTTTCTTGTTCTGTTACAAAGCGATATGCTTCTTTTCCAGTGACAGCTTCAATACGTCTAGTTCCTGCTCCAATACCTGTTTCAGATACGATTTTGAAAAGACCGATATCTGCTGTATTTCGAACATGAACCCCGCCACATAGTTCAATGCTATATTTACCTACTTGTACAACTCGTACAATATCGCCATATTTTTCGCCGAATAGTGCCATAGCGCCAAGTTCTTTTGCTTCTGCTATTGGCATTTCTTCAATCACAACATTGATTTGTTCCCAGATTTTTTCATTGACGATTTCTTCCATTTTTGTTAATTCTTCTTCTGTAATTTGACCAAAATGAGAGAAGTCAAAGCGCAAACGATCTGGTGAAACAAGAGAGCCGGCTTGGTTAACATGTTCGCCTAAGGTATCTTTCAATGCGCGGTGTAAAAGGTGTGTTGCTGTATGGTTTTTGATTGTTTCGCGACGTTTTACCTTATCGACAGCAAGTTTCACTGTGTCGCCTGTTTTTAATACGCCTTCTTTGACAGAAACACGGTGTAAATTTTGTTTATTTGGCGCTTTTTGTACATCTTCTACATAAGCAAGACCTGTTTCAGTCTCAATCGTTCCTTTGTCAGCAACTTGTCCGCCGCTTTCTGCATAAAATGGTGTTTCTTTGAAGATGACTTGCGCTTCACTTCCAGCTGCAACTTCCTCCACAAGCGTGTCATCTTGGATTAAATACAAGATTTCTGAAACGTGCTCTGTTGCATTGTAGCCAACAAACGCACTTTTTTCTGTTAAATTAGCAAGTAGTTCGCCTTGGACTTGCATCGATTTTACGTCAGCACGAGCCGAACGAGCACGGTCACGTTGTTCTTTCATTTCAGCCTCAAAGCCAGCGTGATCCACTTTTAAACCGTGGTCTTCTGCATATTCTTCCGTCAATTCCACTGGGAAACCAAATGTATCATACAATTTGAAAATGTCTGCACCTTTAATAATTTGTTCATTCGTTTCTTTTGCAGTTTTTAGGATTGTTTCCAAAATTGCTAGACCTTCGTTTAATGTTTCGTGGAAGCGTTCTTCTTCCGTGCGAATCACTTTTTGGATAAAGTCTGTCTGGTTTTCTACTTCTGGGTAGAAACTATTCATGATTTTCCCAACTACTGGTACTAATTTGTACATGAAAGGTTCGTTGATTGTTAGGACTTTTGCATAACGAACAGCACGGCGAAGTAAACGACGTAAAATATATCCGCGTCCTTCGTTGGATGGTAAAGCGCCGTCGCCGATTGCAAATGCTACCGTACGAATATGGTCAGCAATTACTTTAAATGCCACATCATTTTCTTGAGAATGGCCATATTTCACGCCAGCGATTTGTTCCACTTCGCGAATAATTGGCATGAATAAATCTGTTTCAAAGTTAGTTGGTGCATCTTGGATGATAGAAACCATCCGTTCAAGCCCCATCCCTGTATCAATGTTTTGTTTTGGAAGCGGTGTGTAAGTTCCATCTGGATTGTGGTTAAACTGTGAAAATACTAAGTTCCAAATTTCTAAATAACGCTCATTTTCTCCGCCTGGATACAATTCTGGATCACTTGCATCGTCACCAAAAGCAGGTCCACGGTCATAGAAAATTTCGCTATCAGGGCCACTTGGTCCAATACCAATATCCCAGAAATTGTCTTCAATTTCGACGATATGATCATCACTTAAACCAATTTTTTCGCGCCATAACGTTTTCGCTTCTTCATCTTCTGGATACACAGTCACATACAATTTATCTGGATCAAAACCAATCCATTTAGGACTTGTTAAGAATTCCCAAGCAAAAACAATCGCCCCTTCTTTAAAATAATCACCGATAGAAAAGTTTCCTAACATTTCAAAGAATGTATGATGGCGCGCTGTTTTACCAACGTTTTCAATGTCATTTGTACGGATTGATTTTTGAGCGTTCGCCATTCTTGGATTATCCGGAATAACGGAACCGTCAAAGTATTTTTTCATGGTTGCTACACCACTGTTAATCCAAAGAATTGTGGGATCATTATTTGGCACAAGTGGTGCACTAGGTTCGATAGTATGCCCTTTTTCTTTAAAGAAATCTAAAAATAACTGTCTTACTTCAGCGCTTGATAATTGTTTCATTTTTTATTTCCTCCTTTTGGTTTTTACAACAAAAAAAGCCTATATGATTGCTCACAGGGACGATTTCAGTAAAATCGCGGTACCACCCTGTTTGCAATGATATAGACTTTGTATCATTACCTCTTCCGTTATCTGTTAACGTGGATAAGACGGATCATCTAATGGGAGAGCAATTTTGGTGCAAGCGTGGTTTTCCTTCCAGCCATGGGAAAACTCTCTAATCACGTGGAAACCAAAATCATATTCCTATCATGTATCAATTTCTATTCAACAATAAACTAAATTATAAAGAACGGATGGCTAAATGTCAACTGTTTATTCGACTATTCGTTGATTGCTTCTTTTCAACAAAGCTTCCGTTTTTTAGTGTTAGTTTCACATCGGATACTTTTGCGATCTCGGGGTCATGCGTTACCATGATGACGCATTTACCTTCTTTATGCGCTAAATCTTGGAATAAAGTAACTACTTCTTTACTAGTACGTTCATCCAAATTTCCGGTCGGTTCATCTGCTACAATTAATTCTGTTTCACAGCAGAGAGCCCGCGCTATCGAAACCCGTTGTTGTTGTCCACCGCTTAACGTCAATACTTTTTGTCGTGCCATGTCTTCTGTAATACCTACTTTTTCCAACATACTCAGTGCAAAGGCTTTTTTGTCTGGTTGATTGACATGGGTAATTTCCATTGCCGTTGTGACATTTTGTAGTGCGGTCATATAGGTCAGCAGATTATAACTTTGGAAAACAATGGATACATATTTATTTCTAAACTGTTGTAAGCCAATGCTTTTAAGTGAGCTGCCCTTATAGAAAATATCCCCTTCTTTTTGTGTATCAAGTCCTCCTGCAAGGGATAAGAAGGTTGTTTTTCCTGAGCCAGAACTGCCGACTACTGTATAAAAAACACCCGCTTCAAAATCATAATTGATGTCACTTAAAATCGATTCTTCTTTCGTTTTATACCAATAAGAAATATTTTCAAATGTTAATACTTTGGTCATATCGTCACCTACTCCTGTTTAGTCAGAATTGTTTTTGGATTCATACGAAGAACGAGTGCCGCTGGTAAAAGAACTGAGATAAAGGCAATTCCGATACCAATTCCGCCCATTTTCAGCATATCTTCTAATGTTACTTGAATATCTAGCTCTTTGATTTGTTCGGTGTTTTTCGTCAAGTTACTCACGCTCTGACCAAATCCACCCGGACCGCCGCCTTGTCCACTACCACCTGGACCACGGTTTTCTGTCGTCGTTGTTGTTTCAGTAGTAGATGAATTTTGTTGCGCCAATAATTGATTTCCCGCTAATTGTGCTACATAATGACTACTTGCAGCGGCTAGGCCAAAGGAAACAAGTGCCACAATCAAAATTTCCACAAAGAATTGCGCAATCAATTTACCGCGTTTTTCACCAATTGCCAAAAGTACACCCATTTCATATTTGCGGTCGCGCACTTGCATCATCACGAGTAGACCTAAGATGAGCGCTCCGGCAATACTCACAATATAAACCACATTTTTAGAGAAAGATGCGACGCTATTAATTGGTCCAATCATTTGTTGGTAAAGTGTGTCATTAGCATCTAATTTAAATGTATCCCAATCAATGCTGTCGACTTTTTTTGCTTCTTTTTCAAAAGCAGAAATGTTAGCAGCGTCATCCATCGTATAAACAGCCGAGTCTACTGTATTTTTATAATCCGAGCCTTTAATTGTATTGGCTACTGTGTAAGGAACATATACTTTGTTGTAAGGATTTAGGAAGGAGAAGTTTTGTGCCATATCACTTCCAGAATCAGTTGTTTTATAAATTCCAACGATTTTTAACGTTACTTTTGTATTACCATCGCTAGAAGTAACTGTGAAAGAATCGCCCACTTTCCAATCATTTTCTTTAGCTAAATTTTCTTCTACCATGGCTACATTTTTGTCTTTGTCAGCGGAAGTAATTGCTACACCACTTGTTAGTTCGCTTGTTCCTGCTTCAAAATCAGTGCTTGTAGCAGAATCAAGTAAACCGCTAATGCTTAAATCGGCATCAACCATTTGCGGTCCACCTTGGCCGCCTCCTGGTCCTTGTGTTTCCGTTGTTGTAGATGATTCATCACTGGAAGAAGATGTATCACCAGAAGACTCAATTGGATCAAATCCGGATGCTAAAGCTTGTGTACTAGAATAGTAATTATAACTTGCTACATGATTTAATTTCGCTAATTCATTAGCATCACTAACATCTATCGGGCTGCTCTCAAATTTCGGCTTGGATTCAGTTGAACTGGTATCACTACTTGCAGCCTCGTCTCGCATTGCTTGCATTTGTTTTTCACGGTCAACAGTCAGTGTTACCGTTCCGCCAAGTTGTTCTCTTGCCAACTCGCTTGCCTTATCTGCGGCTGATTGAATGGTAAAGCCTGATAAAATAAGCACACAGACAACTGTGAATATAATTAATTGTAAAACAGATCTTCCTTTTCTCGCTTTCATGCTGAGCCATGCTCTCTTAAAAAAATTCATGTGTTTTCCTCCATTCGGTTTCTACTCCACTAAGATTACTGGGGAGTTATGAAGAAAGTATGAACAAACTATGATGCATATTTTAAACTTTCGCGAAAAAAATAATTTGGCTTGATTATTACGTCTAATTAGGCTAGTTTTAATGTAAGAGGAGTGAGTACAGAATATGAAATTACTTATGATAGAAGATAATGTAAGTGTTTGTGAAATGATAGAAATGTTCTTTATGAAAGAAGAAATTGATGCTACGTTCGTTCATGACGGCAAGCAGGGTTATGAAGCGTTTTTTAAAGATGAATATGATATTGCCATTATTGACTTAATGCTTCCTAATATGGACGGCATGACCATTTGCCGTAAAATTCGTGAAGTAAGCGATGTGCCAATTATCATTTTAACGGCTAAAGAGTCAGAATCCGATCAAGTACTTGGTCTCGAAATGGGCGCGGATGATTATGTAACTAAACCATTTAGCCCACTTACCTTAATGGCTCGAATTAAAGCAGTGACACGTCGAAAAAATAGCGCCTCTCCTGCAGAAAACAATGAAGATATTTTAGAAACAACTTATTTTAAAATTAGTAAACGAACACGCGAAATTTTTTATCAAGGGGAGCTCCTTGATGCTCTAACACCAAAAGAATTCGATTTACTCTATTTTTTAATGCAACATCCGCGACAAGTATTTTCAAGAGAGCAATTGTTAGAACAGGTTTGGGGCTATCAATTTTACGGAGATGAGCGCACAGTTGACGTTCATATCAAACGTTTACGACAAAAAATCGCCACCGAAACAAAGCCGTTTTTACACACTGTCTGGGGTGTCGGCTACAAATTTGATGAAACGGAATGAAGCGAATGAAATTTAAATATGCTTACCAACTGTTTTTTACGCAATTTGTCATTTTGCTCATTGCTTGTATTATGATTGGACTGCTTGTCTCCCACTCATTAAAAGATTATTTTTACCAAAGCCAAGTAGACGACTTAACAAGCTACGGGGAAACCATTTCTATGGATCTTCGTCACTCGCCGCAAGATGCAACTGCTCAAGTGTTAAACACGTATCAGCGTACTTTGGATGTTAAAAAAATTCATTATACAATCAAAAACGCAAACGACGAAACGATTTATCCTACACAAATGGACCAGCCTCTGCCTAAAGACTTTTCGATTTCTTCGGAAGATAAGAAAAAACTGGAAAGCGGCGAAACGGTTAGTAAGAAAATAGATAATCGATTCAATAGAGAAATGACTATTGTATATGTGCCAATTATGGATGGTGATAAATTTGTCGGTTCTATCGTGCTGAATTCACCTATTAGCGGGACCGAGCAAGTAATTGGTACTATTAATCGGTACATGTTCTATACTATTTTACTTTCCATAACAGTTGCACTTATTCTTAGTGCAATTTTGTCCAAACTACAAGTGAATCGAATCAACAAATTACGAGCAGCGACGAAAGATGTTATTCAAGGGAACTACAAAGCGCGACTAAAAGAAAATAACTTTGATGAAATTGGGGCGCTTGCGATTGATTTCAATAAGATGACACAAACGCTTGAAATATCGCAAGAAGAAATTGAAAGACAAGAAAAACGTCGCCGTCAGTTTATTGCGGATGTTTCTCATGAAATGCGCACCCCACTTACAACGATTAGCGGTCTTACAGAAGGACTGGTTAATGACATTATTCCTAAAAGTGAAACAGATCGTTGTATAGCACTCATTGATACAGAAGCGAGACGTTTAACCAAACTAGTCAACGAAAATTTAGATTATGAAAAAATTCGAAGCAACAAAATCAAACTTCACAAAACCCGGTTTAATGGGAAAGAATTCCTTGAGTTAATCAAAGAACAACTTGATTATGTAGCCAGTGAGAAAGGCAACATAATCACTGTTGCAGTAGATAAAGATATGGCGATTTATGCAGATTATGATCGCTTAACGCAAGTATTTATCAATATCGTCAAAAACAGTGTCCAATTTACAGAAAATGGACAGATTACTTTAACTGGCTCTCAAGATTATAAAGAATCTGTTTTAACGATTACTGATACCGGAATTGGTATGAATACAGAAGAATTAGAACAAATTTGGGAAAGGTTTTATAAAGCCGATATGTCTCGAACAAATACCGCTTTTGGCGAATCCGGCATTGGTTTATCCATTGTGAAGCAACTGATTGAATATCATGATGGAACTATTACTGTAACAAGTGAACCGAATAAAGGTACTTCTTTTACGATTCGCCTTCCTTTTTTTCAAGATAACGAACAATAAAAAGAACAACTTTCTATTTATTTAGAAAGTTGTTCTTTTTCATCCTGCCATAAATTGTTCTGGAGTAATTCCTTCCATTCCAATCATCGGATCTATTTCGGTAATATTGTCAGCAGTAAGAATTCGTTTATTCGTCATTTGTTCTAATAAGACATCTTCGCTCATTAAACGTTCAGAGAGAGTTGTATTACGCTTATTTTCATCAATTCGTTCTATCCCCATTCGAAAAGCTTCTTCTTCTCCGCAAAGAATAAGAAACTGTTTACTCCTCGTTACCCCGGTATAAAGTAAATCGCGGCGTAACATCCGGTAGTAACTGCGGACAATTGGCATAATCACAATCGGAAATTCACTTCCCTGCGCTTTATGAATCGAACAACAGTAAGCATGGGTCAATTGATTAAATTCTTGTCTATAGTAAGAAACCTCTGTTTGGTCAAATTGAACGACAATCAAATCTTGTTTTTCGGTATTTTCTTTTGCATAGATAATAGACACAATTTCACCAATGTCCCCATTAAACACATTCTTTTCCGGTTGGTTAATTAATTGTAGTACTTTATCATGCACGCGATATTTTATTTCGCCAAATTGAACTTCTTTCCGACGACCGGTATCATTTGGATTAAATATTTCTTGTAGTTTTTTATTTAAAATGTCAATCCCTGCTGGACCACGATACATCGGCGCTAAAACTTGGATGTCTTTTGCTCGAAAGCCTTTGTTTTTTGCATTTTTCACCACTTGTTCGACTACATCACCAATTTGGTTTACTGTACAGTGAAAAAAAGAGCGATCCGCGCTATTTTTGGTGAAATCAGCTGGCAACATGCCCTCTTTTATATAATGCGCCATTTCGATAATGGAAGAACCATCCTTTTGGCGATAAATATCTGAAAGCGCTACGGTTGGAATTTGTTCTGATTGAAGAATATCTTTGAGTACTTGACCTGGTCCGACTGACGGCAATTGATCTTGGTCACCAACGAGTACGACTTGCATATGTGCTGGTAAAGCACGGAATAATTGGTTAGCTAGCCAAATGTCAACCATCGACATCTCATCTACAATCAACAGTCGTCCATCAATCAGCCGCTCTGCATCATCATCCATTTGTTCCTGGCCGTTCATTCCAAGTAGACGGTGAATAGTCATCGCTGGAAGTCCGGTTGATTCTGACATTCGTTTAGCAGCGCGACCTGTTGGAGCGGCAAGAAGCACAGGAAACGTTGCTCCATCTTTATAGGCATGCGGGTCAAGACTCACACCATTTAGCTCCGCGTACAACTCTACTATCCCTTTAATGACCGTTGTTTTTCCTGTTCCGGGACCACCAGTAAGTACGAGCATCGGAGACATTAACGCTTTTTCCAAGGCTTGACGTTGCGAATCCCCGTAGTGAACGCCAATCCGTTCCTCTAATTCTCCGAGAGCTAGCAAAAATTCGGACTGCGGGAATTGCTCTTGGTATTCTGTTTGTTTAAGCATTCGCTTCACATGATAGGCAAAGCCGCTCTCTGAATAATAGAGTGATGGCATGTAAACACGTGTATTTTCCGTGATAATCTTTTGTTCTTCGGCTAATTTTTCTACTTGAGACATTAAAATATTTTGGTCAATACGAATGCCTTCGCTTTCTTCCAGTAAATAAGTTACTTCTCCAAGCAGAACCTCTTGCTCCATATATACATGACCTTGTTGCATACAAACCGAATCTAACATAAATAAAATCCCAGCACGCAGTCGTTCTGGATGATTCCCACCAAGACCTAGTTTCCGCCCAAGTTCATCAGCCCGCTGAAAACCAATTCCTTTTACGTCTTCAATTAATTTATAGGGGTTATTTTCTAATACTTCAATCGCATTTTGTTTATAAGCCTGAAAAATTTTCATGGATAATTGTGGACCAAAGCCATATTCGTTTAATCCGACCATCACGTGCTCCAACCCTTGATTTTCTCTAAGGGAAGCAAGCAGACTTTCTGCCGTGCCAGATGGCAACTTAGGTACTGTATTTAGCAAACTCGGATCGGATAGAATTTTTGTGATAGCATCGTCGCCAATCGTATCCACAATATTTTCAGCAGTAACTTTACCAATGCCTTTAAAAAGTTCACCGGATAGATAATTAATTAAGCCCGCGCGTGATTGTGGCATTTCTTTACGAAACCGGTCTGCTTTAAACTGTTGACCAAATTTAGCATGTTCCTGCATTTTTCCGTAGAAAGTGTACACTTCTTGCTCGTGAAGTGCTGGGAAAAAGCCGGTTACGATAATATCTTTTTCGTCCCAATCCGCATTGGTTTCTTTGACCAATATTCGTACTACAGAAAAGAGGTTTTCGGCATTATAAAAAATGGTGGACAGCATCGTGCCCTTCATGAAAAGTTCTTCTGGTGTATCGTTAAATAGAGCGAGTGATTCTTGTTCAGCCATCCTAAGCCGCCTCCTTTCTAATTCGTTTTACTCTGCTTCGTTTTCTAAATCTTGAATCGCGTTCAAGGCATTTTCAGCCAACTCATGTGATGCATCTGTAGCAATTGCTCTTTCAAAATAATTTTTAGCAAGAACGATATCTCCTTGCCATGCCAGATAAGCCGCACCAATATTGTAAAGTGCATCTGGATCCTCTGGTTTAACAAGTAAAACACGTTCTAACATAGTAATTGCATCTTCATAAAAACCGCTACGAGCAAGCACGATCCCATATTGAAATAACGCTTCTCCGTCTTCTGGGTTTAATTCGACACTTCTAAGTAAATATGGCATCGCAAGTGTTAGCTCCTCCATCTGAACAAAACTCATTCCTAACATGAAAAATAAGTCGCCGTTTTCCATCCCTTGTTTTGTTGCATTTTGGAAGCTATCTGCTGCCTCTTGATAACGCTCTAGTTCATAATACAAATTTCCTAAACTATAGTAAGCAGCAGGTACTGTGTCATCTAGCTCAAGTGCTCTTTTGAAGAATAATTCCGCACGTTCAAAATCATCCATGGAGAGTAAAACATTTCCAAAATTTATATAACCAACCGGATCACTTGGGTGTTCTTCAATCACTTCTGTAAATAATTTAACTGCTTCTTCTAAATTGCCTTCTTGCATTTGTTTGATGCCTAATTGGTTTTTATCCATATTATCCCTCTTATCTTTCCTGATTTTTTACAGATGTATTAAGCCACATAATAAGTGCATTCGCTACTTGATCTGTTTGTTCTGGTCCACTAATCGTCGCTTTTCCGTCCCCATGTTGTTTTCCATATGAACCGAATTGCGCATGGTTTCCACCTTTAATAGAAACGAAGGTAGTATCTTTAGGTAAGTATTTTTTATTTTTATTATATGAACCTTGGTTTAACACATCATCATTTGTTGCTGTGATAGATAGTACTGGAAAAGGTGCGTTTTTTAAGGAACCTTTTTTATCTGGGTAACTAGCTAAGAAAAAAGCGCCTTCTATTTCTTTTTCGTTATTGTGTGCGAATCTAGAAGACATTACGCCACCAAGTGAATGTCCACCAATAACAAATTTTTCATCCGGAGCTTCGTCAATAATGTCAGCAGCTCGATCTTTACCAAATACCGCCAAATTAAGAGGCATTTCAACGATGTACGTTTTGTAACCGCTCGAAGCAAGTTTGTTTGCAAGAGGTGCATAACTTAAAGCGTCAACAAACGCACCCGGATATAAAATGATACTCATATCGGCATCAGATTTCCGTGGGGTAAATACCAGAATGTCGTTTTCCTCAAGTACATCCACCGTTTTAGTTGAATTTGCCGCATTTTCTGCAATCGTAGACGGTTCTGAGTTGAAATAAAAATATCCCCATATAAGAAGACAAAATAAAACAATCGCACTCCCAAAAATCGCTATCTTTTTCATAAAGGACCTCTTTTCCCTGTTTCGTATAATATTTTACCATAAAATCTGTTGAAAAAAACGAATTTAAGCAGGAAAAAACCGGAGTCTCCTAGAAAACAAGATTCTCCGGTTCCAATTTTAGCCCACATAATCTAACTTCGCGCCATTTTTCCAAACTGTATCAATGGTTCCACCGCCAAGGCAAATATCGCCATCATAAAATACAACCGCTTGACCTGGTGTAATTGCTCGAACTGGATCAGCGAAAACTACTTCTGCTGTCCCATCTTCGCGCAAATGCACGGTTACTTTCGTATCGGTTTGACGATAACGGAATTTGGCCGTACATTCGATTGTTTTTGGTTTTTCTGCATTCGTTGTGAAAGAAATATCTGTCGCAATTAATGAATCTGAATAAAGTGTTTCATGATGGAAACCTTGTTCCACAAACAATACATTTTCTTTTAAATCTTTACCAACAACAAACCAAGGTTCGCCGTCGCCACCAATGCCTAGACCATGACGTTGTCCGATTGTGTAATACATCAAGCCGTCATGTTTCCCTAACACTTCACCGTTCAACGTTCTCATTTCGCCCGGTTGTGCTGGAAGATATTCGCTTAAAAATTGCTTGAAGTTTCTTTCGCCAATGAAACAAATCCCAGTACTATCTTTTTTGTTCGCAGTAGCAAGTCCGGCTTTTTTCGCAATTTCGCGCACTTCTGTTTTTTCCATGCCGCCAAGAGGAAACATCACTTTTTTCAATTGATCTTGTGAAAGTTGGTTTAAAAAGTACGTTTGATCTTTATTATTATCAACACCTCGAAGTAATTCGATTTCATCACCGACTTTTTTCACTTGTGCGTAGTGCCCCGTTGCCACATAGTCCGCACCAAGACTTTCTGCGTGTTCTAAAAATGCCTTAAATTTAATTTCTTTATTACACATAACGTCCGGGTTTGGCGTGCGCCCAAGTTTATATTCATCTAAGAAATACGTAAACACTTTGTCCCAATACTCTTTTTCAAAATTGACCGCATAATATGGAATACCGATTTGGTTGGCTACGCGAATTACATCATCATAATCTTCCGTTGCTGTACATACGCCAAATTCGTCCGTATCATCCCAATTTTTCATAAAGATGCCAATAACATCATAACCTTGTTCTTTTAATATATGAGCAGTGACAGATGAATCTACTCCGCCTGACATGCCGACAACTACACGAATGTCACTATTATTTGTACTCAAAGCTCGCCCCTCACCTTCTTATATTTTCATTAAACGCGTTACTACTTCACTAATTTTCGTAGCCGCCATTTCCACTTCTTCTAAATGGTTTCCTAGGCCAAAACTAATCCGGACGGTCTCTTGAATAGCCGGATGATTTTCACCAAAAAGGGCTACTAATACATGCGATGGATCTACCGTTCCAGCCGTACAAGCCGACCCACTCGAAACTGCAATTCCGTCCATATCTAAATTCATTAATAATTGTTCAATCGAAACTCCTGGAAAACGTACACTAAATACGTGTGGCAAAGTGTTGACTTCTAAGCCATTCACCTCAAAATCAAGATCTGCCGAACGCCAAATTTCTGCCATTCGTTTTTTGAAGGAAATATATTCCTCATTTTTTAGTTCTCGTTCATTCATCATGATAGAAGAAGCCGCACTAAAACCACAGATTCCCGCTAAATTCTCCGTTCCAGCACGACGTTTTCGTTCTTGTTCTCCGCCGTGCATTTGGTAAATAAGCCGTGTGCCATTTTTGACGTATAAAAAACCTACACCACGTGGTCCATTTATTTTATGAGAAGAAGTAGTTAATAAATTTACCCCTAGCTCCGTTACATTTATATTTAATAGCCCATAAGCTTGTACTGCATCTGTATGAAAAATTGCTTGATGGTCTTTTAAAATTGCACCAATCTCCGCAATCGGCTGAATAGCGCCTATTTCATTATTACCATACATAATAGAAACTAGAATTGTATCTGGACGCAAGGCCTCTTGTAAACTCTCTATAGAAACTATTCCATGCTCATCTACTGGCAAATAGGTAACTTCAAATTCTTGCGTTTCAAGGTATTCACATGTTTTTAAGACCGCATGGTGCTCAATCTGTGAAGTAATTATATGCTTGCCTTTTTCTTGTTGTGCTAACGCTGCTCCAATAATCGCCAAATTATCGCCTTCTGTTCCACCACTTGTAAAAATTATTTCTTTTTCCGTAGCATGGATACTGTCTGCAATTGTGTGACGAGCTTCATCCAAAGCTTTTCTTGCCTCTCGTCCAGCGTAATGGATACTGGAAGGATTGCCGTACGTATTTGTAATTGCGCCAAGCATCGTTTGGATAACTTCTGGATGAATTGGACTCGTCGCAGCATGGTCTAAGTAAATTCTATTTTCCATTTTTTATCGCGTCCTTTTTTGTAGACGAATTCCTGTTCGCCGTTAATCGTTTCTTATTGTAACAGCAATACTCCTGTAAAGTAAAGAGGAATAACTCCTATTTACACGCAAAAAAGAAACCCCAATCGTACCGTTTAGGATTCCCTTCCTTTGAACCCGCTCTCAATTAAAGCAGGTGGGTGCTCTGTCTAACGGTTTGCACTTCCTCGTGTGAAGGCATGTGCGCCGCGCCGGAACTCCAAGCTCCCTAGGTATAAAAAATTGTTCGGTTCAAAAATATCAGGAACTATATCGAATACATTAGGGTTTCTTTTCTTCATTTAGAATACCATAGGAAAGACGAAATTTCAATGTTAGCGACTTTTCAGTTGGTACTTTTTTTATTCTTTTTTTGCTTTATTTTCGTTAATCTTTTGGTACACACCAGCAATTGTTTGCTCGAATTTAGAAGTGAATTTTGGTGCATAATACAATTTGTTTTTAAGACGATCTGGTAAATATTGTTGGTCCACCCAAGCATTATCATAATTATGCGGGTATTTATAATCAATCGCCCGTCCAAGTTTTTCTGCACCAGAGTAATGTCCATCTCGCAAATGATCTGGCACTTCTCCACTGTTCCCTTGGCGAATGTCTGCTAGTGCCGCATCAATCGCCATAATAGCAGAATTGGATTTAGGCGAAAGGCAAAGCTCAATGACAGCATTGGCGAGCGGAATTCGCGCTTCAGGAAACCCGACTTTTTCTGCGGTTTGAATGGCTGCGAGTGTATGCGCTCCGGCTTGTGGACTCGCAAGACCAATATCCTCATATGCCATAACGAGCATTCTCCGGCTAATACTAACTAAATCTCCTGCTTCAATTAAACGTCCCATATAATGGAGCGCTGCATTCACATCGCTACCACGAACCGATTTTTGAAAAGCACTTAATACGTCATAATGGGCATCGCCGTCTTTGTCATGAGCTAAACTTTTCTTTTGTAAACACTCCTCTGCCACATCGAGTGTAATATGAATCACACCATCTTCATTTGGTTCAGAAGAAATGACAGCTAATTCTAAGGCATTCAGCGCACTTCTTACATCGCCGTTACTCGCCGTTGCAAAATGTTTTTTCGCAACCTCATCTATTTCTACATCATAATTCCCAAGTCCCCGCTCTTTATCTGAAAGCGCCCGGTCTATTGTTATCATAATATCTGCTACAGTTAGAGGTTTTAACTCGAAAATTTGCGTTCGGCTTCGAATAGCCGGATTAATCGCGATATACGGATTACTTGTCGTTGCACCTATTAAAATAATCGCGCCACTTTCAAGTAATGGTAGTAAAAAATCTTGTTTCGCTTTATCCAATCGATGTACTTCATCTAAAAGAAGAATAACCGTGCCGCTCATTTTCGCTTCAGCTGCTACTACTTCCATATCTTTTTTATTATTGGTAACTGCATTTAATGTACGGAATGCATACTTCGTGCTCCCAGCAATCGCACTTGCAATCGATGTTTTTCCAATTCCGGGCGGTCCATATAATATCATAGAAGATAATTGTTTTGCTTTGACCATCCGATAAATAATTTTATCTTTACCGACTAAATGCGTTTGTCCCACGATTTCATCTAGTGCTTTCGGGCGCATCCGGTAAGCTAAAGGTTGAATTGCCATATAACCGCTCCTTCTTATTTGCTTGCTTACTATTATAACATAAGAACATCTGTGCGTTCACCTACTTGTTTCCTTTGCCTTCTTTCTGTAATTCCGATATAATAGATGCGGTATAAGCGGTTTTGAAATTACTGGAGGTTAAATAAAAATGAAGATTACAACAAAAGGTCGCTACGGCCTGACAATAACACTTGAACTCGCAAAAAGAATTGGCGATGGCCCGATTTCTCTTCGTAGTATCGCCCAAGATAAAAATTTATCGGAACATTATTTAGAGCAGTTAATCGGCCCCCTTCGTAATGCAGGAATTGTTAAAAGTATCCGCGGGGCTCATGGTGGCTACGTTTTGAACGGCGATCCTGAAAAAATCACTGCTGGCGACATCATTCGTACACTAGAAGGTCCGATTGTACTTGTCGAGAGTATGGAAGATGAAGAAGCTGCCCAGCGTGAATTATGGACACGAATGCGCAATGCTGTCCGTGACGTGTTAGATCAAACAACACTTGCTGACTTATTAAAACATTCTACGGATGCTGAACTATCGGATGGATACATGTTTTATATTTAATGAAAAAAGCCTATTTCCGAATAGGCTTTTTATCTGCCATCGAAACGGAAAATACAGTCTATTATTATCTGATTATTCTGAAATAAACCTCAAAAACAAACAATTGAAACCGCTACATGTTAGATAATCTAACCAAATTTATTGAATTGATAAAATATTCTTGCCTTTATTAAAATATAGTGTATTATAAACGCATAAATAATATATTACATGTTAGTTTATCTAACAAAAAGGAGAGTTGAGTATGGAATCCGTATTTATGTTCTTTTGTACTTTATTGGTTTGGTTAATGACACCAGGAATTGCATTGTTTTACGGTGGTATGGTTCGACGCAAAAATGTGTTGAGTACGGCCATGTATAGTTTTAGTTCGATGGCAATTATTTCTATTCTTTGGGTGATCGTTGGATATTCGTTAGCTTTCGCCCCTGGAAACGGCTTTATAGGAAGTTTCGACTGGACCTTCCTTCATAATGTCGGCTTTGCAGCAAATGATACTTACTCAGATGCTATTCCACATATTCTATTCATGATGTTTCAAATGACTTTCGCAATTTTGACTGTAGCTATCATTTCTGGGGCATTTGCTGAAAGAATGAATTTTTCCGCTTATTTGATTTTCATTATCTTATGGTCGTTACTAGTTTACTCTCCCGTTGCTCACTGGGTTTGGGGTGATGGTGGTTGGTTACGTAATCTCGGCGCACTTGATTTCGCCGGTGGGAATGTTGTTCATATTAGTTCAGGTGTCACAGGATTAGTCCTCGCAATTATGATTGGTCGTAGAAAAGAAGCCGATTCCGCTTCCCCGCATAATTTACCTTTAGCACTTATTGGTGGCATTCTAGTTTGGTTTGGTTGGTACGGATTTAATGTGGGCAGTGCCTTAACAATTGATAATGTAGCAATGATCGCCTTTGTAAACACAAACACGGCCGCTGCAGCAGGTATTATCGGTTGGGGACTCGTTGAATGGTTAACGAATAAAAAGCCCACTATGCTTGGAACCATTTCCGGAGCAATTGCTGGTTTAGTATCCATTACGCCTGCCGCTGGATTTGTCACTGTGCCAAGTTCGTTGATTATCGGTTTTCTCGGCGGAGCGCTTTGCTTCTGGGCTGTATTCTGGTTAAAAGGAAAAGTAAAATACGATGATGCACTTGATGCGTTTGGCCTTCACGGCATTGGCGGAATTTGGGGCGGCATTGCAACTGGCCTTTTCGCCACAACAAAAGTAAATGAAGCTGGAGCAGATGGATTATTCTATGGCAACGCTTCTCTCGTAGTAAAACAATTAATCGCCATTGGTTCGACGGTAGCATATGTAGCTGTAGCAACGGCTATAATCGTCGTAATTATCAAACTATTTTTACCAATTCGTGTCAATGAAGAACAAGAATACAAAGGACTTGATTTGACGCTGCACGGCGAAAAAGCATATCAAGAATAAAGGAGGCAACAATATGTCTGGATTAACAAAAATCGAAATCATTACTCGCCCAAACCGCTTTCATTTATTTCAAAAAGAACTTGCGAAAATTGGCGTAAGCGGCCTAACTGTCACAAAAGCACTCGGTACTGGCTTAGAGAAAGGATTTATCGAACTTTATCGTGGCACAAAAAAAGAAAGCAATATTCACGAGCGAATGAAAATTGAAATCGTTGTTTCTACTGTTCCTGTGGAAGATGTGCTTCGGGTCGTTAAAGAAACACTTCGCACCGGCGAACCTGGTGATGGAAAAGTATTTATTTATCCACTTGCAGAGGTTGTTAAAATCAGCACTGGTGAAACTGGAATCGACGCATTACAAGATAAGCCATCAAAATGAATAGTTAAAATGGTGAATTAATTAAAAATGGGGCCTCTATTCTAAAAAATCAATGAGAAATGGCGTTTACCCCTTCCGCTTCTTAGCTTTTACACTTATAATGAAAAAGGAAGAACGTTTAGAACAGATAAGGAGGCGCGAAATTCCCTATGCGTAAAATCCCCATTTTCACCGTTCTAGTAGCTATCCTACTTTTTGGCGGTTATTATCTTTATCAACACGCTTCGTCAAAAGTAGATGTTACCTTTAATTTCGTGGTGGATCAAAAATCAAAAGATAATACCATCACTGGCAAAATTGACGGCGCTGGAAACAAATCAATTACACTACCGCTTTCTGAAGAGAGCTGGGATGCAGTAAAAAAAGGGAATCGCTACAATGTGGAAGCCACTTTTTATAATAAAAATAAAATCAGCTCCAGTGAAGCGAAAGAATTGGACGGCCCATTCTGGTCCAATGATTCCAATCGAGGGTTATTAGTTAATAAGGTGCATGTAGAAAATATTCAAGAATTAAGTGATGATTTTTAAAACAAAAAGAAGGTGAGCTTAAACGCTCACCTTCTTTTTTAGTTTGTTTATTTTTTCACTGTTTCCAGTTTCAATTCCGCAAGTTGAGCGGCGCTAACCTCGCCTGGTGCATTTGTCAGTGGATCTACTGCACTTCCTGTTTTAGGAAAGGCAATTGTGTCGCGCAAGTTGTTTCGACCTGCCAAGATCATAACAATGCGATCTAAGCCAAGCGCGATACCTCCATGTGGTGGCGTACCATACTCTAATGCATCCATCAGGAAGCCAAATTGTTCTTTTGCTGATTCATCCGTGAAGCCAAGTGCACGGAACATCGATTCTTGTACTTCTTTTTTGTAAATCCGTAATGAACCGCCACCAATTTCATATCCATTTAATACGATATCATAAGCTTCTGCCATTACTTTAGAAGAATCGGTTTCAAGAAGTGGGATATCTTCTTCTTTTGGCAAAGTGAATGGATGGTGTGCAGATACATAACGCCCTGCTTCTTCATCGTATTCAAATAGCGGCCAATCAGTCACCCATAAGAAAGCAAGTTCTTCTTCATTGATTAAGTTTAAGTCTTTACCAAGTTTATTACGAAGCGCCCCAAGTGATGCCGCAACGATATTTGCTTTATCAGCTGCAAATAGTAATAAATCGCCATCTTCTGCTTGCAGAGCAGCCTTTAGTTCTGCTGCTTTGTCTTCAGGGAAGAATTTAGCAATTGGTCCTTTCAGTTCACCCGCTTCTACTTTTAGCCAAGCAAGACCTTTTGCCCCGTAGTTAGCAACAAAAACACCAAGCGCATCTAAATCTTTACGTGAAAAATTAGCTGCCGCACACTTCGCATTAATCGCTTTTACTTCGCCACCATTTTCAATAGCGGATTGGAATACTTTGAAATCAACATCTTTAACGACATCTGATACATTTTGTAATTCTAAACCGAAACGAATATCTGGCTTATCACTCCCAAAACGATCCATCGCTTCTTTATACGTCATCCGAGGGAACGGTTTGTCGATAGTAATATTTTTCGCTTCTTTCACTACATCTATTAACATATCTTCCGTAATCGCTTGAATTTCTTCTTTCGTTAAAAAGCTAGTCTCTAAATCGATTTGTGTAAATTCAGGTTGACGGTCGCCGCGCAAATCTTCATCACGGAAGCAACGTACGATTTGGTAATATTTATCAAAACCAGCAGTCATTAGTAATTGTTTTAATATTTGTGGGGATTGTGGCAATGCATAGAAGTTACCAGGGTAAACACGACTTGGTACAAGGTAGTCTCTGGCACCTTCTGGCGTACTTTTCGTTAAATAAGGTGTTTCAATATCAAAGAATCCGAGTGCATCTAGTTTATTGCGGAAAGTTCTCGTTACTGTGTGACGCATTTTGAAAATGTTGTTCATTTCCGGACGTCGTAAGTCCAAATAACGGTATTTCAAACGCAATTCATCCGAAACATTCACGCCATCTTCAATATAAAATGGTGGCGTTTTAGAAGTATTTAAAATGGTAATTTCTTCTGCTAAAACTTCTACTTTACCAGTCGCTAATTTGTCATTGATGGCTTTTTCACCACGAGCATGAACGGTTCCTTTAATAGTAACAACAAATTCATTTCGAACACTATCAGCGATTTCAAGCGCTTCTTTTGAAAATTCAGGATTGAAAACAACTTGGACAATTCCTTCGCGATCACGTAGATCAATAAAAATTAATCCGCCTAAATCGCGTCGTTTTTGCACCCAACCATGAAGGACAACACTTTGACCAATATGTGCTTCGTTTAATTCACCGCAGTAACTTGTACGTTTTTCCATTTTCATTTCTCCCCCTTGGTGTTTGTTAATTTTTCTAGAATGGTTGTTTCAGACACAGCTTCTTGCTCGCCTGTTTCCATATTTTTTAATTGATAATTGCCTGTTTGTAATTCTTCTTCACCAAGAATAATGGTGTATACGGCATTTTTTCTATTGGCATCTTTTAGTTGTGCTTTGAATTTACGTTTTAAGTAATCTTTTTCTGCACTAATGCCATTTTGTCTTAATTTATTTACAAGTGTTACGGCTTTTAATTCTGCTTCTGGTTGTGCTGTAATCACATAAACCTCTAGTGGTTTTTTTGCAGGTATTTCGATATCCGCTTTTTCTAGCGCCAGTAAAATACGTTCCACTCCGATACCAAAACCAATCCCCGGTGTATCTGGACCACCAAACTCTCTCACTAAACCGTGATATCTTCCTCCACCACAAAGCGTTGTTTTCGCGCCAAATCCTTCTTCTACACTCATAATTTCAAATGTCGTGTGGTTATAATAATCTAAACCACGAACCATCGTTGGGTCAATTTCAAATGGAATCTCTAGCGCGTTTAAATAATTTTTAACATTTTCAAAATAGGCAACAGATTCCTCATTTAAAAAGTCTAAAATAGATGGCGCAGATTGAATTAGTGGATTGTCATGATCTTTTTTACAATCTAAAATGCGTAGTGGATTTTTGTGTAATCGTACTTGGCATTCTGCACAAAATTCATCAATGTGTGGTTCAAAATGCGCAACTAGTGCTTCTCGATGTTTTAATCGGCTTTCTTTATCACCAAGGCTATTAATGACTAATTTAATGTTTGTTAAGCCAATTTTTTTGAAAAACGTCATTGCTAGTGAGATAACTTCTACATCAATAGAAGGATCATCACTTCCAAGCGCCTCAATACCCATTTGCGTAAATTGGCGTTGTCTTCCGCCTTGTGGACGTTCATAACGAAACATCGGTTCATTATAATACATTTTGATAGGCTGACTCACTTCGCCGTATAATTTATGTTCAACGAAAGCTCGAACAACGGAAGCAGTCCCCTCTGGTCTTAGCGTTAAACTTCTGCCCCCTTTATCTTGGAAAGTGTACATTTCTTTTGATACGATGTCCGTAGAATCGCCAACCCCTCGCTCAAATAATTCCGTATGTTCAAAAACAGGCGTTCTTATTTCTTCGTATTGGTAGTTTTCGCAAACATTTTTAAACTCTGTCTCTAGAAAATGCCATTTACTAACCTCTTCCGGCAAAATATCTCGCGTCCCTCTTGGTAATTGCAAATCCATCACCATAAACCTCCTTTTTTTACTTCAAAATATAAAGAAAAACCCCCGTCACTTGTTATAAAAACAAGGGACGAGAGTCTATTTACACCCGTGGTACCACCCTAATTAGAACTACTAATGAGTCCTCACTTAAGTCAGTTAACGCCTGAATACGTTCTTGCTTACTGTTTTTCAACAAGAAACCTCGAGAGTGTCTTTTCAGAAAACATGACTATCTTTATCCTTTCAGCCAAATGGGATAAATTCTCTTTATAGCATGGATTTTCTTACTCTTCTCTGTCGCTAGTTTTAAATATGAATTATTCTAAGATTACTAAAAACACACTGAAAAGTCAACATTTTGCCAGTTTTTTTATAAAAATCCACTTTGTAGTTCCATGAAAGCGCATTTTATGGTAACATTTTACTGTCAGATAAAAGTTTATGAGTATATGGGTGGTGTTAGCTTTAAATGAAGAATAAATTCATTTTTATCACCGTTGTCTCCATTTTATTGATTGCAGCAGGTATTTTTACAACCATAGCAATGGCGAACGCGAATTCCGTTGTCGTCAAAGCAGAAGTCTTAAATGTCCGCAGCGGTCCTGGTTTAGCGTATGATGTAACGAGCCAAGCCAGAAAAAATGAAGTACTCCGGGTAGTCGGTGAAGAAAATCAATGGTACAAAGTTCAGTTAGATAACGGAAATAGCGGTTGGGTTGCCAGCTGGTTAGTAGAAAACACAGATGTCAGCGCAGCAAGTAACAGTGTCGCTATCGTTTCTTCTGATGGCGGATTAAATGTCCGTGAAAAACCAAGTACCTCAAGCAAGTCACTTGGATTACTCAATAATGGTGACCAAGTAACAGTTACTAGCCAACAAAATGGCTGGGCGCAAATCCAATATAATGGTACAAGCGCATGGGTTAGCTCCGATTACTTAACGATTCGTGAGTCTGTTACAAAAGTAGATGAAAGCGAACTACAAACAGTAACCATTCGAGATGACTCCACTAATATTAGAAATAAGCCAAGTCGTGATGGTGCCGTTATCGAAAAAGCAAATTCTGGTCAAGGATTCGCTATTCAAGGAGTTCAAGGTGACTGGTATAAAATCCGTACGACAAGCGGTGAAGAAGGTTATGTCGCCAACTGGGTAGTAGATGTTTCCGACAAAGGACAAACCTCCAGCCCTCGAAGCAAAACAACCAAATTATCCGAAGCGACAATCGTCATTGATCCTGGGCACGGTGGTAATGATCCAGGTGCTAAAGGCGCAAATGGCACGATTGAAAAAGAAATGACTTTAAAAACAGCCAAACAATTAAAAAGAAAACTTGAATCTAGAGGTGCTAAAGTTATCTTAACGAGAAATAGTGATAAGTATGTTTCTCTAAAAGGAAGAACAAATATAGCTTCCGAAAATCATGCAGATGTCTTTATTAGTATTCATTTTGATAGTTTAGAAGACACAAGTAAAAACGTAAGCGGTCAAACTACTTACTATTATGATAATAGTGATAAATCGCTCGCTGAAAGCATTAATACTACGCTTGGGAAAGACCTCCCTACTTCTAACCGCGGCGCAAGAGTCGGCGATTATTATGTAGTTAGAGAAAACTCACAACCAGCTGTCTTACTGGAACTCGGTTACCTAAGTTCCGCAAAAGATGAAAATAATATTAATTCAGCATCATACAGAAGCCAAATTGCTGATTCCGTCACAGACGGCTTAGCTAATTACTTCTCTAATTAAAAAAAGCAATCATTCAGGAAACTGAATGATTGCTTTTTTACTACTTATTACGCATTTCATCTGAATCAAGCATGATGGTAATTGGCCCATGATTAACGATTTTCACATCCATCATTGCTCCAAACACCCCTGTTTCGACAATAAAACCTGCTTCTGCAAGCTTTTGATTAAATAAGTCATACAGTGTTTCCGCTTTTTCTCCAGGAGCGGATTTTGTAAAGCTCGGACGTTTCCCTCTACTCACATCAGCATACAAAGTAAACTGGGAAACACTAAGGATGGCGCCGCCTCGTTCAGCTAAAGAAATATTCATCTTTTCTGACTCATCTTCAAAAATTCGTAATCCTACGATTTTTTTCGCCATATAGTCCACGGTTTCCGGGGTATCTGTATGGGTGAATCCAACTAATAGACAAAGACCTCCAGCTATTTCGCTAATGACTTCCTCTTCCACACTAACGGAAGCTTCGTAACATCTTTGTAGTAGTACACGCATCGCTTCTCCACTCCTTTAGTTCATTAATCTTCTCACTGTATAAACATCTGGAATTTGTTTTATTTTATCCACTACTCGTTGTAAATGATTAATATTATGAATTTGTAGTGTAACGACTAATGTGGCCATTTTATTATTATCAACTTTAGCATTGACGCCGTTAATATTCGAAGTTAAGCTATTAATCACTTGCAAAATATCATTTAAAAGACCGTTGCGGTTATAGCCATATATTTCGATATCTACATTATAATCATTTTTCGCCTGAGAATCAGCATCTTCCCAGTCCACTTCAATTAATCGCTCTGGTTCGATAGCTTGAACATTTGGGCAATCTTGACGATGAATAGAAATCCCGCGACCTTTTGTAATATAACCGACTATATCATCACCTGGCACCGGATTACAACATCTGGATAGTCGAATTAATAGATTACCAACCCCTTGAACAACTACTCCTCCATTATGCTTAATCTTCAATTTCTCGTTGTTAGCATCGGAATTAGAGGGTTTATTTTCTGATTGAGTTAACAGTTTCTCCGTTTCTGCTTCAAGTTCACGTTCTTTTCGTAGTTTTTCCGTTAAGCGGTTCGCTACTTGTAAAGCTGTAATGCCATTATAACCAACTGCTGCAAACAAATCATCTTCATGCGAAAAGTTTAGTTTATCGGCTAATTTACGGAGATTTTCTGGCGTCATAATTTTTTTCGGCTCGAATCCAAGTTGTCTAATTTCTTTTTCAACTAAGTCGCGGCCTTTTTCGACATTCTCTTCTTTTGCTTGTCGTTTGAAAAATTGTTTAATTTTATTTCGTGCTTGAGAAGTTTGGACTAATTTTAGCCAGTCGCGGCTTGGACCATAAGAATGTTTGGACGTTAAAATATCAATAATATCGCCCGTTTTTAATTTATAATCGAGTGTCACAATTTTTCCATTAATTTTAGCCCCGATAGTTTTGTTTCCGATTTCGGTATGGACACGGTAGGCAAAGTCAAGTGGTACAGAGCCATTTGGCAACTCGTACACGTCTCCTTTTGGTGTAAATACATAAACAACATCCGAAAATAAGTCGAGTTTCAAACTTTCCATAAACTCTTCTGCATTATCCGATTCATTTTGATATTCTAAAATTTCTCGGAACCATGTTAATTTGTTATCGAATGAAGTCTTAGAATTGACGACTTTGCCTTCTTTATAGGCCCAATGCGCCGCAACCCCGTACTCAGCGATTTGGTGCATTTCGTGCGTTCTGATTTGAACTTCAAGAGGTTCGCCTTGAGGCCCTATAACCGTCGTGTGAATCGATTGATACATATTCGACTTCGGCATCGCAATATAATCTTTAAAGCGACCTGGCATCGGTTTCCAACGCGTATGAATAATACCAAGAACAGCATAGCAATCCTTGATACTACTAACGACAATTCGAACAGCGAGCAAATCATAAATTTCGTTAAATTGTTTATTTTGTTCACTCATTTTCCGGTAAATGGAATAAATATGTTTTGGTCTTCCCGAAATATCCGCTTGAATATTGAGTTCATCTAGATTTTCATTTACACCATCAATCACATCATGTAAGTATCGCTCTCTTGCATCCCGCTTTTGTTTCATTAAGTGGACGATGCGGTAGTATTGTTGTGGATTTAAATAGCGTAGCGCTGTGTCTTCGAGCTCCCATTTCACTCGCGAAATACCCAAACGATGTGCAAGGGGGGCAAAAATTTCTAACGTTTCATTGGCAATTCTACGTTGTTTTTCCACAGGCAAATGCTTTAATGTCCGCATATTATGCAAACGGTCCGCTAATTTGATCAAAATGACGCGAATATCCTGCGCCATCGCAATAAACATTTTTCGATGATTTTCAGCTTGTTGCTCTTCGTGTGATTTATATTTAATTTTACCAAGTTTCGTTACTCCGTCTACTAGCATAGCAACTTCACTGCCGAAGACTTCTTCTAAATCTGCTAGTGTGACTGGCGTATCTTCCACAACATCATGTAAAAATCCAGATGCAACAGTCGATGGATCCATTTTTAATTCGACTAAAATGCCGGCAACTTGAATTGGATGAATAATATACGGCTCACCTGATTTACGAAATTGCTCTTTATGAGAATCGCGCGCAAATTCATACGCTTTTTTTACAAGCGCTAGATGTTCCTGATTCATATAATGAGAAGCCATATCGATGACCTGCTCAGCTGTCAGATTTTGTTCTTTCGCCATTTACATTCACCCTCTTATCTCCCTGTCATATATACAACTTAAAAACACCCAAAAACTGAGTGTTCTAAAAAATATTCTTGTTTAATATTATAGCATGAGCCGTCTTTGTTTAGAAAGCACTTTTCCTTGATTTTTCACATTTTCTAGCAGTTTTCCGCTTTTTAAACAAAAAACTACCCCTAAAATAATAGGAGTAGTTTGATTTTTTATAATTGCATAAGAATCAAACGGTCGTAACCATTTAATTTTTTATGTCCTTCTAGTTCTTTTAGTTCGATTAAGAAAGCACAACCAGCTACAATACCGCCTAATTCTTCTACGAGTTTGATTGTTGCTTCGATTGTTCCACCAGTTGCAAGTAAATCATCCGTAATTAAAACGCGTTGACCAGGTTTAATTGCATCACTATGCATCGATAATTTATTCGTACCGTATTCTAAATCGTATTCCATTTCGATTGTTTCACGAGGAAGTTTTCCTGGTTTACGAACAGGCGCAAAACCAATTCCTAACGCATAAGCAACTGGGCAACCGATAATAAAGCCACGTGCTTCTGGTCCAACAATAATATCGATTTTTAATTCTTTTGCGTATTCCACAATTTTATCTGTAGCAAAACGATAAGCTTCTCCATCATTCATAAGGGGAGTGATGTCTTTAAATACAATCCCTTTTTTGGGCCAATCGTTCACAATCGCTACATAATCTTGTAAATCTTTAATTTCCATTTTCTAGTTCCTCCGCATTCGGGTAAATTGATGTTTCCATCATTGATTCCATCCAACTATGAAGTTCCGTATAGTTAGAGTACAACAGTTTTTTTCTTGTAGTTATTTCTTCTACCTTTTGTTGATAAATAATTGATTCGTCCAGATTACGTTTTTCAATGACTTCATTAATAATAATCTGACCACTTTCCATTTTAGCAAATTCTAAATCAAAAAACACCTTTGACATGAAATCTATTTGCTCTTTATTCCAGCCAAACTTTTGCATTAGCCGTGGTGTGTACTTTTCAATTGGAAATGGTTGGAATTTTTTAATGAGACTATATAACTCAGCAAAAGCTAACCGGTCTGGTATCGCCGGAATTTGATTCCCTTCCGCTGCATCAAAATGGACAAAAATACGTTCTGGTTTCGTTTCGCGAACAATCGTTTCCACTAATTCGGTCTTCGTTGGCATATCCGCAAAAACAAGTTCTTCTGTTTGGAAATCCGCCGTAAAATCAGCTTTTTCATCCACTAAAATATAGTTCTGTTCTCCAAGCGTACCAATCGTTCTTTCTTCAAAACAAACAAAAACTCTTGATTCTTTTTGTTCTTGGAGAATCCTAGCCCACTCAGATTTATTACGTACATCGAAAAGTTGCCAATGCGAGATGTGAATGTCCATCATACGTAGTTGTGGTTTTTTCACATTATTCCATTCATTGATGGATAATTCTCCGACCACATCAACAGCTGCATTAGGGGAGATTTTTTCTACCAAATCTCCTACACCAAATCCGATAGAATCTAAAGTGGCATCATTTTCCTCTGTAGCAAGCATTGTTTTTAGATGGGTTTTATCTGCCCCAATTCTTTTCGTTCCTTTTAAATGCATATTTTCTAACAAGAAAATCGGTTTAGGGTTATCCATTCCAAAAGGAGCTAATTTTTCAAGTTGAGCAATAAATGCTACGGAAACATCTGCAAGATTTATTTTCTCTTCTATTTTCAAGGCTGGGCGGAAATCTTCTTCAGAAAGAAAACTCGCTTCTTCTTGTAATTTAGCTTCTAATTCTGTTAGATTTTCAGCTGGCAATGTAAGACCCGCAGCCATTGGATGCCCACCAAATGCAGTCATTAAATCACGATGTTTATCAAGCGCTTGATACAAATGAAATGCATCAATGCTTCGACCAGATCCTTTGGCAATTCCAGTAACTGGATCAATTCCTAGTACAATCGCTGGACGAGAATATGTTCCAACTAATTTAGAAGCAACTATCCCTAAAATCCCTGTATTCCAACCCTCTCCGTAAACAACGAGCACATTTCCTAATGTTTCTTTTGCCTCAATTGTGTCCATTGCGAGCTTCGTTGTATCAACCACTATTTGTTTCCGTTCTTTATTCGCATCATCAATTTCTTCTGCTAAGAAAAGTGCTTCTTCTGGATCCTCTGTTAAAAGTAAATCCGCCGCTGGATCCGCTGGACCTAAACGGCCAACTGCATTCAGTCGTGGAGCTAAACCAAAGCCAATAGTTTCTTCCGTAGCCTCTTCTAACTTCAAACTAGCTTTTTTAGCTAACACTGAAAGTCCAAGGTTCGCGGACTCACGCAATTGACGCAATCCCAGTTGAACAAGTAGGCGATTTTCATCTGTTAAAGAAACTAAATCCGCCACAGTTCCTACTGCAACTAAATCAAGCAATTCTTTCGGTTCTTCTCCAAGCAAAGCATGCGATAACTTATAAGCAACACCCACACCCGCTAGTTCATCAAATGGATAAGCTGACATAGGATGCTTCGGGTGAATTACTGCCACAGCTTCCGGCATAACTTCCCGTGGTTCATGGTGATCCGTCACAATAACATCTAAACCAATCTCTTTGGCATGCGTCATTACTTCAAGCGCTGCAATACCATTATCAACAGTAATAATTAAATCCGTTCCTTGGTTTTTAGCCATATCGAACGCAGCAATATTTGGACCATAACCTTCCGTAAAGCGATTAGGAATATAAAATTCAGCATTAGCCCCTAAATGTCGCAGTGTTTTCATTAAGACGGCAATACTAGTAACTCCATCTGCGTCATAATCTCCGTAAACTAAAATCTGCTCATTTTGTTCTATCGCTTGTTTAATTCTAGCAACCGCAAGATCCATCTCAGCGAATAAAAATGGGTCATAGCTTTCATATTTTTCTGGGTGGAAAAATTTATCGAATTGTCCTTGCGTTGTAATTTTTCTTTTCCAAAGTAGTTTTGCAAGTGGAAGCGAAATTTTTAGCTGCTCTGCTAATTGGCCGGCTTTATCTTCCTCGGCTTCCTCGATATTCCATAAGTATTTTGAATGAATCACATTACCCCACCTCTCAACCTTCCTATTATATCGAAAATCACTAGAAAAACCAAGAGGAATCTTCCAAACAAAAAACGCCGACCTATTAAGTCAGCGCCAGCTTTTTATTTTGTTGGATCTATAATCTTTTCTGTATCACGTTTTTCTACTTTAGATGAATGTGTTTTCATTGCTTTAGCAGCTGCTAGTTGACGTTCTAATTCTGTTTTTTCGGATGTTAATTGTTTTACTTTTTTCTTCATTCCACGTGATTTCGCGATATTTAAGAAAAAGATAATTAAGCAACCGCAAAGAACAGAGCCTAAAATAATCAAAATTAATGGCCACTCCGCTTGCGCAAATAAAAAGTTTACTTCTACTGGGTCTACATTAATAACTGCAAAAATCGCAATAATAAGTGCTAAAATAATCCCCGCAATCACTTGCCATTGTACTTTGTTTTCTTTCATCTTTTCTCCTCCTTGCACAATTATCTTATTATTTACCCGTTTCCAACCTATTAAAAACGGCCGAATCTCTTTTTATGAAATTCGGCCGTTTATTTTTATACGACTGGTTGTCCGTTATTACGTGGTTTTTTCTTTTTAACGGTGTTAATTGGTCCTTTTTTACGTAGTTGCCTTGCTTTAAATACGTACCATAATTGCATCGCCATAAAGATGGAGGAGAACACACTCGAAACAAGTCCAACAAGTAAGGCGATGGAGAAGTTCAGAATAGACTCACTACCAAATAATACTAGTGCAAGTACGGTGAAAATAACCGTTAAAATAGTGTTAATAGAACGAGTGAATGTTTGTCGTAATGCTTTATTAACCGCATCCGCAATTTCTTCTTTCGTTTTGAAACGTTGCATCTTCATACTAATATCCCGTATCCGGTCGGCGGTAACTATCGTATCATTAATGGAATAACCGATAACCGTCAGCACTGCGGCAATGAAGGTTAAGTCAACCTCCAGCCTTGTTACACTGAAGAAAATGAAGATAATAAATGCGTCGAATAGTAAGGAAAGAATCGCCGCAATACCCATATAAAATTCAAACCGGACCGCAATATAAAGTACAATCAGCACAGACGCCACACCGAGTGCCCAGAAGCCATTTTTGGCAAGTTCTTTACCAACAGTTGGTGAAACGGTACTAATGCTTGGTTCGTGCTTATATTTGTCCTCAAAGTAGTTTTTAAATTTAGCTACGTCATTTTGTGATAATGTCCCTTTATAAGAAACAACGGCTGTTTTAGACCCTGATCCTTGGAAAACAATATCATCTGATGGCATATCAATTGCATCTAAATCTTTCTTAATTTGCGTTTCTGTCAGTGTTTGATTAGCTGTTACTTCCGCTCGTGTTCCACTGGCAAAGTCAATACCTAAATTCAGTTTAAATATGGATAAAATAACGATACCAACAATAACAATTGCAGCAAAAATGGATAAGAACAGACGATGATGTTTTACAAAGTCAAAACGGTCAAAGTGTGTTTTTAAGCTAAAGCTATTAATGCCCTCATGTAAATTATGGATATCTTTTCGTTTAACTGCAAAGAATCCTGGTTTATTATTAAGCCAATTACTTTTCACTAATAATCCTAATAAGAATCTTGATCCCCAAACGGCAGTCAAGAAGCTGACTAAAATACTAATGATTAGAACTGTAGCAAAACCTTTGATGGAACTTGTTCCAAAGTAGAAGAGAACCGCAGCTACGATAAGTGTCGTCAAGTTACCATCTAAAATCGCACGGAATGCTTCTTTACCGCCGACTTCAAAAGCCGCTTTCGTCGACCTACCGACTTTGATTTCTTCTTTTATCCGCTCGTAGGTTATTACGTTCGCGTCAACAGCCATACCTACCCCCAGAATTAACCCTGCAATCCCTGGTAAAGTAAGTGTTGCGTTAAGCAGACTCAGTATTAATAGTACTAAATAAGTGTATGCTACTAAAGTGATACAAGCAATAATACCTGGTAAACGGTAAACAGCCATCATGAAAATAAAGATAGCAATAACCCCAATAATACCAGCTAAAATTGTTTCTTGTAAGGCATCTTGCCCAAATTGAGCACCAACAGATGTCGAGTAAACTTCTTTCATTTTTACAGGGAGAGCACCAGAGTTCAGCAAATCAGCTAAATCTTTTGCTTCTTCCGTTGTGAAACTTCCGGAAATTTCTACTTTATCTGTATCGAGCACGCTACTAACGTTTGGTGCTGATAAGTAAGCTGGGTCTTTCTTCTCGCGTTCTGTTTTGTATTTTTGGCCTTCTTTCCAATCTAACCAAATAACTAATTGATTGTCAGGTGCCTCAGCCAAAATTGTTTTTGTTACACTAGCAAATTTGTCAGCACTTTTGAGTTTTAGAGTAACGATTGGATTATTGCTTGAATCGAAAGCTTGTTTGGCACCACCTGCAACTAAGTCACTACCATTCATCATCATCTTGTCATTTGCATCTCTAAATGATAATTGGGCTGTAGTGGATAACATTTTACGTGCTTCTTCCTGGTCAGTTACACCAGCAAGTTGAACACGAATACGGTTATCCCCTTCGATTTGAATACTTGGTTCAGCTACACCTAATGAATTGATACGCTTATCAAGTGAAGTTACCGTATCTGTCAACGTTTGTTTAGATACAGTCCCTTTCCCATCAGCTGGTGACACTTCATATAGAACTTCGAATCCCCCTTGAAGATCCAAGCCTAAGTTGATGTTTTGCATAACCATTTTTGCGGTACCAAATACAGCACCAAAGATAATTGCAACTACTAGAAAGAAAATAACTATCTTACTCTTTTTTACCATTTCTGTTTCGTTCCTCCCTCATCTAAACCATAACAAATCCCAGTCTAACAACAAATACTTCTATTTTATGTATGGAACTCAAGCATTTGCTAACAGGCTGTTAATCTTCCACATTTGGTTGAAGCATACTATCTGCTTGAGAAACATGGTTATTAGATTCTTGTTCAGCTGTTGTCATAATAAATTGCATTAATTGTCCAATATTCATTTGCATGACATCATTAATACGTTCATGCAAAGCAGGGGTTGGTTCATTCTTCCACTTTTCTTCTGTTAAAAATGCCCAAATGTGGCTTGCCTTGATTTCTCGGTAACCTAAGATATGAAAATCTTCCACTTTGATAGCTATGGCAGGTGCTAAATCTTCATACCATTCCGAAAATCTATCCATATCAAGTCGTCCCCTTTCTTAAACAATAAGCATATTCCCATTTTATCTAAAAAAAGCTTAAATGGGAAGTATAAGCTCTATTTTTTATGGTTAAAAAATGCCATTTCACCGTTTAAAGGGAAATGGCATTTTTATTTCAACTATTATTTGTTGTCTTCTACAACTTCCGTATCATCAGAAGCTGTTTCTGTTACAACTCCGTTACCTTTTTCAAGTACAGTTCTGATTGCATTACGGTCAAAAGTTAATTTGCTGTTTCCACATTTCAAAATGACTGTGCCATCTTCAATTGCTTCTACAATACCGTGAAGTCCACCAATGGTAATAATTTTATCACCTTTTGCTAAACTATTTTGCATATTTTGTACTTCTTTTTGACGTTTTTGTTGAGGTCTGATTAATAAGAAGTAAAACAAAACGATCATCAAGATAATTGGTATAAATGTTACAATACCGCCCATATTTTCCAACTCCTTTCGATACTTTATATATATTTAGAAATTTTTTGCATCAGGACGATTGAATCCATATTGCTCAAAAAATTCTTCCCTAAAATCAGCAAGACGATCTTCCATAATAGCGCCACGAACTTGCTTCATTAAGTTTAACAGAAAATGAAGATTATGATAAGTTGTAAGTCGAATTCCAAATGTTTCCTCACAACGAATCAAGTGTCGAATGTATGCACGTGAGTAATTTTTACAAGTATAACAGTCACAATTTTCATCAATTGGACGAAAATCATGGGTGAACTTAGCGTTTTTAATAACTAAGCGACCATTTGATGTCATACAAGTACCATTTCGTGCAATACGTGTGGGAAGAACACAGTCAAACATGTCCACTCCTCGAATCACGCCATCAATCAATGAGTCAGGCGAACCTACTCCCATTAAATAACGTGGTTTGTTCGTTGGTAATAGCGGTGTCGTATGTTCCAAAACGCGGTTCATAACGTCTTTCGGTTCGCCAACAGATAAACCGCCGATGGAGTAACCAGGAAAATCAAGTGAAACGAGGTCTTTCGCACTTTGCGCACGTAAATCTTCGTAAGCGCCACCTTGGACGATACCAAACAAACCTTGATCTTCTGGTCTTTCGTGCGCTTTTAAACCACGTTCAGCCCAGCGTGATGTTCTTTCTACTGATTTTTTCATATATTCATGCGATGCTGGATATGGTGGACATTCGTCGAAACTCATCATGATGTCTGATCCAAGCGCATTTTGAATTTGAATCGCTTTTTCTGGTGATAAGAAAAGTTTGTCTCCGTTTAAATGATTACGGAAATGAACGCCTTCTTCTTTGATATCACGCATTTTACTCAAACTAAACACCTGAAAACCACCTGAATCCGTTAAGATCGGTTGATCCCAGTTCATAAATTTATGTAATCCGCCCGCTTCTCGAATTAATTCTTCTCCCGGACGTAACCATAAATGATACGTATTACTTAAAATAATACCTGCACCCATTGCTTTTAATTCTTCGGGTGACATTGTTTTTACCGTTGCAAGTGTTCCAACTGGCATAAACATTGGAGTATCAAAAGTGCCGTGTGGTGTATGGATTTTACCAAGACGGGCACCTGTTTGTTTATCTGTTTTAATTAGTTCATAACGAATGGCAGACATGTGTTACCTCTTTCTTATTTACTCTATTCACTAGCATAACGAAAATTACCAATGAAAACAAGCTTTTCTGTTAATTTTTTCGCAATTTAATGGATAAACATGGCATCGCCAAAACTAAAGAAGCGATATTGTTGTTCTACAGCATGATTATACGCTGCTAAAATTTTCGTGCGGTCTGATAAAGCAGACACAAGCATAATTAATGTCGATTTCGGTAAATGGAAATTCGTTATTAGTGCATCTACTGCCTGAAAAGTATACCCTGGGGAAATGAAAATCTCTGTCCAACCTGATTCAGCCACTAGTTTACCGTCATGACGACTCGCAATGGTTTCTAATGTTCGGATAGAAGTCGTTCCAACTGCAACAACTTTTCCGCCATGTGCTTTGATTTTATTAATTCGCTCTGCAGATTCTTCTGTTAAACGATAAAATTCAGAATGCATTTTATGATTAGCAGTATCTTCTACGTCCACTGGGCGGAATGTACCAAGTCCTACATGAAGTGTCACGAAAATGATTTCTACACCTTTTGCGCTAATTTTCGCCAGTAAATCTTCTGTAAAATGAAGACCCGCTGTTGGCGCTGCTGCTGAACCATTCTCTTTCGCATAGACGGTTTGATAACGATCCTGATCAGCAAGTTGTTCTTTAATGTATGGTGGAAGTGGCATCTCGCCAAGTTGTTCTAAAACTTCATAAAAAATGCCTTCATAAGAAAATTCTAAAATCCGACCACCATGCTCGAGCTCTTCCAAGCAAGTTGCTTTTAAAGCGCCGTCACCAAAAGTAATGGTTGCACCTTTTCGAATTCTTTTGGCAGGTTTTACTAAAGTTTCCCATGCATTGCCTTCTTTTTGTTTCAAAAGGAGCACTTCAATATGCGCGCCAGTTTCATCTTTAATACCATGCAGCCTTGCTGGGAGAACGCGTGTGTCATTTAATACTAGCGCGTCCCCTTCGTTTAAATAGCTGATAATATCTGTAAAATGTTGATCTTTTATGTCACCTGACTCTTTATCAAGCACCATTAGTCGGCTTGAAGTCCGGTCTAATAGTGGGGTTTGTGCGATTAATTCTTCTGGTAAATCAAAATCGAAATCTTCTACTTTCATGCTTTATACCTCTTTTTCATAACTTATTCCTAAATGGTTATACGCCGTTTCAGTTGCAATTCTTCCTCGCGGCGTTCTTTGTAGAAAACCGATTTGTAGTAAATATGGTTCTTGCATATCTTCGATGGTTTCTCGTTCTTCTCCAATACTTGCAGCGATTGTATCCAGACCAACAGGACCGCCTCTAAACGATTGGATAATCGTATGCAAGAGCTTCTGGTCAATCGTATCTAACCCTCTTGGATCTACTTGGAGTAAAGTAAGTGCTTCTTTCGCTAGCTTTTCAGTTACCGTTCCATTTCCTCGAACTTGCGCGAAATCACGTACTCGTTTTAATAAACGATTGGCAATCCGCGGGGTTCCTCTTGAACGTCTCGCTATTTCACGCGCACCAAGATCATCAATTTTTGTATCTAAAATATTCGAAGTTCTGAGTACAATTTCGGTCAACTGTTCTTCTGTATAAAATTCTAAATGATCAATTACGCCAAAACGATCTCTAAGTGGTGCGGATAAGAGTCCAGCTCGTGTTGTTGCTCCAATCAACGTAAATGGTGGTAAATCTAAGCGGACCGAGCGCGCAGTTGGACCTGTTCCAATTACAATATCCAAGCAATAATCTTCCATTGCCGGATATAAAATCTCTTCAATCGCTCTCGATAAACGATGGATTTCATCAATAAATAAAACATCCCCTGGTTCAAGGCTTGTCAAAATGGTCGCTAAGTCACCTGGACGTTCAATAGCTGGTCCACTGGTTGTTTTAATTTGGCTACCCATTTCAGATGCAATGACCATCGCAAGGGTTGTTTTACCAAGTCCTGGAGGGCCATATAAAAGCACATGATCAAGCGCTTCATTTCGGAGCGTGGCTGCTTCTATAAAGACTGTTAAATTATTCTTTACTTTGTCTTGTCCTATATATTGTGAAAGGGTCTGTGGCCGCAAACTAGTTTCAAAAGATACTTCTTCTGCGTCTACCGTTTCACTTGAAATAATTCGTTCATCCATGCCACAAGCTCCTCTCTATTTTGTCATTAATTGTAGTGCTAGCTTGATATATGCGTCGCTTGTTAGGTCCGTTTCTTTCGCCAATTTTGGTATTACTTTTTTTAGTTCTCGCGTGCTATAGCCAAGCGCTTCTAAAGCTAATACAGCCTCTTCTAATTGCGGAGAAAGTCCAGCAACCATATCGTTTTCTGGTGCAACATAAACAATTTCACTTGCTACAACATCGGCTAGCTTGCCTTTTAAATCGAGAATGATTTGGCGTGCTGTTTTTTTACCAACACTAGGAAATTTAGTTAAATAAACATCGTCTTCGGATTCAATAGCAGAAATCAGTGGAACGACATCGCCTGAAGCAATAATAGCTAAGGCGCTTTTTGGTCCAATGCCCGAAACACTCAATAATTTTTTGAATAAATAACGTTCTTCTGTTGTTTGAAATCCGAATAGAGAAATATTATCCTCCCGCACATGTTGATACAAAAAGACTTGCGCTTCTGTACCTTCTAATCGTTGAAAGGAAAACGGGTTTCCTGTAATTATTTGATAGCCAATTTGTCCTGCCTCGACAACAATATATTCGGGTGTAATCGTCGTAACGGTTCCTTTTATGTAATCGTACAATTTATTCGTCCTCTCTTCATTTCACGTCATACATTATATGATAGCATAAAATGGAACGTCTGTACTAGTTTTTGTTCATAAAAGAAAAGCGCCTTTAGTTTACATAATAATATTATTGCCACCTTAAATAGATTCGATGCTTTTTTTAATGACTGCTACCGAATTTGCAAAAGCTTGTTGTTCTTGTTCATCTAATTTTAACGAGATGATTTCTTTTACACCATTTTGGCTTAAAACAGCTGGAACTCCGATGGCTAAGCCGCTTTCTCCATACTCACCATCAAGCACACAAGATACCGTCAATGCGCGCTGGCTACCACTAAAAATATGGCGACAAATCTCAACAATCGTACCGCCGATGCCATATTCTGTGCATCCTTTTTGGTGATAAATTTCAAAACCAGTGTCACGAGCAGTTTCACCAATCTTTTTCAAATCCAGTGCCTCGCCTAATTTTTCCATGCTATATTCATTTACAGGTTTACCGTAAATAGATGAATGTGACCAGACTGGAAACTGGGAATCACCGTGTTCTCCAAGGATAAAAGCATCGATGCTTTGCGCGGCAATATCTAGTTTCTCTGCAAGTAAACGACGTAATCTTGTTGTATCTAGCCAGACACCTGTTCCAAGTACTCGTTCTCTTGGTAAGCCAGACAATTTCCATACCTGATAGGTGATGATATCACATGGATTCGTTGCAATTAAGAATATGCCTTTAAATCCACCTTTCATCATTTCAGGAACAATACTTGAAACAATGCTTGAAGTACTTCTAAGTTCGTCTAGACGAGTTTGTCCTTCTTTTAAAGGTCCTGCTGTTACAGTAATTACAGCAATATCTACATCCGCACAATCACTTGCCTCACGAACTGTGATATCCATTTTCCCGGGCATAAACGCTGCGGCATCTGCCAAGTCTTTCCGATTTCCTTCTACGCGTTCTTTATTTAAATCTACGAGAATTAACTCTTCGACAAATTTTTGATTAACAAAGGCGTGTGCTGCAGCTGTCCCTACATTCCCTGCTCCAATTATCATTACTTTACGTGGTTTCATATTTTTTCCTCCTAGTGATTCATATAAAACACCCCTATTCAAATTGTCCGAAAAAGGGGTGTGTTGACTTAATTTATCTCTGCGTTCGTATAAACTTCTTGCACGTCATCATCATCTTCAAGCGCTTCTAACATTTTATCAAATTGTGTTTGGTGATTTTCTGCAACTTCATTATAAACCGTTGGAAACATGGACAATTCAGCAGTAGCAAAAGTATAACCAGCTTCTTGCAAGGTCTCTTTCACTTCTGGAAAAAGAGCCGGATCTGTAAAAATTTCAAATACATCCTCGCTTACTTCCACATCATCCGCCCCTGCTTCAATAGCCTCCAGCATGAATTCTTCTTCGTCCACATCTAAACCTTCGCGTAAAATAACAAGATAACCTTTACGATCGAACATATAGCTTACACTACCGGTTTCACCAAGACTTCCACCGTTTTTATTAAAAGCTACACGAACGTTGGTGCTCGTACGATTTTTATTATCTGTAAGCGCATGGACAAGTACCGCAATTCCTCCCGGCGCATATCCTTCATAGGTTACTTCATCATAATTTTCGCCACTCGTATTACCTGCAGCTTTATCAATAGCTCGCTTAATATTATCGTTCGGCATGTTGACCGCTTTTGCTTTATCCATAACTAATCGGAGCGACGGGTTTAAACTCGGATCAGGACCTTTTTTCGCTGCAACAAAAATTTCTCTCGCTAATTTTTGGAATACTTTGGAACGCTTGGAATCTTGTGCATTTTTTCGACCTTGAATATTATTCCATTTTGAATGTCCTGACATATATTTCACTCCTTTTAGATTTAGTAAAGCTTTTCTCCTACAAATTCTAACGTAAAAAGGGAGGAATCGCAATAAAAAAGTTACCGCAAAAATTGCGATAACTCTTTATTTAAGTCGTTTGTAAGCGGTGAACGTGATAGGTTCCGAGTTTATTTGCCGTTCCACCTAAAAGTGTTATTTCATCAAGCGCATTAGTTACGAGTGTTTCTTTTCCTTCTGAAAGCACATCAATCAAGAAAAAGTACTCGCCTAATGAGGTTTTAAGCGGTCTTGATTCGATTTTACTTAAATCAATATCCCGCCAAGCAAACGTAGATAAGACTTTATGTAACGCACCTGGCATATTGTTAGGCAAAATAACAGAAATAGACGTTTTTTCTTCTTCTTTTGGTAATAAAATCGAAACAGGTTTACGGCTTAAAACAAAAAATCTTGTTTGATTTAATTCCAAGTCTTGCGCATTTTCTTGGACGATTTCAAGCCCGTACTCATTCGCCGCCATGCGTGGTGCAATAGCTGCGACAAGTTCTGTCGGATTATTACTAACCCATTTTGCAGCATAGGCGGTTGAAGGTGTAACTTCACGCTCTACTCCATATAATTCTGCTTGAAGAAATGTATGACACTGTGCAAGTGCTTGTGGATGGGACATTACTTTTTGTACTGATTTCCAAGCGGACACGTGTGCTGGATGAACCATTAAATGTTGCGCGATTGGGAGAACAATCTCCGCTACTACAGGGACACTTGAAAAATGAAATAAGTAGTCCAGCGTGATATTAACGCTTCCTTCAATCGTATTTTCAATTGGAACAACAGCCACGTCCACATCTTCTTTTTCAATCGCCATAATACAATCTGGAATCGTGCTCTTTGCTATCATCTCTTCTTTTGGAAAAGCCTTCGCTGCTGCCGCATGTGTAAAAGATGCTGCTGGGCCTAAATAAGCAATTTTCATTTTCAACTCTCCTTTTATCGTAGCTAGGAAAAAAGCGTGCGCCAACTAATTGGCGCAGCACTTTGTTTAATCCATAAATTCAAATTCATAATCAAGCAAGCGAACGATATCGCCGTCTTTAGCACCACGTTTTCTAAGTGCCTCATCGACACCCATTGCACGAAGTTGACGAGCAAAACGACTAATAGATGCATCACGCTCGAAGTTTGTCATCGTAAATAAACGTTCAATTTTTGCACCACTTAGTACAAAAGTACCGTCTGGCTCTCTAGAAATCTCGAAGTCAGGTTCCTCAGCAACATATTTGTAAAGAACTGTATCTTCGTCTTCTTGTTCCAAAATTTCATTAAGTGGAAATTCTGGTGTTGTTTCTAATTTATCAGCAATAGCGAGAAGTAATTCGCGAAGTCCCGTTTTTGTTACTGCAGAAATTGGAAACACAGGAATATCCTCAGCAATTTTTGTTTTAAATTCGTTTAAATTTTCTTCTGCATCTGGCATATCCATTTTATTTGCTACAATTATTTGTGGACGTTCCATTAAGCGCAAGTTGTATTGTTCTAATTCATTATTGATAGCCATATAATCTTCATAAGGTACGCGCCCTTCTGAGCCTGACATATCGATGACATGAACGATTACACGTGTTCTTTCGATATGACGTAGGAATTGATGCCCTAAACCAACACCTTGGCTAGCACCTTCAATTAGACCCGGTAAATCGGCCATAACAAAGCTTCGACCATCGCCTGCATCAACCATTCCTAAGTTAGGAACAATCGTTGTAAAGTGATACGCAGCAATTTTTGGTCTCGCAGCAGAAACAACAGATAATAAGGTTGATTTACCAACACTTGGGAAACCAACTAAACCAACATCTGCCAACACTTTAAGTTCTAATTGTACATTTCGTTCTTGTCCAGGTTCTCCGTTTTCAGAAAGTTCTGGAGCCGGATTTGCTGGTGTTGCAAAGCGTTTATTACCACGTCCGCCACGTCCAGCTTTTGCAATAACCGCGCGTTGACCATGTGCTACTAAATCAGCAATAATCTCACCCGTATCAATATCTTTCACAATAGTTCCTTGTGGTACTTTGACAACCAAATCTTCTGCGCCGCGCCCATGCATACTTTTACTCATGCCGTGTTCGCCGTGCTCGGCTTTAAAGATTCGTTTAAAACGGAAATCTACCAATGTGCGCAGACCTTCATCCACAACAAATACAACGTCCGCTCCTTTACCACCGTCACCGCCAGCAGGACCACCGTTTGGTACAAATTTTTCGCGACGGAATGCTACCATACCGTCCCCACCATTACCAGCTTTTACATATATCTTAACCTGATCTACAAACATAATTTTTATATTCTCCCGTTCCTTAAAAGTCTTATCTTTCATTATAACGAACAAACTATACATCTGTCACTATATTTATTTCTATTTCCAAATATTTATTTGATTTACCTAACAAAAAAGCACCAAATGCTTTTACACATTTGGCGCATCTTTTAACAATTATTTAAAGGCTTGTGCAGCTTTGACAGCTTTATGCCAGCCTTCATATAAATCTTCTCTTTGTTCGTCTTTCATTTCTACTTCAAAACGTTTGTCTAGTTTCCAATGTTTTTTAATTTCGTTTTTGTCTTTCCAAACGCCAACTGCCAGACCTGCTAAGAAAGCTGCTCCTAATACAGTTGTTTCTTTGTTTTCTGGGCGCTCTACTGGAACACCTAGAATATCGGATTGGAATTGCATTAAGAAATTATTTGCAGAAGCTCCGCCATCCACGCGTAATGTTTTTAAGCTAATACCAGAATCTTGCTCCATTGCATAAAGCACGTCTCTTGTTTGATAAGCAAGAGATTCCAAAGTCGCGCGGATAAACTGTTCTTTTTCTGTACCACGAGTTAATCCAAATACAGCTCCACGAACATCTGAATCCCAGTAAGGCGCACCTAAACCAACGAACGCTGGCACAACGTACACACCGTCACTTGATTCAATTCGACTTGCATAGTTTTCAGAATCACTTGATTGACGTACCATACGCAAGCCATCACGTAACCACTGAATAGCAGAACCTGCAACGAAAATACTACCTTCAAGTGCATACTCCACTTTGCCATCAATACCCCAAGCAAGTGTTGTTAATAGACCATTTTCAGAACGTACAGCTTTTTCCCCGGTGTTCATGAGTAAGAAACAACCAGTTCCGTAAGTATTTTTCGCCATCCCTTTTTCAAAACAACCTTGTCCGAATAAAGCGGCTTGTTGGTCACCAGCAATACCCGCAACCGGCACTTCTTCACCAAAGAAGTGATATGGCACCGTGTTCGCATATACTTCAGAAGATGGACGAACTTCTGGCAACATCGCTTTCGGGATATTAAGCATTTTTAGAAGCTCATCATCCCACTCTAAATCATAAATATTATAAAGAAGTGTACGTGAAGCATTGGAATAGTCGGTAATATGAGCTCGACCACCAGTTAATTTCCAAACTAACCACGTATCAATCGTCCCAAAAAGAAGCTCTCCTTTTTCGGCACGTTCTTGAGCGCCATCTACATGGTCCAAAATCCAGCGAGCTTTTGTTCCCGCAAAGTATGGATCGATTAAAAGACCGGTTTTAGAGCGAATGGTATCTTCATAGCCATCTTTACGTAATTGTTTACAAATATCTTCTGTTTGACGAGATTGCCAAACAATCGCATTATAAATTGGGTTTCCGCTTTCTTTATCCCAAATAACGGTTGTTTCACGTTGGTTTGTAATACCAATCCCAGCAATTTCTTTAGAAGAAATATTTGTTTTTAGTAATACGCCTGCAATGACTGCTAAAATCGAAGCCCAGATTTCATTGGCACTATGTTCTACCCAGCCTGGCTTGGGGAAAATTTGATCAAATTCTTCTTGCGCAACACCAATTACTTCTCCTTCTTCGTCAATAATCATCGCTCTTGAACTTGTTGTCCCTTGATCCAGTGCTAAAATATATTTCTTTTTCATGTAAAATTCCTCCTCTAGTTTTAAGTACAACGAAAGCCCGTAGACTTCCGCTTAGAGCTAGTTATCCTCCTAGCTTATGCTAAATCTTTTTTCTTGTCGAGTTGCATCGTTAGAATAATAATTAAAACAAATAAAACTGCGAATACCCAGAACCACATTCCTAGTTCCCCGTTAATAATAGCATTATACCCTAAAGCTCCGAGTGCACCACCCATAATTGGTCCAATAACTGGAACCCATGAGTATCCCCAATCTGATCCACCTTTACCAGAAATCGGCCAAACAAAATGCGCGATTCTTGGACCAAGGTCACGAGCTGGGTTGATGGCATAACCTGTAGTTCCACCAAGAGACATCCCGATAGCTACGATTAACGCACCAACAACAAGTGGATTTAATCCATCTGAAAAGGAATTAGCACCTAGTGATAGTAATCCAAATACTAAAATAAAAGTACCTAATGCTTCACCAAAAAAGTTAGATGTAAAATGGCGAATAGCTGGCGCCGTTGCAAAAACACCTAGTTTTGTTGGTTTGTCTTCTGTTTGTTTCCAGTGAGGATAGTAATGTAACCAAATTAGCGTAGCCCCGATAAATGCCCCGATAAACTGAGCAAGAATATACGGCAATACGTAATTCCACGGGAAAGCACCTGCAAGCGCCATACCAATAGTTACAGCAGGGTTAAGATGGGCCATACTCATATATCCTGAAACATATACACCCATTGTAACACCTAGCCCCCAAGCTAAAGTAATAACGACCCAGCCGCCATTCTCCGCTTTAGATCTTTTCAGTGAAACGCCTGCTACGACACCAGCACCTAAAATAATTAGGATAGCCGTACCAATGACTTCACCTAGAAATTGTGTTGCTAAACTTGTGTCAATCATCTTTTCCAACTCCTTCTTCTTGCTTATTTGTAACATCGGAATTTTAACACTTACTAGTCCCCTTACATTCCGATTATCAATTAACTTCAAAAAAAGAATGACAATCAAAACGTAGGCACACTAGTACCCTTGCATCGTTTCGATTGTCATCTCTTCTCCTGACATGTTAATTAACTTGAGTCTATTTAATCATATCAAGAAAACGCTGTCAATCAAACGACTTGTCCTATTTTTCACAATGTCTTTTCATCTGCCTCTTTACATTTACCCCAATTCACGAGAGTTATAACCCATTTTAAAAGAAATTAATTCACAAAGATGAAAACACAAAAAAACCGCCACAAGTGACGGTTTTAAATTTGTATTTAAGCTTCTTGTACTTCAGGATAAACGCTAACTTTTTTCTTGTCGCGTCCCATACGTTCGAAACGTACAACGCCGTCAGTTTTAGCGAATAAAGTATCATCGCCGCCACGTCCTACGTTAGTTCCTGGATAGATTTTAGTACCACGTTGACGGTAAAGGATAGATCCACCAGTAACAAATTGTCCGTCCGCACGTTTTGCACCTAAACGTTTTGATTCAGAGTCACGTCCGTTAGAAGTCGAACCGCCACCCTTTTTGTGCGCAAAATGTTGAATATCAAATTTTAACATGAAATTCCACCTCCTATTTGGAGTTAATTTTTATATGATCAGGATAGCTGTGCGCTAATGACCTTAGTTGATTTTCCATCCCTGTAAGCAAGATTTGTACCACGTCATCTCCAACATAATCAGCAGGCACAGAATAGTAAAGGTAACCCTCCGACTCTTCTATTACAGGCTCAAAATCACGTACTTCCGAAATAGCATTCACCATTCCAAAAGCAATAGAGGAAGCTCCTGCACATACCAAATCACTGCCATGTTCGGCAAAATCGGCGTGTCCACTCATTGTAAAAGAAATTATTTGGTTGTCTTCTCGCATAACATCGACTTGAATCATTGTTTTCGTCCTTTCAAATTAAGCATTGATTGCATCAATAGTTAATTTTGTGTAAGGTTGACGATGACCTTGTTTTTTGTGGTAGTTCTTTTTCGGTTTATATTTATAAACTGTCAATTTCTTCGCACGGCCTTGTTTTTCAACTTTAGCTGTTACAGTTGCTCCTTCCACGAATGGAACGCCAACTTTAGCGGAATCTCCACCTACGAATAGAACTTTGTCAAAAGTAACAACATCACCAACTTCACCTGCTAATTTCTCAACATAGATCTCTTGGCCTGCTTCTACTTTGATTTGTTTCCCACCTGTTTCAATAATTGCGTACATACTTGCACCTCCTCATATACTAAGACTCGCCATCACAGGGGATTTACACGAAGTAAACACTTGACCCAGCTCTGTGCGGTTGTAGCTTGGTGCGCTACAAACATAACAGTAAAATGATAGCATAGGCAACCTGCCTATGTCAACCAATTGTTGATTTTAGTTCTCCACTCGCGCAATTTGATAAAATGGGACTCTTTCATCCGCCACTTCCCAATCAATTGGCGCATTGTTAAACGTATTCAAATCTAAAAATGCATCTAAAACATCTTCTGTTGTGATAATTTGAATACTATTTGGCTCATTTTGCATAATACCAGAAAGTTCTCGTTCTAATTCAAAAGCCAGCGTCTCTTTAGATGCCACATGACCCGTCGCGTAACAAACTGGACAAGGTATCGTTGTCATTTCTAAAAATGATTGTTGCTTCTTGCGTCTTGTCAATTGTAGTAACCCTGACTGCGAAAGTGCAGCAACTTGTGTTGTAATGTATTCTTCTCGAGTTTGGCTCTCTAACGCCTCGTATAGCTCCGTGTAGCCTGCTTCTGACATTCCACCAATGAAGTCTACCAAAATCATCCCACTCATATTACGTAATCTAATTTGTCGAAGGATTTCTGGAACTGCTTTAAGATTTACCAATTCTACTGTTTTTTCTTTTACTGTAGTACCCTTGAACTTACCGGAGTTTACATCAACTACCCACATTGCCTCTGTTTTTTCAATAAACAAAGAAGAACCATTACTCAAATGAACAACTGGGCGTGCTAGTCTATCCATTTGCGCTTTAATTCCCAAATCAGCAAATAAATCTGCGTTCTTTTTTAAAGTGATTTGCAGATTTGGCCATGTAGTTTCTAGCATTTTTGCAAACTCAAAATCATCCGTAATTATTTCTGATGGTGTATATCTTTGAATGAATTGCTTTGTATTAGTCCAGATTCCAGAAGTTGCCGCTAAAAGTAGTCCCGGTTTTTTCCGTTTGCTTGCTTCTTTTAATAATGTTTGGTGTTTATCTCTTGCTTCAAGTAAAGCTTGTTGTAATTGTTCTTTCGTCGCAAATTCTGCATTCGATCGAATAATTAATGCTTCATTTTCTTCTACCAACGTTTCCATTATTTTTTTTAATGTTATTTTATCTGCTATTCTTTTAGAAACAGAAATGTATTCTTTACCATACAAATAAATCAGCAAATCACTAGAATATTCCAGCACAGCGGTTAGTAACGGAAGTTTCGTTACACTACCTTCCCGAACAATTTGAACAGGGATTTTGGAGCCTTGTGTTTTATCATAGCTTGCCGGAATATCTTTTAAATGGATGAAACCTTTGTTATTATTACCTAAATCAACAAAAGCGGCTTCCATTTTTCGGTCAATCTTTTGAATAAATCCATAATAAATATCGCCAACCTGAACTTTTTCAGAAGGTCGGACAATTTCGATATCTATTAACAAATCATCTTCCATTACCGCTGCTCGCTTTTCTATAGGAGCCGCGCTTACCACTAGCTTTTTCATCCAATCACCTTTTATAAAGACCCTTCATCTAAAAGATAAAGGGTCTGATTTTTTATTTTCCACTAAAAAGTTGTTTTAAGCGAGAGAAAAATCCTGCTTTTTTCGTTTCAATCGACATTAATGGGATAGACTCTCCAAGAATACGTCGAGCAATGTTACGATAACCTTGTGAAGCACGGTTATTTGGCAACATAGCTACTGGATCCCCACTATTAGAAGAACGAATAACTTCATCATCATCAATGATAATACCAAGCAATTCAATCGATAAATGGGTAGTAATTTCATCAATATCCATGACATCACCATTCATCATCATTTGCGTGCGAATTCGATTAATAATTAATTTTGGTGGCTCAATATCTTCTTTTTCAAGTAAACCAATAATTCTATCCGCATCGCGAACTGCTGATATTTCAGGGGTTGTAACCACAATCGCTTTGTCTGCCCCAGCAACCGCATTTTTATATCCAGTTTCAATTCCTGCAGGACAATCAATTAAGATAAAATCATAATCTGGACGCAATTGGTTAATTAACTCTACCATTTGTTCGCCCGAAACGGCATTTTTATCCGTTGTTTGCGCAGCAGGAAGTAAGAAAAGTAAATCATCAAAACGTTTATCTTTGATCATCGCTTGATGGATTTTACAACGCCCTTCTACTACATCCACTAAATCATAAATAATTCGATTCTCCAGACCTAAAACAACGTCTAAATTGCGAAGGCCGATATCCATATCAATCAAGCACACTTTCTTACCTTGAAGAGCAAGTGCTGTCCCTAAGTTAGCAGTTGAAGTAGTTTTCCCTACTCCACCTTTCCCAGAAGTAATGACTATAGCTTCTCCCATGTTTAACGCCCTCCTTGAAAATTAGAAATTTCGGGTCTAATTTTTCTTATCTTATGTATTCCATCAATTACTATCTCACCTGCATCATTAACAAATGCAGAAAACAAATCTGTTTCAGTAACCTCTTTATAATCCTCACTATCAAAACCATACACCTTACCAGCTATCCTAACTTGTGATGGATAAAGAAATTTCCCTGCTACAACAGCATTTTCATTTCCTTCAAAGCCAGCATGAATAATGCCTTTAATATTCCCCAGAACGAACACATTCCCATTTGAACGGATTTGTCCCCCAGGATTCACATCACCAATTAGCAAGAAATCTCCTGGAACTTGAACAACTTGTCCAGAACGAATAATCGTTGCCATAGAAAAAATCTGATCGTTTTCTTTCCATTTTTTTGCTTCCTCTTTAGACATCACATTACTATAAAATGCACTAATCTTCATTTGACTATTTTTATGAATAATAGTGGATATTTCGCGCTCTTCTTCCTCTGAAAATAGACGGTTACCAATTTGAACTTGCACCTCTAATTTTTCGCCAGAGTATGGGTTTTGTTTCTGATCTGCTAGCAATTGAGTTAATTCTTGTTGCAACTCAAGTATACTCGCTTTATCACTAAGAAAAATACTAATGCCGTCTTTTGTGCCTTTAATTTGAACATTCTTCTTCATATACGATTTCACCCCGCAACATTTATACTCTAGCCTTTAGTATACACTAACTCAAATTAAATGATAATAAAAAAATACTTTTTTTGAAAAAAACAGCTTGAAATCGCAAACTGTGGAGATTCTCCACAGTCATACTTTTTCAAGTAATAGCGAATTCAAACTGATAAAATTACGATAGTTATTCTGATTTAACCAAACGATCGAGAAACAATCGGAATGGGAAAAAGACAACTAAAAAGAATGCCAAATTAAACAAAATGGTTGTCCATAAACGTTGATCAATAAAAACAGGAATCGTCATCGTTGTCGTACCAATCAAATAATAAAACGCATATACTAAACTTTCTGTAAGAATAATATTAAATATCGCGATTAATCCAACAAGCAGTACGTTATTTTGTAACACTTTCATAAATTTATCTGTGATATAGACAGTAAAAGGAAAGATTGCAAAATAAATCCCCATCACGCCTGTATAATAAATATCAAACACTAAACCTAAAATAAAAGCATAGACTAAAGTCGTATTTCGTCTATAAAAACAAGTCATAATCGTCAACATAATTAGTAAAAAATGCGGAATAAAAAGATGCTTATCATTAAAAAGACCATTCGCAAACTGAAGGCTAAAAACTCCTTCTAGAATAAAGGTTCCAACCATGATTGCAGGAAGCGCAATGTTTTTCTTAACATTCATGATTATTGTCCTCCAGTCGCGTCTGAACTAGTTGCATCATCATCCGTAGCTCCTGCTTCCGCTGAACGCTTGAGTACAGTTACATGGTTTAGATCATACATGTCAGCACCCGGCTTAATAAACGCGGTTTGAGATAATCCCATTTTATCAGTTTCAACTTTTTCAATTGTACCAATAAAGATTCCTGCTGGGAATTTCCCACCGAGTCCAGAAGTAACAACTTTCTGTCCTTTTTTAAATTTCATGTCATACGGTAATTGTTTTAATTCGAGCAACTTGCTATCACTGTCGTACCCATTGATAATTCCGAATGCGTTTTCCTCCCCCTGCACTTTAGCAGAAACACGATTTTTAACATCCGATGAAGTTAATAATTCAACCGTAGCCGATTTAGCACCTGTTGTTGTTACTTTGCCAATAAGACCACTTGGTGTAGTAACTGCCATATCAGGTTTCACTCCATCACTTGAACCTTTGTCAATTTCTATTTGGTCATTCCAATTAGTAGGATTTCTAGAAATAACAGAAGCATTAAGCGGATCATAATCACGTATACTATCAGTGATATCAAGGCTTTCTTTTAAATCTTTATTTTCTTTTTTTAAGTCTGCAACTTCACTTTCAAGTTGTGCCAATTCTTCTAAACGTTCTTTCAGATGTTGGTTTTCAGTGTAAGTATTTTTTAAATCAACCACTCCACCGACTGCACCTGAGATAAATGAAGTAGGCTTAGCTACTAAATTTTCGCCAAATCCAACAACATCTTTCACAAATTGTTCCGGCCACGAAGCATTCTCACGATCACGTAAAGAAAAACCAACTAACGCGACAAGAACAATAATAGATATTAACAAGATAATCAAACGTTTATTGAGAAAAAATTGCGGCATAACGACACCTCATCTCGTTAGTACTCTTTTTCCATTTTTTTGAAGCTAATTCATCTTGTTATATGACATAAATGAGTGTGTCCATTTAGTTCATTTTTTTACGTTTATACATATCCATATTTTCTAAAGCTTTTCCTGTTCCAATTGCAACACAATCAAGTGGCTCATCTGCAATAATAACTGGCATTTTAGTTTCTTCAGAAATAACCGTATCTAAATTACGTAAAAGAGCTCCTCCACCTGTAAGTACAATACCCTTATCCATAATATCAGCTGATAATTCAGGTGGTGTATTTTCAAGAGTTCCTTTTACAGCATCAATAATCGCAGCTACTGTATCAGCAAGTGCTTCACTAATTTCTTCTGGTGTAATTTCAATTGTTTTAGGAAGACCAGTTACTAAATCACGTCCACGAATACTGAATGGAGATAAATCCAAACCATTTGGACTAGCTGAACCAATTTCCATTTTGATTGCTTCTGCAGTACGATCACCAATTAATAGGTTATATTTTTTACGGATATAATTAATAATAACTTCATCTAAATCATCACCAGCAGTTCTTACAGAGCGGCTAGTTACAATCCCACCAAGTGAAATGACTGCAACTTCCGTAGTTCCCCCGCCAATATCTACAACCATGCTACCTGTTGGTTCACCCACGGGAAGACCAGCACCAATAGCTGCAGCAAATGGTTCTTCAATTGTAAACGCATCTTTAGCTCCTGCTTGACGAGTTGCATCGATAACAGCACGTTTTTCAACCCCTGTGATTCCAGAAGGTACACATATCATCACGCGTGGTTTACTTGCATTAACGCTCTTACCAGCTTTTTGTATGTAATACTTCATCATCGCTGCTGTTGTATCATAATCAGCAATAACGCCATCTTTCATTGGACGAATTGCAACAATATTTCCTGGCGTTCTACCAATCATATTTTTAGCATCGCTACCAACTGCAACTATTTCTTGTGTGTCTTTTTTCATTGCTACAACGGAAGGTTCACGAAGGACAATACCTTTTCCCTTCATATAGACAAGTGTGTTCGCTGTCCCTAAATCAATTCCAATATCTTTATTACCAAATCCAAACATCTGTATTCTCCTTTTCCTTCGTAATATTCTACAGGATACATTAAGTTTCCTTATTCGTCCATTAAATTAATGTTACCTTATCCCTTTGTGTCAATGTTTCTATTTAGACACATAAACAACCATCTTATTATAACATAAGTAAGACTACTAGACATTAATTTTTCATGAGAAGGAAAAAATTTTAACTTTTCTTTAAAAACTATTTTTAAGTGTTGTTAAATTTATTAAGAATATACTTTTGAAAAGATAAATTTCATTTAAAAAATTCCATTAAGCAAAGAAAAATTGGAATAGTAAACATGCCAATCATTATTGAAAAAACAATAATACTATCTTTATAAACTTTCCATCTACTTAACATGATAAACCACCTTCACTTTTTTGTTGATAATCACTTTAGCACAAGGCAGCGAAAAATGTCTGTAGATATTTTGTGAACAGTATTTTGGATTTAAAAATAACCTTTTTCTTTTAAACTAATATACTTATTTTTGCCAATGATTATATGATCCAATAAGGTTATGCCGACAATATTACCAGCTTCAGCTAATCTCTTAGTTACAAGTAAGTCTTCACTAGACGGAGCTGGGTCCCCAGATGGATGATTATGGAAGCACATTATGGATGCAGCTGATTTTCTGAGTGCTAATCTAAAAACTTCTCTAGGATGGACAATAGAAGCATTCAGTCCACCAACAAAAATCGTTTGTCGATATATGACTTGGTTTTTTGTATTTAAAAATAGGCAATGAAAATGTTCTTGAAAAAGAAAAGCTAACTCAGGCATTACAAGCTTCACTGCATCTTCCGGACACCTAACAACCACTTCTTCTTGTTCTGTTACTATACTTATACGTTTCCCTAGCTCAATCGCTGCCATTATTTTAGATGCTTTTGCTATTCCAATTCCATTAATTAATTGAAATTCTTCTATTGAAGCATATTGCATTTCAGCCACATTTTTGAATTTCATAATAATTCTATTTGCAATTGTCAAAACAGATTCATTTTTAGTTCCTGTTTCGATAATTAAAGCGACTAATTCTGAAGAGGAAAGTGACTCTATCCCATAATTTAGTAATTTTTCGCGAGGTTTTTCATTTTCTGATATTTCATTTGTTAACATAAAATCAGCTCCTATTTCATCAAAATACTAATCAACAGGAAGGAAGCATAAATATATGGCACAAATGGAACTTGCTTATTTTTCTTCACTTTTTTGAATAGTAATGCAGTGAATAATATAACTGTCCCCAAAATAATTGCTAGAAAAAAGATATAATATCCTGTTTTAAAACCTAAAAAGCTACTTAAAATAATAAGTATTTTAATATCTCCAAGACCAATCCCTTTTCGAAAGATAATAAAGAAAAGGAAGTAGAAAAAACAACTGAGTATGCTTGAATAAATAAAATCTAGCATAGGCTGATTATATAGGATGGCTACAATAATTAGCGAACAAGAAAATGCAATTAATATAGAGTTAGGGACATGTAAATAAAGAATATCTGTAATAAAGAAAAAAGCTAAAAAATAATAAATAATACAGTACACTGAAAATGAATAAGAAAAAGAATATTGACTGTATAAAAAGACTATATAAATTGGTGTCACTATTTCCATAAAAAAATAGATTGTCGGAATCCGTTTTCCACAACATTGAGACTTTCCGCCCAAAAATAAAAAGGAATAAATGGGAATAATATGATAGAAAGCTAGTGTCTTTTGACAATAATTACACTCTGAGAAGCGGAATAAAAATGTTTTTTTTATTGGAAAGCATTCTCCTGCAACATGAATAAAAGACATAAAGATTGCACTATAAATTATCAATAAAAAGTAAATCATCTGTCACCTCCTAGTTGTAAAACTAGAATAGCAGAGTTAAATTATTTTTGCATATAGCTAAAATTGCTTTTTCACCCTCTAGACATAGTAAAAAACCTATTTTCCATCTAAGAAGAAAATAGGTTTTTTGTATATTTTAGCCTCTGAAAATCCTTTTTTAGCTATTTGTTCTTTTTTATTTCTCCAAGTATACTCGTTATATTCAAAAGATTAACGTATAGAGGTCAACAAATAGTTCCGAACTTCTGAAATAAAATAAAGCGATCCTGTAACAAAAATTTTAGTATCGGATTCACCTTTAGAAAGGTTGTTTAACGCTTGTTTCCAATCCGGATTCACTAAAATCCCTTCCTTTTTCCCAATTTGCAGTACTTCTTCAGTCGTCATAGCTCTTGGGTAGTTAAAGGTAGTTAGTATTATTTCCGAATTGGGAATAGCCCTTAATGTAGCTAACATTTCTTGGTAGTTTTTATCTGCTAAAATACTCACTACTATTTTTTTAGGTTCTGGATATGTTTCAATGGAACGAGCGAATGTATTGATACCTTCTGGATTATGGGCCCCGTCTAACATAATAAATGGATTCGATATAACTTTTTCCATTCGTCCTGGCCAAAATGCTTTTTCCAATCCTTTTCTAATTGCTGCCAAATCAATTGTAAAGCTAGAAAATGTATTTAAGTATTGCAATACTTTAATAGCTATCGCAGCGTTATTCAATTGATGAATACCAAGGAGTCCAATGGAAAGATTATTTATCTCTTCTCCATAAATAGTTTTATAGGTATTGACCCCATTTTTATTAATCATAGAAAAAGAATCATATAATTGAGCAATATTGGATTTGTTGTTAGCCGCTATTTCAGCTATTACTTCTTGCGTTTCTTTTTGAATAGCTCCTGAAATAACTGGGACACCTGGTTTTATTATACCAGCTTTTTCACTAGCAATTTGCTCCATAGTATCACCAAGAAATTCCATGTGATCCATCCCAATCGAGGTAATAACAGAAATAAGTGGCACTAGAATATTCGTAGAGTCTAGTCTTCCCCCTAGACCCACTTCAACAATACCAATATCTATGGAAACATATTCTGCAAAACATAGGAACATCATTGCTGTAATAATTTCAAATTCTGAGGGTGGGCCATAAACGGTTTCTTCTAACTCTTCTGCAATAGGTTTGATACGATTCGCTAATGAAACAATCAGCTCATCACTAATTGGCTCACCGTTTACACTAATTCGTTCATTAAAAACCTCAATATAAGGAGAGGTGAAGGTTCCTGTTCTATAACCAGCTTCCTCCAAAGCATTTCTAATAAAAGTAAGTGTAGATCCTTTTCCGTTTGTGCCCGCAATGTGCACCCATTTATTCGTCTTTTCTGGATGATTTAGCTTTTCCATCATATATTCCATACGAGCTAATCCAGGTTTTATTCCTAGGCGAAGCGTTCCGTGAATCCAATCTAAAGCTTCTTCATATGAATTCAATGTCATTATTTAAACCACCTTAAAACTGACCCTACCACTTGGTTCCATGATAAAGTCAGTTCACTTTTTTATACTTCTTTTAATGTTTCAATTCTTTCAAGTACAGAGGCTTTTTTATCTAGATAATCTTTTTCTTTTAAGCGTTCTTCTGCCACTACATTCTCAGGAGCTTTACTAATGAATCGCTCATTATTCAGTTTCCCTTGTACTCTAGCTACTTCTTTGTTCCATTTTTCTAGTTCTTTTTCAAGCCTAGCAATCTCTATGTCTAAATCAATTAATGCTTCTAACGGGATGAAAATCTCTGCCCCAGATACTACAGCTGTCATCGCCGTTTTAGATGCTTCAACATCAAAGGAAATTGTCACCTGTTCTGGGTTACAAAAACGTTCAATATAAGAAATATTTTGTTCTAAAATTTCTTTGTAGTTATCATCCTTTGGTTTTATTTCAAGAATAATCGGTTTGCTAAGAGGTGTGTTTACTTCTGATCGAATGTTCCGAACTGCACGAATCACTTCAACTAGCGTAGCCATTGCGGTGGAAGCTTTAGTATCAATCTGATTTTCATTAACTTCTGGCCACTCAGAAATTGTGATGGACTCCCCTTCGTGCGGTAGGTTTTGCCAAATTTCTTCTGTCACAAAAGGCATAAATGGATGAAGCAATCGCATCGTCGCATTTAAAGTATATGCAAGTACAGATCTAGTTGTCTGTTTTGCCACTTCATCTTCTCCATATAAAGGGATTTTCGCTATTTCGATATACCAATCACAGAAATCATCCCAAATAAAGTTGTATAATGTTCTTCCCACTTCACCAAATTCATATTTTTCACCCAAGGAGGTAACTGCTTGAATTGTTTCATTAAGTCTAGTCAATATCCACTTGTCACTAACCTCGGTCACTTTAGTCAAATCAATTTCACTATGTTTCATCCCATCTAAGTTCATTAATACAAAACGAGATGCATTCCAAATTTTATTAATAAAATTCCAAGTAGACTCTACTTTTTCATAGCTAAACTTCAAATCTTGACCCGGTGATGAACCAGTTGCAAGTGTATAACGCAGAGAATCAGCACCGTATTTGTTAATAACTTCTATTGGATCCACACCATTGCCGAGTGATTTAGACATTTTTCGTCCTTCGGAATCACGCACTAAGCCATGAATCAAAGTATCTTTAAAAGGTCTTTTCCCAGTAAATTCTACAGATTGGAAAATCATTCTGGATACCCAGAAGAAGATAATATCATAACCTGTAACTAAAGTATTCGTTGGGAAAAAATGTTTGAAGTCTGGATTCCCCATATCAGGCCATCCCATTGTTGAAAATGGCCATAAAGCGGAACTAAACCAAGTGTCTAATACATCTTCATCTTGCTCCCATTCAGAAAGGTTTTCAGGCTCCTTTTCACCAACATAAATTTCACCAGTTTCTTTATGATACCAAGCTGGGATTCTGTGTCCCCACCATAATTGACGTGAAATACACCAATCATGAATGTTATCCATCCATGTTTCATATGTTTTTTCAAATCTAGCTGGCACAAAATTCACTTTGTCTTCTGTTTTTTGTAGTGCTAATGCTTCCGCAGCAAGAGGTTCCATTTTTACAAACCATTGAAGAGAAAGATATGGTTCTACTACGGCTCCTGTTCTCTCTGAATGCCCTACAGAATGCAAATGCGGCTCTTGTTTGATAAATAGACCTAAATCTTTGAAGTCTTGAATAATTTCTTTTCTAGCTACAAAGCGATCCAATCCATCATATTTTCCAGCATTTTCATTCATTGTGCCATCTTCATGCATGACAATAATTCTTGGTAAGTCATGACGATTCCCTACTTCAAAATCGTTCGGATCGTGTGCAGGTGTAATTTTTACTGCACCAGAGCCAAATTCTCTTTCAACATAGTCATCAGCTACAATTGGGATTTCTCTATTTAAAATAGGTAACATGATTGTTTTACCGATTAAGTGCTGATATCTTTCGTCTTTAGGATGAACCGCTACAGCAGTATCACCGGGTATTGTTTCAGGGCGAGTTGTAGCTACTTCTAAGTAACCAGAACCGTCAGTAAGCGGATATTTCAAATGATAGAAACTACCTTCAATATCTTTGTGGATTACTTCAATATCCGATAAAGCTGTTTTCGCTTCTGGATCCCAATTGATTATATATTGGCCTCGGTAAATAAGGCCCTTATTGTATAATGTTACGAATACTTTTTTGACAGCATCAGATAAACCGTCATCAAGAGTAAAGCGTTCTCTTGAATAATCTAAGCCAAGACCTAGCTTCTCCCATTGTTCGCGAATAAACTCAGCGTATTCTTCTTTCCATTCCCAAGTCTTATCCACAAATTTTTCGCGTCCTAAGTCATAACGAGAAATGTTGTCTTCTTTTAATTTTGCTTCTACTTTAGCTTGAGTTGCAATTCCAGCGTGGTCCATACCCGGTAAATACAAAGTATCAAATCCTTGCATCCGTTTCATCCGAGTAATAATGTCTTGTAAAGTAGTATCCCATGCATGTCCTAAGTGAAGTTTCCCTGTTACGTTTGGCGGCGGAATAACGATACTGTAAGGTTCTTTATCTGTATTTCCTTCTGCTTTGAAAAACTCTTTTTCTAGCCACCATTTATATTTACCAGCTTCTACGTTACTCGGCTCGTATTTTGTAGGCATATTTATTTCATTGTGTTCAGTTGTCATCATGATTCCTCCTTTTTTAAGCAAAATAAAAAACTCTTCTCATCCTTGTAAAAGGACGAAAAGAGTATTATTCGCGGTACCACCTTTTTACCTACAGAAAAAAAGTGTAGGCACTTCATTGTGTTAACGATAGAGAAAATCTACCGGTTATTCCCTACTTAAAGTTCAGGAATACTGCTCCAAGGCTACCTTCAGACATTATTTTTGAAAGCTTACACCAACCGCTTTCTCTCTTTGAAAAATAAGTGCCTTACTCTTCCTCTTCATTGCATTTAAATCTATATACTAGAAATAATTTTAACAAAAGATTCCCTATTCGTCAATTAGCCACGAAGTATTTTACACGTAGTATCAAAAGCTTCTAATGTTTTATCAATTTCTTTCTCGGTATGCATCGTAGAAATGAAGACACCTTCAAACTGAGAAGGTGGTAAGAAAATCCCTTGCCCTAACATCTCTCGGTAATAGCTTCTGAAAAATTCTAAATCACTCGTTTTGGCTGTATCAAAATTAATTACTTTTTGATCAGTAAAGAAAAAGCCAAACATAGAACCCGCTTTGTTAATCGAAAGAGGTACTTGTCGTCTAGTGGAAATTTCTGTTAGCCCTTCTTCCATTCGCTTAATTAAAGTGCGGAAAACATCATAATGTTGCGGTGTTAATTGGCGCACTGTTTCAAATCCAGCATTCATTGCTAATGGATTTCCGGATAAAGTTCCAGCTTGATAAATAGAACCAGCCGGAGCAATCTGTTCCATAATTTCTTTTTTACCACCATAAGCACCTACTGGTAAACCACCACCAATTACTTTACCTAAACAAGTAAGATCAGGTGTGACCACATAATAGCCTTGAGCAGAATAGTAATCAACTCGAAAACCGGTCATCACTTCATCAAAAATCAGTAAAGATCCGTAATTAGTCGTAAGTTCTCGTAGCCCTTCTAAAAATCCTTCAATCGGAGGAACAACACCCATATTTCCTGCAACAGGTTCCACTATAACAGCAGCTATCTCTTCCCCGTATTTTTCAAAAGCGAGTTTCGCACCATCGATATCGTTATACGGCACCGTGATAGTATCAGCTGCAAGTCCTTTTGTAACTCCTGGGGAATCGGGCAATCCGAGTGTTGCTACTCCTGAACCAGCTTTAATTAATAAGGAATCTCCGTGACCGTGATAACTTCCTTCAAATTTTAAGATTTTGTCTCTCTTTGTATAACCTCGAGCTAAACGAATTGCACTCATCGTTGCTTCCGTTCCAGAAGAAACCATACGAACTATTTCAATAGATGGTACACGTTCAATAACTAATTTTGCTAATTCTGTTTCGATTTCAGTAGGTGTGCCAAAACTAGTCCCCTTCATTGCGGCATTTGTAATAGCCTGCACAACGGAAGGATTTGCATGACCTAAAATTAGCGGTCCCCAAGATAACACGTAATCAATATATTCATTTCCATCTACATCGGCGATATAAGCGCCTTTTCCGTGATCCATAAAAACCGGTGAGGCATCGACGGAGTTAAATGCTCGAACAGGACTATTTACACCACCAGGTAAAACTTTTTTCGCTTCTTTAAATGCTTTTTCAGATTTTGAATAGATTTGCAAATTTCTTCCCTCCTATTTATTTAAGTATTTAGAAACGTCTTTTGCAAAATAGGTAATGATAAGTGTTGCGCCTGCGCGTTTCATGCTAGTTAGCATTTCTAAAACAATTTTTTCTTCCTCTATCCAACCATTTTGTGCAGCGGCTTTTACCATTGCATATTCACCACTAACATTATAAGCGACTACTGGTAAATTCGTATTGTTCTTCACATCGCGCATAATATCTAAATAAGATAAGGAGGGTTTTACAATAAGAAAATCAGCTCCCTCTTGTTCATCAGATATCGCTTCACGAAGAGCTTCTTCACGATTAGCAGGGTCCATTTGATATGATTTTCTATCGCCAAATTGTGGTGCACTTCCAGCAGCATCACGGAAAGGTCCATAAAAAGCAGAAGCATATTTAACGGCATAAGACATAATTGGAATATCATAAAATCCTGCTTCGTCAAGCCCTTCACGTATTACCTGAACAAAACCGTCCATCATATTAGAAGGCGCAATGATATCAGCTCCTGCTTTTGCTTGACTAACAGCTGTTTGTTTTAATAAATCGAGTGATTCGTCATTTAGAATTTCACCATTTTCAATAACACCACAATGTCCATGGTCAGTGAATTCACATAAACAAGTATCGGCTACAACGAGGATTTCAGGAAAGCTTTTTTTAATAAGTCTTGTGGCTTGTTGAATAATACCGTGATTGTGGTACGCCTGTGTTCCAACTGCGTCTTTTTCTGCAGGGATTCCAAATAAAATAACTGCTTTAATACCGAGGCTTTCTACCATGCGCATTTCTTCTTCTAGTTCGTGCAAAGGAAATTGGAAAACGCCTGGCATGGAAACTACTTCTGTCTTTGGTTCTTTGCCATCTTTGACAAAAATCGGATAGATTAAATCATCTGTATGTAAAACTGTTTCTCTCACTAAATCACGAATTGTTTTTGTTTTTCTTAGTCGACGGTGTCTATCAAATTGATTTTTCATTTTAATTCCTCCTGTATTATCAAATCAGCTAAGTGCTTCATGGTGAAGGTTTTTGGTTGATATTTCACTTCCCAGCCATCTGCCAAAATTGCTTCTGTCGTGATACTCCCAATTGATGCGATATGCCATTTTTCTTTTTGTACAGGGAATGATTTCGCGATGGAATAGAAATTTTTCCAAGCTGATGGGCTGGCAAAAATAATTAGGTGTGTTTCATTTGAATTCAATAGTTCAGCTAACTTTGTTTTAGAATTCTCTGGGAAAACTGTTTCATAAAGTTCCACCGGGTGAACAAGATGCCCTTTATCTGTTAGCGTGTCTTTTATAATGCTTCTGCTTAAATTACTTTGTGGTAGTAAGACACTCGTTTTTTCTGGGTTTTCATTCAACCACTCTTTTAAAAACATTTCTGACTGATAGATAGACGGAACAAAACTAGGATTATAACCATATTCCGCTAGTTTCTCTCTTGTTTTTTCACCAATTACAGCTATTTTGTAATGTACTTCTCCAGGTTGATTCATGAAAAAATACTCTACAGCATTTGCACTCGTTAAAAAAAGCCATTCCGTTTCTAGTTGTTCGTGGCTCAAACTGATTTTTTTAGGTCGTGTTTTAATTAGCGGAATGGACACCACTTCAAAACCCTTTTGCGCGAAATAGGTTTGCCAAGATTGATTTTTGCTCGCCTCTCTTGTTAAAACAACTTTTTTATTCATATGTTTCTCAGTTCTTGGATAATAGTATCTGCACCTTTACTTAGCAAATCTTCTGCTACTTTATTTCCAATTTCACTTGGATTTGCACCGACCTGTTCCGATTCAAGAATTATGGATCCGTCTGCGTTACCCACTAATCCTTTAAAATGAACGGCTTCATTCGCTTTTGTAGCAAAACCTGCAATCGGAATTTCACAGCCACCATTTAATTTTTTCAAGAAAACACGCTCTGCTTCGACACAAATCCCTGTTTCTTTGTGATGAATAGACGTAAGCATCTCGCGAATTTGCTGATCACTTTCACGACACTCAATAGCAAGTGCGCCTTGACCGACAGCAGGCAAACATAGTTCAGGTGGAATATCTTCTAGTTTTAATGTCGTATTTTCTAACCAACCCATTCGAGCTAGCCCGGCTTTCGCTAAAATAATTGCATCAAAGTTTTCTGCATGTAATTTTTGAAGGCGGGTATCAATGTTGCCTCGAATCGGCTTAATCACAAAATCAGGGCGATGTTTTAGAAGTTGTGCAGCTCGACGCAAGCTACTCGTACCAATAACTGAACCATGAGGTAGCTCATCTAAGGCATTCCCTTGATTGAAAACAAAGCAATCTAATGGAGATTCTCGTTTTGGAATCGCACCAATAACTAACCCTTCTTTCAAACTTGAAGGGACATCTTTCATACTATGTACCGCAAAATCAATCATATTGTCACTTAAAGCCTGCTCTACTTCAGAAACAAATAGACCTTTTCCGCCTACTTTGCTAAGTGTAACATCTAAAATACGGTCTCCTTTTGTAACAATTTCTTTAATTTCAAAATCAAAATCAGGATAATTTTCCTTAAGCTTGTTAATTACCCAGTTTGACTGCGTTAAAGCTAATTTACTTCGTCTAGAACCAACAATTATTTTCCGTTTCATCCGTTAACTCCTCGTTTCGGCTTGTTCTTTTTCTATTATTGTCACATCTGTTTTAGTTAACCCAAAAATACGTTTAAAATGTTCAATACTTGTAGTTGCATCATCTTCTACGGACATTTCTTTTAACTCTGAGATAGGCTGTTTCAGCATTTGGTTGATGATACTTTTCATATGTTTTCCGATTTGGATATATTCACGTTCTGTTAAGCCTGGAAGTTTATTTTCTAGACTAGTCATGGTAACTTCTTGCATATCAAGTGCCTTTTCACGCAAAGCACGAATAATTGGAACGACACCCAGCTGTTTCTCCCACTCGAAAAAATTATGAACTTCTGACTCAATCGTATCTTCCAGTTCCAGAACGATTTGTTGACGCTCTAATGAGTTTGCACTAACAACTCCTGCCAAATCATCGATATCATACAAGTGGAAATTGGGAATATATGAACAATCATTTTCAACATTTCGGGGTAAACCGATATCAATCACAAGCATTGAACTCGCTTTTTGCTCCATCAATTCTTGCATCGCAGTTTGTTTAATGATTGGTTCTGCCGCGCTTGTAGAAACGAGAACGATATCTGCAAGTAGCAAATGTTCATCCATGTTTTCGTATGCGCCCACTTTTGCTTGAAATTGGTTCGCTAATAACTCTGCATTTGCTTTCGTGCGGTTGATGATTGTTATATCTGTCAAGCCGCTCCCAGCAAGATTTTGCAGAGCAAGTTCACTCATTTCGCCTGCGCCAATCAGAACAATTTTCTTGTTATCTAATGAACCGTATAGTTTTTTTGCAACTTCTACAGCTGCATAACTGACAGAAACAGCATTTTCATTGATTTTTGTATGGTGATGTACTTTTTTTGCGAAAGTAACTACTTCCCGAAAAAGTTTATTTAAAAGTGTACCTGTTGTAGCCGTTTGTTTGGCGATTTCGAATGCGTGTTTTACTTGTCCGAGGATTTGCGTTTCTCCAAGCACAAGCGAATCAAGTCCCGCGGTTACTTTATATAAATGATGGACAGCTGCTGTTTCTTCATGGAAAAACAAATAAGGCTCGATTTTTTCCATATCCATTTGAAACCAATTAGCCATAAAGCGTTTTAAGTAATATCTACCTGTATGTATTTGGTCAACAACCGCAACAATTTCTGTTCGATTGCACGTTGAAATAATAACATTTTCGAGGATACTTTTTTCCTGCTGTAATGTTACTAAGGCCATTTCTTCTTCGGTTTCTTTAAAAACTAATTTTTCGCGGATGTCGATTGGTGCTGTGTGATGATTCAGCCCCATGGTGAGAATAAACATTCGATAATCCTCCTAAAATTAAATTGAACTCTAATACATTCTACCACTTTTCGATGTGTACACCAAATAGTCCGTTTATGTATTTAGACGGAAAAAAGAGCTGGATTTTTCATTCCAACTCCTTCTATTATTCTATTCCCTCTTTGATAAACTGCCATGCTTCGTCTTTTCCCATTTTTGTTTCAGAGGAAAATAAGACAAATTTGTCATCAGGATCAAAATCAAGTGTTTCTCGCACAATTTTAGCATTTTTTTGCCATTTGCTGCGTGGGATTTTGTCTGCTTTCGTTGCTACAACGATGACAGGGATATCGTAATATTTCAGAAATTCATACATCATTCGGTCATCTTCTGTTGGCTTATGGCGTAAATCAACAATTTGGATAACACCACGAAGTTGCTCGCGAGAAGTGATATAGGTTTCAATCATGACGCCCCATTTTTCTCGTTCGGTTTTCGACACTTTGGCGAAACCATAACCGGGTACATCGACAAAGAAAAGCGCTTCTTCAATTTTATAAAAATTTAGTGTTTGTGTTTTTCCTGGTTTTTGTGAAATTCTTGCCATACTTTTGCGGCGAATCATCGTATTAATAAAAGATGATTTTCCAACGTTTGATCGACCTGCAAGTGCATATTCTGGAAGGTCTGTCTCGGGATATTGCTCTGGTCGAACAGCGCTTATTATTAGTTCTACATTATTTACATCCATAATTTTCCATCCTGTTCTATTCATTATCTTTTACTAGTATAACGGAAAAAGAGGAAAAAAGCACCATGAAAAAATACTGTCCCCTTTAAGAGACAGTATTTTCGTGATTAATATTTGCTTACTTCAGCAACAACTTGTGCGATAAACGCATCTAGATCCATTGTTTCAGATTCTTTGGATCCGTAACGACGAACGTTAACCGAACCAGCTTCTACTTCTTGATCTCCTAATACTAAAGCATAAGGAATTTTCTTGGTTTGTGCTTCACGGATTTTATATCCTAATTTTTCATTACGATCATCCACTTCAGCTCGGAGTCCAGCGCGTTGCAATTTATCTTGTACACCTTTTGCATAATCTAAATGTGCATCTGCGTTAACTGGAATAAGTTCCATTTGAATTGGAGCTAACCAAGTTGGGAAAGCACCTTTGTATTCTTCGATTAGATATGCGACAAAACGTTCCATTGTTGATACAACTCCGCGGTGAATGACAACTGGACGATGTTTCTCACCATCTTCGCCAATGTAAGTTAAATCAAAGCGTTCTGGAAGTAAGAAGTCAAGTTGTACAGTGGAAAGTGTTTCTTCTTTTCCTATTGCAGTTTTCACTTGAACATCTAGTTTTGGACCGTAAAATGCAGCTTCGCCTTCTGCTTCATAGTAATCCATTTCCATTTCGTCCATGGCGGATTTAAGCATGTCTTGTGCTTTTTCCCACATAGCATCATCGTCAAAATATTTTTCAGTATTTTTCGGATCGCGATAACTTAGACGGAAAGAGTAATCTGTAATATCAAAGTCTTTATATACTTCTAAAATTAGCTCTACGACACGTTTGAACTCATCTTTGATTTGATCGGGACGAACAAACACGTGTGCATCATTTAAAGTCATTCCACGAACACGTTGAAGACCTGCAAGCGCCCCACTCATTTCATAACGATGCATCATACCAAGCTCCGCGATACGGATTGGTAGTTCACGGTAGCTATGGATATCATTTTTATAAATCATCATATGGTGCGGGCAGTTCATTGGACGTAAAACAAGCTCCTCATTGTCCATTTTCATTGTTGGGAACATACCATCATCGTAATGATCCCAGTGACCGCTTGTTTTATAAAGCTCAACATTAGCCATAATTGGAGTGTAGACATGATTGTAACCAAGGCGTTCTTCTTTATCCACAATATAACGTTCGATGACGCGTCGGATAGTCGCACCTTTTGGTAACCAAAGTGGTAAGCCTTGACCAACTTCAACGCTATTTGTAAATAAATCTAATTCTTTACCTAATTTACGATGGTCGCGCTCTTTCGCTTCTTTTTGCATTTGGATAAATTCTTTTAAGCCATTTTTATCGAAGAAAGCTGTCCCGTAAATACGTTGTAACATTTTGTTATTGCTGTCTCCGCGCCAATATGCACCAGCCACACTAAGTAGTTTGAACACTTGGATTTTGCCAGTGGAAGGAACATGGACTCCACGACAAAGGTCGAAAAATTCACCTTGTGTATAAATTGTCACTGTTTCATCTTCTGGGATTGCTTCGATAAGTTCTAATTTATACTGATCACCAATTGCTTTGAAACGTTTAATTGCTTCTTCACGAGAAACAACTTCGCGCTCAATTGGGATATTTTCACGCACAATTTTTTGCATTTCTTTTTCAATTTCAACGAGAGATTCATCGCTAATAACTGCCTCTGTATCGATATCATAATAGAAACCAGTATCAATCGCTGGGCCAACACCAAATTTCACATCTGGATAAAGGCGTTTCAATGCTTGAGCCATTAAATGAGCTGTACTGTGACGCAAAATGCCAAGCGCATCTTCATGGTCTGGTGTTACGATTTCGATTGCTCCGTCTTCGTGGATTGGTGTTACTAAATCAAGTAACTCCCCGTTTAATTTACCTGCGAGTGCTTTCTTTTTTAGCCCTGGGCTGATAGAAGCAGCAATATCTGCTGTTGAAACGCCTGGCTCAAATTCTTTTACTGCACCGTCTGGAAATGTGATTTTCATACTAATCTCTCCTTTTCTTTTTTTAGTGTGGTTAGGATGGCAAAATAAAAAACCCATCCCTCCTGTTGTCAAGGGACGAGTTTATGCTCGTGGTTCCACCCAAGATTCAGAAATAGCTAAATATAACTACTTCACTCTTGTCGCCTATAACGGAGCGAACCGTCTATTATTACTAGTTAAACACGTTCCTAATAGAAGTTCCAAGGTGGTCCAAATTTAAGTTCCAATAGAAGGTTCCCAGCTAACCCTTCCTCTCTAAAATTTTCCGTTAAATTGGTTGTCCTTTTCATCACTTTGTTTTATATTACTTCAAATTATAAGCCCGATTAAACATATTTGCAAGCACTTTTTAGAAACGGCGATTTTTACCTTCTAAGTTAACCTCTTTTGACAAATAGCGCACGCGTTCCATGATTCGGCGAGCTTTTAGTTTTTCTTCCGTGCCATTTTGGGCAAACATTAGATGATTTTCTAGTTGATCCATGTTGTAATTTGACGAGAAGAAAGTGGGTAATTCCTCTTGCATCCGGAATTGTAAAATCGCACCCAATACTTCATCACGCGTCCAAGCCGTCATTGATTCTGCCCCAATATCATCGAGCATCAATACTTCTGTCTCTTTCGCAAATTGAATTTTTTCCCCAACAGTATTGTCAGAAATAGATTGTTTCACTTCGCGCATGAACTCGGGTAAATAAACAAGCGTCGATGAGATTCCTTTCAAAGCTAGCTCTTTCGCAAGGGCTCCAAGCAAGTAGGATTTTCCTGTTCCAAAGCTACCATGAATAAATAAGCCTTTGACACGCTCGCCACTTTTTGGAGGGTAATTATTTAAGAATTGATACGCTTCCACAAGTGCCAATTGACGCGATTCTTCATCGGTATAAAAGTCCGCTAAATTCGCGTCCACTACTTGTTTAGGCATATAAAGAGAACGAATTCTCCGCTCAACTGCACGGCGTTTATCTTCTTCTATTTTCTCTTTCGTCGGATAATAGGTGACAGTGATGAATTCCCCATTAAGGACAAGTTTTGGCGCATAGCCGGGCATTAAGGTTTCTTCCTGTTCGGTGAATTTTTTGTGTTGTGTCATAAATTCATATAAATTGGACAAGTTTTGATTAACTAATTGCTCGGTAACCTCTTCTTTATGCTCTTTGAAAAAGTCTTGAATTGGTTGATAATGGAGAACTTGTTGTTTTAAACTTTGGTATTCTTTTTCAAAGTCGCGTCCTTCAAAAAGTTGTCCTAATGTTCTTTCGATGTTATCCATCTTCTTCACCTACCTTTTATTTAGTCGTTCTTTAATTTCACGAACTTGTTCTTCGAGTGTTTGTTTTTCTTTATCTGTCATTTTATTTTCCGCTGGAGCAACTTGCTCCTTATCAAACCAATCCGGCAAAATTTCTTTTCGCGTTGATTTTTGATAATTTCGGTTGTAATTATTCGTTTTTGGTGTAGCTGACTCTTCTTGAAGTCGTTTGTATTTTTCGTGCTCTTGCCACGCTAGATCCATTGCTTCTTTTGCTGTTTTTACATTTTTTCGTTTCCAGTGAGCAGCAATCGTCATCATGTAATTTTTAGACAGCTTCCGATCAAGCCGGAGTAACACGTACTCAATCAGCACATTCATCACAGGAACTGGTAAATTTTGCTGGTTCATGACTTCTTCCACAACGCGCAAATCGGTTTCAGCGGGAACTGCCCCGTCTGAAATGTCTACCAAAAGTTGAAATGGCGTGATGCTCTCTAAATATACTTGCAGCGCTTCTTCATCATTTAAAGATTCTTCTGGCTCGTTGGCGACAGGTGTTTCCTGCTTCATTTGCAGTTTTGGCGGGGCTCCATGTTCGATGGTGTAACCTTCCCGAACTATTTTACGTAAATAAACAATATCAATTTCACCATTCGCATCAAGTGCACGATACAAATAACTCGGCATATCTTTTTCAGAAACTTGATAGATCCCATGCAGTTTTAGTATTGTTTGGTGTACTTCTTTTGTTATCTTTTCTCGAGCAATCATTCCAGGAGAAAGCAAACTCAAAAATAAATTGAAGTCAAAACTTGCGTCATCAAATTCAATTTCTTTGGCCGCAACTTTGTCTAGTAACGTTTGACTAGTATCAGTCGTAACTGCACTATTACCACCTTTAAATGGTTCGAAAACATCTTGAAATGAACGAGTGATTTCGCTGTATGTATCGGTGGCAAATGTATCGTCTGCAAAAAAACGACGCAAACGTTGAAACTGCACATTGCCAATTTTGCTATATAAATAAATATTTAATAGTCCGTCCGAAAAAAACTTTTCTGGTGATAACGGTGGCAAGATTTCGTAAATATAAAAACGTTGCTCATTCTCGGTTTTCACATAACTTTTTAGAAGACCTAAGCCTTCTAATTTCAGCCTTGCCTCGAATAACGCTTTCAAACTAATATCAAGCATGTTTAAAAGTTGGACGTGCGAATGTGCTTCTGACCAGAGTCTGTTTTCTTCGACTTCTGTAAACAGTGTTTGGTATAAAGCTAGACATGCCGCCCCCATTAGCGGTTGATATAACATCGTAATAATTTTTCTGTCGGCGCCGGTCAAGATTCCACTTGCTTTCACTTGATAGCTGTCTACCGCTTGAAGCTCCATCCAAAATTCCGTCAATTTACTCACCTATCTTTATTTTTTTCCATTAAATCTTTTAGCTCTTCTACAAACACACTAATATCTTTAAATTGGCGATAAACCGAAGCGAAGCGCACATAGGCAACTTCATCGAGATTCGCTAATTTATTCATCACTTTTTCACCAATTAAGTCAGAAGCAATTTCGCTGTCTCCAATATTACGCAGTTCGCGTTCTACCTCATTGACAATTTCTTCAATTTGTTCTGCGCTAACTGGTCGTTTTTCACATGCTCTTATTAAGCCGCGTCGCACTTTTTCACGAGCGAACTCTTCTCTTGCTCCGTCTTTTTTCACAACTATTAAAGGACTCTCTTCTACCTTTTCAAAAGTAGTAAAACGAAATCCGCATTTTTCACATTCACGCCGTCTTCGGATGGAATTGCCATCATCTGCCGGTCTTGAGTCTACAACACGTGTACCATTATATTGACAAGTAGGACATCTCACAAAAAATCACTCCTATCTCTAGCATTTCTCTATCTGTTTATTTGTATGCCTCATTATACCATGTGAAAGTAAGGGTGGCTATTTGTTCTTTACAAAACGTTCAATAAATGTATAAACTTGTTTTTGCGTCTTTTCAAGGGACTCATTATTATCGATGACAAAATCAGCTTTTCTCGCCTTTTCATCGATTCCCATTTGGCTTTCAATTCTTCTTAATGCATCTTCTTTTGTTAGATTATTTCGCTCCATCAAGCGTTTTAGCTCTGTTTCGGGGGTGGTCCAAACAACAACGATTTGATCTACCAACGATTCTAAATGACTTTCAAACAAAAGCGGAATATCGAAAAAGACAAGTTCCTCGCCTGCTCCAAAAAAACGTTCTCGTGCTTCTAACATGTAGTCTTTCACACGAGGATGCGTAATTTCATTTAACTTTTCACGTTTTTCTTTATCTTTAAAAATAATTTCTCCTAATTTAGCTCGATTTAACGTGCCATCTGCAAGTAAAATTTCTTCCCCAAAATAAGCAACGATTTCCTTTAATCCTTCTGTACCTGGTTCCACTACTTTTCTAGCAGCAATATCTGCATCTACTAACGGAATTCCCACTTGCTGAATCATGTTACTCACTGTTGATTTCCCTGTAGCTACACTTCCTGTTAATCCAATCGTTTTCCCCATGATTTCAGCTCGCTTTCTATTTTTGGCAATTCGGGCAAAAATGTGTCCCGCGTCCATTTAATTTGATTTTTTCAATCGGCGTTCCGCAAACAACACATGGTTCGTCTGTTTTGCCGTATACTTTTAATTTATCTTGATATTGTCCAAGCTTACCTTGCGAATTCACATAGGTTCTGACAGTGGAGCCACCAAGTGCTACAGCTTCAGTCATAATCCTTTTTGTCGCTTCAAAAATGCGTTTGATTTCTTTGTCTGAAAGTGAGTTAGCCGCTCTTTCTGGACGTACTTTTGCTTCAAAGCAAATTTCATCCGCATAAATATTTCCAACCCCAGCTACTAACTTTTGATCAAGTAAAGCTGTTTTGATGGCACGGCTTGTTTTTTTCACGCCAGTCGCAAAATCCGTTAGTGTAAAAGCTGGCGTCAGCGGTTCTGGGCCAAGCTTTTTAATTGACCGCGTCTCACCCTCACCGTATTTATTCGTTACTTCCATCGTGCCGAATTTTCGCACATCTAAAAAGCGCAATTCCGTGTGATCCTCAAAATGAAAAATAATATGTGTATGCTTACTAACCTCTTCCTTTTCATCCATTAACCGAAATTTACCTTCCATTCGTAAATGCGATAAAATCGTACAGTTGGTTAAATCAAAAAGCAAGAATTTCCCGCGGCGCCGTACACCCTCTATTTCTTGCCCGACAAGCATATGCACAAACTCATCGGGTGGTGTTGAGACAATCATTTTTGGGACATGAACAATTACTTGATCTATTTTTTTACCTGGGACTAGTTCTTGTAATGTTGCGCGGACATTTTCTACTTCCGGCATTTCTGGCATTTATAAACTCCCCGTTTCTCTATTTATTTCGCATCGTACCAAGTGTCACCAAAGGCGCTATCTACTTTAAGCGGCACGGAAAGCTCTACAGCATTTTCCATAACATCTGGTACAATTTCTTCTAATTTAGCTATTTCGGCTTCAGGCGCTTCGAAGATTAATTCATCGTGCACTTGAAGTAATAATTTGGCTTCTAATTTTTCAGATACTAAACGCTCGCTCATGAGAATCATCGCTTTTTTGATAATATCAGCAGCACTACCTTGAATTGGCGTGTTCATCGCCGTTCTTTCTGCAAATCCACGAACATTAAAATTACGACTAACAATCTCTGGAATATAACGACGACGATGTAGAATGGTCTCTACATAGCCTTTTTCTTTCGCAAAACGAACGATATCTTGCATATATTCTTTTACGGCTGGATAGCTCACAAAATAACGATCAATAAAGTCTTTTGCTTCTTTACGTGTTATACCAAGGTTTTGCGAAAGCCCATAATCACTAATTCCATATACAATACCAAAGTTTACCGCTTTAGCTTGACGACGCATTAGTGAATCCACTTCGTCTTGCTCCACATGAAACACGTCCATTGCTGTTTTTGTATGGATATCATAATCGTGTTTAAATGCATAAATTAAATTTTCATCTTCTGAAATATGTGCTAAAACCCTCAGCTCTACTTGAGAGTAATCGGCTGAAAACATTTTCCAACCTGGTTTACTCGGTACGAAAACTTGTCTGATTTTCCGTCCTTCTTCTAAACGAATAGGGATATTTTGCAAGTTCGGATCAACTGAACTTAAGCGTCCTGTTTGCGTTAATGTTTGGTTGAAACGCGTGTGCACTTTATGTGTTTCTTTATCTGTCACTTTAAGCAGCCCCTCGATATAAGTGGACTGAATTTTACCAAGTTGACGGTATAATAAAATTTCATCAATAATCGCGTGTTTACCAGATAAACTTTCCAGTACATCCGCGGCTGTTGAATAACCTGTTTTTGTTTTCTTGACTGCTGGGAGACCAAGCTTTTCAAATAAGATCACACCTAGTTGTTTCGGTGAATTTATATTGAATTCTTCGCCGGCTAGAGAATGGATCGACTCTTCCAATGTTTTTAGTCTACCCGCTAGCTCCACTTTCATATTCTCCAGACGTTCTATATCTACACTAACCCCCTGCATTTCCATTTCTGCTAATACAAAAGTTAGTGGCAACTCTAAATCTTCCATCAAGGCTAATTGTTCATTTTCCTCTAAATCAGCAACCAGTCTTTTCTCTAAGTCAGCAATGGCCACCGCTTTTCTCGCTAAGTGTGTTGCCACAATACTTTCTTCTGGCGTGCTACGTTTGGCCCCTTTTCCGTAGACTGCTTCATCCGTTTCGACTTCTGTATAATCATGTCTTACTGCAACACTTGTAAAGTCGTCAATCGAGTCAGATGGATTTAACAAGTAAGATGCTAACATGATATCAAATGTGATACCAGAAATTGCCAAACCAATGCGGTTCATTGCAACCATAGTTTTCTTCGCATCATATACTACTTTTGTTTGTTCACTTTCTACCCATTCACGGAACGCCTCGCTATTTTCAGCAGTTTCTTTTGTAAAGAAATACGTCCCTTGGCTAGAATGTACTGTTAATCCAATGAAATTAGCTGTATGATAATTATCATTTTCTAACTCCACATAAAGCGCAGTTTTCCCACCAAAATGTTTTTCTTTTAATTCTGTTACGATTTCAAAAGATAGTTCTTTTAATTCTTTTGCTTCTTCCGGTGTATCTCCCTCAATATTCTTCAAAAGTGTTGTAAAATTCATTTCTTTTAATAAAGGGATAACTTTTTCTGTTTGATAACCATCATATTTCGTGCTTTCGACTGTGCATTCAATCGGTGAATCCACATTGATTGTAGCTAGTTCTTTGCTTAGAATGGCTAATTCTTTATTTTCCAATACTTTTTCTTTTAGTTTTTTACCGGAAATTTCTTCGGCATGTTCTAACACACTTTCCACCGTTCCACCAAATTCATGTAACAGTTTTAAGGCAGTTTTTTCACCAACCCCTGGAATACCAGGAATATTGTCGGAGGAATCACCCATTAAACCTTTCATGTCAATGATTTGTTCAGGTGTTAGATTGTATTTTTCTTTTAGTGTTTCTGGTGTATTGGTTTCCATATCAGCTATACCTTTTTTAGTAATATAAACCGTTGTTTTTCCAGAAGCTAATTGTGTTAAATCGCGGTCTCCGGTAATAATAGCAACTTCCATGCCATCTGCTTCCGCTTTTTTCGTCAATGTTCCGATAATATCGTCTGCCTCGTAATTGGCAAGTTCATATTGCGGGATATCATACGCCGTTAAAAGTTCTCGGATGAATGGAAATTGTTCAGATAACTCACTTGGTGTTTTTTGGCGTCCGCCTTTATAACCTTTAAATGTGGTATGTCTAAAAGTTGTTTTTCCAGCATCAAATGCAACGAGCACATGGCTAGGTTTTTCTTTTTCGAGTACATTCATCAACATCATTGCAAAACCATATACCGCATTTGTATAAACACCTTTGTCATTATTTAAAAGTGGTAATGCATAAAAAGCACGATTCGCAATACTATTTCCATCAATTAATACTAATTTATTCACAGGGATATCCTCCTCGATATTGTCATTCACTTGTGTCTATTTTACCATAGGAATACAAAAACAAACCACTTATCCGAATGGGATTAAATGGTTTGTTTTAAAAGCGTATATTTATGTTTGAAAATAAAATTACAAACTAGTTTTAGAAACCAAAATGAGTTTTTTTAGAAATTTTTTATCAATTCATCCGCAAATTCCGAACATTTAACTTCAGTTGCACCATCCATTAATCGAGCGAAATCATAAGTTACCGTTTTCGCAGCGATGGTTTTTTCCATTGACTGATTAATTAATGCTGCCGCCTCACCCCAACCAATATGTTCAAGCAGAAGTGTGCCAGATAAAATAACCGATGAAGGATTCACTTTATCAAGACCTGCATATTTCGGTGCAGTACCATGTGTAGCTTCAAAAATTGCATGACCAGTTAAGTAGTTAATATTCGCACCTGGAGCAATACCGATTCCACCTACTTGAGCAGCAAGTGCATCAGAAATGTAATCTCCATTCAAGTTCATTGTTGCAACTACATCAAATTCGGCCGGACGAGTTAAGATTTGTTGTAAGAAAATGTCCGCAATCGAATCTTTGACTAAAATTTTCCCAGCAGCAAGTGCTTCTTTTTGTCTCGCGTCAGCAACATCTGCACCTTCTGCTTCTTTAATGCGATCATACTCATTCCAAGTAAATACTTTATCGCCATATTCACGTTCACATAAGTCATAGCCCCAATTTTTGAAAGCTCCTTCTGTGAACTTCATGATATTCCCTTTGTGTACGAGTGTTAATGATTTACGACCTTCTTTAATCGTATATTCAATCGCCGAACGTACTAAACGCTCTGTTCCTTCTTTCGAAATTGGCTTAATACCAATACCAGAAGTTTCCGGGAAACGGATTTTGTCAACGCCAAATTCAGATTTTAAGAAGTCGATTAGTTTTTTCGATTCTACACTACCTTCTTTAAATTCAATCCCAGCATAAATATCTTCTGTGTTCTCACGGAAGATGACCATGTCTGTGTCTTCTGGACGTTTCACCGGTGAAGGAACACCTTTGAAATAACGTACTGGACGTAAACAAACATATAAATCTAACTCTTGGCGCAGGGCAACGTTTAGTGAACGGATACCTCCACCAATTGGAGTTGTAAGTGGTCCTTTAATAGCAATCAAATATTCATCAATTGTATCTAAAGTCGCTTGTGGTAACCATTCTCCTGTTTGTTTAAATGCTTTTTCGCCAGCTAATACTTCTTTCCAAGCAATTTCTTTTTCGCCATTGTACGCTTTTTTTACCGCAGCATCTAAAACGCGTTTTGCTGCTGCCCAAATGTCTGGACCAGTGCCGTCCCCTTCAATAAAAGGAATGACTGGTTTGTTTGGTGTTTTGAGTACACCGTTTTCTACTTGAATTTTTTGACTCATAAAGTTTGTTCCTCCTCCATTAAATTCGTTCTTCTACAGGTAAATAACTTCTATTTTCAGGTCCAACGTAGATAGCACGCGGACGAATAAGACGATTATCACGATATTGTTCAAAAATGTGCGCTAACCAACCAGATACACGACTCACAGAAAACACAAGAGTAAACAAGTCGCGGTCAATGCCAAGCGCATGATAAACGGAAGCAGAATAGAAATCGACATTTGGTTTTAAATGTTTTAATTCCCAAACAGCTTCTTCTACTTGCAGCGAAATATCAAACCATTTCTCTTCGCCTTTTTCGGCAGTTAACTTTCTAGACATTTCACGCAAATGTTGTGCGCGAGGATCTCCGCCGCGATAAACACGGTGACCAAATCCCATAATTTTTTGTTTCGTATCAATTTTTTCTTGAATGTAATTACGCACATCACCAGCTTGGTCAATTTCTTCTAACATATCAAATACGCGTTCATTCGCACCACCGTGAAGTGGGCCTTTCAGCGCACCGATTGCAGCTGTTACGCCGGAATAAACATCCGAAAGCGTTGCCACACAAACCCGTGCGGTAAAAGTAGAAGCATTAAATTCGTGATCAGCGTGCAGTACAAGCGCTTTATTCATCGCTTCTACCGACAACGCATCCGCTTCTTCTCCTGTAATCATGTAAAGGAAATTCGCTGCCATATTTAAATCTTCTCTAGGTGGAATTGGATCAAGTCCGCGACGAATTCTGGAAAAAGCGGCAACAATAGTTGGCATTTTTGCTTGAAGTCGCAAACCTTTACGGTAAACTGCCTCCCCGTCGTCTAACTCAGCTTCGGTATCAAATACACCAAGCATGGAGACGGTAGTTCTTAAGACACTCATCGGATGTAATTTTTGGTGATTTTGCATTCTTAAGCTCGTAATGATTGTTTCAGACACTGCCATATTTTCTTGGATTTCTCGTTTAAATTTTTTAAATTCTTCTTTATTCGGCAAACGCAAATGCCATAATAAGTAAATCACTTCTTCAAAAGAAGCGTTATTTTCCATTAAATCGTCAATACCATAACCAACATAAGTTAACATATCATCAATGATAGAGCTAATGGAAGTTTCAGCAACATATACATTTTCTAAGCCTTTAGATAACGTCATTTCATTTCCTCCTTTTATCCTTTTTTACGTATGTACTTATTTTATGAATGCAACTAACTGCATCGCCATGTACGCAATACCAGCTGCAATGACTGGGCCAGCCGCTATACCTCTAAAAAGCACCACTGCTAAAATGGTTCCGAATACTAGTGAGACAGTCACTTGTGGATCAACGGCCATATAGCCTACACCTTTTTTCGCTAAGATTGAAACGGCAATTCCAGCACCAAGGCCAATCCAGCCAGCTGCCGATTTGAAAGAATCAATTAAATCTTTAAAACCGATTTGACCAGTTGCGATTGGAATTAAGATAGCAACCGTAATAATCGTTACACCCCAATTTATCCCTTTTGCTTGAATCATTTCCATCGCTTTGCCATCGACGTGAAATAACTTCAACAAAATAACGACAGCTACAGCAATGATAAGCGAATTATTTTTTGCTATAAGTCCGAGAAGTAAAAAAAGAAGTAAAAACAACATACTTTCCGTAAACATATTAAGTCACCTTTCAATATCACGCATCTAGGAAGCGAGATAACAATTATTATATCATAAACATACCTTATAGTAATACTAAAATGCCATAAGGAAAATGAATTGCCCTTTTTTCAATGAAACCTCTATAGAAAATTTTTCCCATAGAGGTTTTAATTACATATCAAAATAATAATATTGCGTATGTTTCTTTTGATTTGCAAGCCATTTGGTTAATTTGGGTTTTAATAGTTTGCGAGAAAATGGAATAAAAATGAGTAGTCCAAGTATAGTTGTTATAACACCTGGAATAATTAATAAAAATCCAGCGATAAAAAAGCACAAACTATCCAACAAATATGGGGCTACAGTACGACCATCTCGTAAATTTCGAAAAAGATTGCCACCAAGTCGCTTGAAAATAAAAATACCAAAAGCACTTGAAGCTATCTGAATAAAAAGTAGTGGCCAAAAGCCAATTACTTGGAATAACCAAACGTACATAATTAACTCCATTAAGCCGTATAAAGCCCAATAAAGAATAAATTTCCTCATAAAATCAACTCCAATACTTACTCTCTATTATAACCTATTTTGGCGTAATCGAAAAATAATACAGGCGTGCGCATAAAAAAAGCGTCCCGCATGCGGGACGCTTTTTAGACTGTTGGTTATTAATGTGTTGCTGTTTTGCCGTTATAAACAACGCCTTGACGAGAATCAACAGTAATGATTTCACCGTCTTTTACAAGAGATGTTGCATCTTTAGCGCCAACGATGACAGGAATGCCAAGGTTGATTCCTACAACTGCTGCGTGGCTAGTTAAACCGCCTTCTTCCACAACAACTGCTGCACTTTTCTCGAATGCAGGTAGCATTTCTTTATCCGTTGTTTTAACGATTAAGATTCCGCCTTCTTCTGCTTTTTCAAGTGCTTCTGCATTGGATTTAGCAACGATTGCTTTACCGATAACAGATTTGCTACCAATACCTTGGCCTTTAACAACTTTTTCACCAATTAATTGGATTTTCATTACGTTTGTTGTTCCACTTTCAGTAACTGGAACACCAGCTGTAATGATGATCAAATCGCCTTGTTTCGCAACGCCAGAAGCAAGAGATTCTTTCACTGCAAGGTCGAACATTTCATCTGTGTTGCTAACCGGAGTAGCTAGACGAGGATAAACACCCCATGAAAGTGCTAAGCCGCGGTATACATGCTCGTTGAATGTTACAGCAACGATATGAGATTTTGGACGGTATTTAGAAATCATACGTGCTGTGTGACCACTTTGAGTCGCAGCAACGATAGTTTGTACATTTAGGTTTTTCGCAGTATGGCCAACTGCTTGACCGATAGCCTCTGTCATATCCGTATTTTCGTGAAGTTTAAGTGCAAATTTATCTTGAGCAACTAATACTTCTTCTGTACGAACAGCGATTTTCGCCATCATTTTAACTGCTTCTACTGGATAATCCCCAGCAGCTGTTTCACCGGATAACATAATTGCATCTGTTCCATCAAAAATCGCATTCGCTACGTCACTTGCTTCCGCACGAGTTGGACGTGGGTTACGTTGCATGGAATCAAGCATTTGTGTTGCAGTAATAACAGGTTTACCAAGTTTATTACATTTTCTGATAAGTTCTTTTTGTACAATCGGAACTTCTTCAGCTGGAATTTCAACACCAAGGTCACCACGAGCAACCATTAGGCCTTGAGATACTTGTAAGATTTCGTCGATGTTGTCAACGCCCTCTTGGTTTTCGATTTTAGGAATGATTTGTACGTGAGTTGCGTTATGCTCTTCTAGAATTTTAGTAATTTCAAGAACATCTGTAGCACGACGTACGAAAGATGCAGCGATAAAGTCAATACCTTGTTCTAAACCGAAGCGGATATCAGCAGCATCTTTTTCTGTGATTCCTGGTAGGTTGATAGAAACGTTTGGTACGTTAACACCTTTTTTATTTTTAAGTACACCTGGGTTAAGTACTTTTGTTACTAGTTCGCGATTAGCTTCGTCTTTTTCGATTACTTCAAGACCGATTAAACCGTCATCAAGTAAAATGGAAGAACCGATTTCTACGTCATCGTAAAGTTCGCCGTAAGTTACGGAGAATTTTTCTTTTGTTCCTTCAACAGGAGTCATAGAAACACGTACAACATCACCTGTTTGGAATTCTAATTTTCCGCCAACCATGTCGTTTGTACGGATTTCTGGACCTTTTGTATCAAGTAAGATAGCCACTTGTTTGCCAGTTTTTTTCGATGCTTCACGGATATTTACAATACGCGCACCGTGCTCTTCAAAGTCTCCGTGAGAGAAATTAAGACGTGCTACGTTCATTCCTGCTTCGATCAACTGAACTAAAGTGTCAACTGACTCACTTGCAGGACCAATTGTACAAACAATTTTCGTTTTTTTCATGTTATTACTCCTCCTAGAACTTAGCTATTCATTCGTATTAATTATAAACATATCTTCCACATTTTACCAGTAACAACCTTGTAAAACAAGTCAGTTTGTGAATAAAGTTGCAACCACTCTGCATGGTAACGATAACAAGAAAACGTTTTCCAGATTGTTACAGTATGCTTAATGAACGATTTACTTTTCTTTACCCTCAAAGTTTATTTTTAATACGTTACTAAAATTTTTCACAAAGAAAGGCTACCATGCTTTGTCATGGCAGCCAGCTCTTCAGCCGTTTTAAATCGACAAAATAGATGCTAAATCAAATAATTTTTGATCCAGTGTGTGTTTTTCTTTTAAAACTTCACTAATGTCATTTTCGACAATTCTATTTTCACGGATTCCTACAGCTAATCCTCCGCGGTTTTCTAACAATAATTCTACTGAACGCGCACCAAGACGGCTTGCAAGCACACGGTCAAATGCAGTTGGGCTACCACCACGTTGAACGTGTCCAAGAACAGTTACACGTGCATGATAATCACCATACTCAGCTAATTGTTTAGCAAATTCATTACCAGACATTACACCTTCAGCAACGACGATGATGCTATGTTTTTTACCGCGTTCACGACCTTTGTTCAAACGATCCACGACATCATCCATATTAAAGCTTTCTTCTGGAACGATGATAGCTTCAGCGCCACCAGCAAGTCCAGACCAAAGAGCGATATCGCCAGCGTCACGACCCATAACTTCAATAATGAAAGTACGTTCATGGCTTGTAGCTGTATCGCGGATTTTATCAAGTGCATCAAGAACAGTATTTAACGCAGTATCAAAACCAATAGTAAAATCAGTTCCAGAAATATCATTATCAATTGTTCCTGGGATACCAATAGTTGGGAATCCACGTTTTGTAAGTGCTTCTGCTCCGTGATAAGAACCATCTCCACCGATAACAACTAGGCCATCGATTTGATGTTTTTTCAATTGTTCAATTCCTTTAAGTTGTCCTTCTTCTGTAGCGAATTCAGGATATCTTGCGGAATAAAGGAATGTACCTCCGCGGTGAAGTAAATCACCAACAGAACCTAATTCTAGTTTACGAATATCGCCATTGACTAGCCCTAAAAAGCCATAGTTAATACCGTAAACTTCAAGTCCTTCATAGATTGCTTTCCGTACAACAGCACGAGTGGCTGCATTCATTCCTGGAGCGTCTCCTCCACTTGTTAAAATTGCAATTCGTTTCATTTTACTTACCACCTCAGACAATGATATTGTTTTTCATCACATGTGTTTATTCTACATGAAAAAAGGTCAAATGAAAAGCTTCAACAGAGCACTTTTTTAAACAAGAAGCTCTACAAATCGCCATTTTGAATATCGGTCTATTCCGATTCTTATTAAAAATGGCTTTATAGCTTAAATAAATATAATTGGTCTATACTTGTGAAAGGATAAACTTTATTTCAGGGGTTGGCATATACCAAAGAAGCGGATTTCCTAAAATTAGGAAATCCGCTTCTTTTATTGTTTATAAAGTATCATATACACCGATTTTCTTGAATTTTTCATAACGTTGTTCTATCAATTGTTCTTCAGAAAATGCCATTAGTGCATGTAAAGACTTCGTGATAGTTTTGTTAATTTCTTCGGCTTGCGCATTTAAATCTCGGTGCGCACCACCTTTTACTTCTGGAATAATTCCATCTGTAATGCCAAGTTCGAACAAATCTCCAGCTGTAATTCGCATAGACTCCGCTGCTTTCTTCGCTTGACTGGCATCTTTCCATAAAATAGCTGCTGCTCCTTCTGGTGAAATAACAGAGAAAACCGCATTTTCAAGCATGAAAATTTGATTTCCAACACCAAGAGCGAGTGCTCCACCACTTCCGCCTTCACCGATGACAATAGAAATAATTGGGACTTTCATATCGCTCATTTCATAAAGGTTTCTAGCAATGGCTTCACTTTGACCTCGTTCTTCAGCAGCACGACCTGGATAGGCACCTTTCGTATCAATGAAGCAAATAATTGGTCGACCAAATTTATCTGCTTGTTTCATCAATCGTAGCGCTTTACGGAAACCTTCTGGATGAGGCATACCAAAATTACGATGCAGATTATCTTTTGTATCTTTACCTCGTTGGTGACCGATAACTGTCACTGGGATGCCGTGGAAAGTTGCGATACCGCCAACAATTGCAGCATCGTCACCAAAAGCACGATCCCCATGAAGTTCCATGAAGTCTTCAAATAAAAGTGAAATATAATCAAGTGTCGTAGGTCTCTCTGGATGGCGGGCTACTTGAAATTTATCCCAAGCAGTCATATTGCTATAAATACTTGATTCTAACTTAGCTAAGCGTTTTTCTAGCTTTTCGATTTCATTGGTCAAATCCACATCAGAAGTTTCATTGTATTCTTTTAAGTCCGCAATTTTGCTTTTTAATTCTAAAATGGGTTTCTCAAATTCCATCTCATTCGCCATCCGCTTCACCTCCCACTTCAGGTGTTTTCACGTGAATGCTTAAAATAAAACTTAATTTATTTTGCAAATCAAGGCGTGAAATACAATCATCTAGTTGCCCGTGCTTTAATAAAAACTCTGCCGTTTGGAAGTCTTCTGGTAATTCTTCACGAACGGTTTGTTCAATCACTCGGCGACCTGCAAAGCCAATAAGTGCTCCTGGTTCTGCAAAGTTATAATCTCCAAGCGATGCAAAACTAGCAGAAACTCCCCCCGTAGTTGGGTGTGTCATTACCGTGATAACAAGCCCACCGTGGTTGCTAAATCGCTTGAATGCAGCAGAAGTTTTTGCCATTTGCATAAGTGACAGCATCCCTTCTTGCATACGCGCACCGCCAGATGCAGTGAAAATAACAAATGGTTTATTTGTTTTATCAGCATCTTCCACAGCACGAAGGATTTTTTCACCGACAACAGAGCCCATACTCGCCATTCTAAAACGAGAATCCATCACTGCAATAACAAGTGGATTACCGCCAATAGTTGCATGACCAGTAAGAATCGCTTCATTTAAACCAGATTTTTGCTTATCTTTCTCAATTCGATCCATATAATCTTCAAAACCAAGTGGATTTGCTGTCGTTAAATTAGCATCAATTTCTTCAAAAGAGCCTTCATCAACAAGCATATCGATTCGTGCTTTTGCCCCAATTGGATGGTGAAAACCACAATAATTACATACCATAAGATTTTTTTGCAATTCTTTGGTATACATTATTTTTTTACATTCTGGACATTTTGTCATAATTCCTTCTGGAACATCTGCTTTCGTTCCATCAGAAGGAATTGTGGCATATTTTCTCTTTTTTGGTTTTGTAAACAAGTCTCCTAGCAAGGATAACCCTCCCCATTTACGCTTTCTATTGTGGTTATTAACGATTCTTAATGTTGTAAAAATAAAAAATGAATAAAGACATGAAACATAAATCAACCGCATTTTCCCACAAGAAGACAAAATGCCAGTCTATCCGAATTAGAACTGGACAGACTGCGCAATATTGTTTTCCACGTTAAACTATAACATACTTTTCATAAATATAGAAAGTCTAAGATTACTTAATGACTACATTCTCTTGACCAAGCAGCTCTACTAACGCTTCTTGCAACTCATTTGATGGCGATACTTGAATATTTTTTAGCTCTGCTGTTTGTTTCGTTATCGCTTGATGAACGATAACCTTACTTTCTCCTTTATAACGCGCTAAAATCGGTTTAATTTGCTCCATTTGCTGCGTTTCTGTTAATTTCAAAAATAATCTAACTGGGGCTTTAATTTCTTTTAAATCTTCTGCCTTATTAATAATTAACTGGAGTTCCCCGTTTCTCGTATCTGCTTTCACTTGCAAAAAGAGGATTTCCCCTTTTTGTGCAAAATTAGCGAATTTACGGTAACTTTCTGGGAACATGACAGCACTCAGTTCTTTGGAGTCATCACTAATTGTTAAAAAGCACATCGTTTCGCCTTTTTTTGTCCTAATTGATTTTACTTCGTGTACATAGGCAGCTACTTGATAATTTTTGCCAGAAGAAAGATTTGCAAGTCTTGTGATTGCAAGGTTTTGTAATTTGTTTTGATAATACGATACTGGATGCGCTGAAACATATTGACCTGTGTATAATTTTTCTTTCTCCAACTTTTCATCAATCGAAATGGGCGCGGTTTTCCGGTAACGTGGTTTCATCTTTTTCAAAAAGTCATCATCTTCCGCGAAAAGATTCATCCCTTTTGAATCTTCACCGAGTAGTGAAATATATTGTAGCACTGCATCAATAGTTGCCAAAATCGTTGCTCGATCTTCACCAAATTCGTCAAAACAACCAGAAAATACGAGCGCTTCTAAAACGGTTTCTGAAAGCATTTTATGTGGCATTCTTTCACAAAAATCAAAGAAATCTCGGAAAGGTGCTTTTTTTCGTTCGTTAATAATTTCTAAAATGAATTTCGTTGGGACTTTGCGAATAACACGGAAACTATAGCGGATAGATGTTTCATTCTCCACTTGGAAGTAGTAATTACTATGATTGATGCTTGGCGCTAACATACTAATTCCATAGTTTTTCGCTTCGGTAATGTACTGGGAAATTTTGTCGTCATTGCCGAAAACAGAGCTAAGAAGCGATGACATGAATGCAGCTGGAAAATGCGCTTTTAAATAAGCTAATTGAAAAGCGATTTTTGAATAAGCCGCTGCGTGACTTCGGTTGAAACCGTAATTCGCGAATTGAACAATCATATCATACACTTGGTTAGCGCTAGCATCCGAATAACCTTTACTCTTAGCGCCTTCTACAAAGTGAATTCGTTCCTCGTTTAAGACATCTGCTTTCTTCTTGCTGACCGCTCTTCTTAATAAATCTGCTTCCCCAAGTGAAAACCCAGCCATTTGGTTCGCTACTTGAATAATTTGTTCTTGATAAACGATAACGCCGTACGTCACTTCCAAAATAGGCGCTAAATCTGGATGAGGATATTGAATTTTTTCTTTTCCGTGTTTTCTAGCGATAAATGTATCAATTTGTTCCATTGGACCTGGACGATAAAGTGCATCTACCGCCACAACATCTTCAAAAGAAGTTGGTTTTAATTTTCGGAGTACACGTCGAATCCCGTCCGATTCAAATTGGAATACCCCTGTCGTGTCACCTGTTTGGAATAGTTTCAATGTTTTTTTATCTTCTAAAGAGATATCGGCTAATGTTAACGGTTTTTCCCTATTGTAGTTAACCGATTTTAAGACACGGTCGAGTAAACTAAGATTTCTAAGTCCTAAAAAATCCATTTTAAGTAAGCCAATTTTTTCTAATTCGCCCATAGCAAACTGTGTCAAACGTGCATCTCCGCTACCTAATTGAAGTGCGACTTGTTCTACGAGCGGCTTATCGCTAATAACAATCCCGGCAGCATGCGTCGAAATGTGGCGTGGTAAACCTTCGATTTGGCAAGCAACTTCCCAAATCATTTCATTTTCTTTGGAACTTTTAATATGGTTTTCTAAACGAGGACTTTCTTGTAGCGCTTTTTGTAACGTAATACCTAATTGACTTGGAATCAACTTAGACCATTCAGATAATAGTACAGAATTGAGCCCAAAACTCCTCGCGGTATCGCGAATGGCCGCTTTTGCGGCCAGTGTTCCAAACGTACCAATTTGTGCCACATGCGCTTCTCCGTATTTAGATACCACATACGAAATCACTTCATCGCGGCGATTATCCGGAAAATCTAAATCGATATCGGGCATCGTGATACGTTCTGGATTTAAAAAACGTTCAAATAGTAAATTGTATCGAATCGGATCGACATCTGTGATTCTGAGTGCATAGGAAACGAGCGATCCTGCCGCAGAGCCCCGGCCTGGTCCTGTTAAAACTCCTGCCTCGCGAGAATAACGAATAACATCCCACACAATTAAAAAATAATCGGCAAATCCCATCTCCGTAATAACTTTTAATTCATATTCTAATCGTTGCTGGTATTCCGCCCCTAATAAATCTCGTTCTTTTAAGCCATCATAGGCTGTCTGACGCAAAACATCGGGCGCGGTTTGTCCTTCCTCTAATGGAAATCTAGGTAATAGATGCTGATCCAAAGCAATTTCAACATGACAACGCTTTGCAAGTTCACCAGTTTCTATGCATGCTCGTTTTTCGAAATCCGTTTGCCAATCACGTTCCATTTCCTCTTGTGAAGTAAAATAATTTGGTCCAGCGAGTGGTAAAGTCGTCCAGTCGACCGTTCGATTATCGCGAATGGCAGTTAAGACTTCTTTCGCTTGCGCATCTTTTGGCTCTAAATATTGTACATTTTTTGTCGCAACAACCGGCACCTTTTCTTCTGCAGAAAATGTTTCTATTTTTGCAAAAAGGCGCGGATTTTCTTTTTGCGCAGATAAATAAACCGATTCCTTGCCAAAAATATCGGCCAAATTTGCGTAAACCTCTAGTGCTCCCTCACGATTCTCCTCCATCAAAAGACGCTCGATTTCTCCTTTGGCACCAGGCGAAATCGCAATCAAATCACTGCTATAAGCGCGTAACCAGCTTTGTGGTAATTCTGGTCCTTCTTCGCGTGTTTGAATAGCACTTGCAATTTTTAATAACTCGTGATATCCAGCGGTTGATTCCGCAATTAATATCAACTCATAGGAATTAATTGGATTTAAGTAACCTTGAATCGTCACTGTCATCCCAATAATTGGTTTTATATCCGCCGCTAAACACTTTTGATAAAACTCGACTACTCCGTAAAGTACATTTTTATCCGTAATTGCTAAGGCTGGATAATGGTATTCTTTTGCTTTAGCGATTAGCTTATCAATCGATGCTGTACTTGAAAGCAAATCATAAGCGCTCGCAACTTGTAAATGAACAAAACCCACTATCCTCTCTCCTTTCAAAACTCTCTTTTTCCATTATATCGGTTAAGCTATAAAAAAGAAAGTGTGTTCGTGTTTTTATATAAAAATAAAGCCAGATAATTAATCCGACTTTATTTTCCAATTATTTAGTGGCACAAATAAGTTGCAATTTTGCCGTCATTTCCTTTATTTCTTCTTCATTATGGAGTGTCGCACCAGAAGCAAGTGGATGTCCACCACCCCCATATTCTTTGGCCAATTCATTAATAACTGGACCTTTAGAACGCAAACGAGCTCTGAAAACAGGACCTTCTTGAATGAACATAATCCACGCCTTGATACCTTCCACATTTTCGATACACGAAACAAGTGCGGAAGCGTCGCGCGGATCAACTTCAAACTCTTTTAAAAGCGTATCACTTAAATAAACGGTTGCAGCACCATTCTCATCCATGACAAAGTTTTGCAAAATATATCCAGAAAGCTTTACCGTATTTTTCGGTAATTCATATAATTCTCGGTAAAGAGCCGGACGATCAAACGGAAATGTCACTAAATGCGCGGACAAACGCAAAGTCTCTTCCGTTGTGCTTGGATACAAAAACCTCCCAGTATCACCAACAATTCCCGCATAAAGAAGTCTCGCAGCAGTTTCGGTCAAAATTAATTCCTCCGAAAACATTTCCCAAAAAGCGACAATCATTTCACTGCAAGAAGAAGCCGTCGTGTCCACCCAAAGCAAATCACCATAGGCATCATCATTTGGATGGTGGTCAATTTTGATTAGTGCTTTACCAAGATTAAAACGCTTGTCTGAAACCCTTTCTTGATTCGCGGTGTCACACACAATTACAAGCGCATCTTTATAAATTTCATCCGATATTTCGTCTACTATACCAAGAAATTGGAGCGACTTTTCATCATTTCCAACTGAATAGACTTTTTTCTCAGGAAAGCTAGCCCGGATAATTTCTGCAAGCCCCATTTGTGACCCGTAGGCATCTGGATCTGGCCTTACATGTCTATGCAAAATAATCGTGCCATATTGCTTTATTTGTTGTAAAATTTCATTTTTCATCATTTCGCCCCTGTTTCATTTTAACGTTCCATCATTTGACAAGCGACAATAGCTTTTCCGGTCAAAATTCCTTCTAAGTAAAGTTCTACATCAAGCTTCCCAGCCTTACGTCCCATCTCCAAAATTCGCGGTTTAATAATAATTGTCGCGTCCATTTGAACAGGTTTTAGGAAATACATCGTTACATTTTCAATCGCTACATTCCGTTTTTTCATAGAAAATAGTTTTTGCTGTACAACTTCACAAATTACTTGTGTAAATACGCCGTACGATAATGTTCCAAGCGAGTTAGTCATTTGCGGGCTTACTTTAAATTCGTAATCTGCCTCTTCGCCCGTATCTGCTTTTTCAGAAAGTTGATTCGCAATGGTATCATCAATCGTTTCGCCGACTTGCGGTTGTTTTTGAATCATTTGCATAGATTTCAAGATATCCTGTCTGCTAACAATCCCGATTAATGTTAAATCGTCTTTAACGACTGGAATTACTTCGATACTCTCCCAAATCATCATGTGCGCCACCGAGGCTACACTCATTTTCGGACCAACTGTTAATGGATTTTTTGTCATTACTCGTTCGATCGAAATACTCGGATTTTTTTCCAGAATATCCTTACTTGTAACCATTCCAGTCAGTCTCATCGCGCGATTAACAACAGGGAAACGGCTGTGACCTGTCGCTTCTTCCATTTTGTGCCAATCTTCTACTTTATCCGATGTAGATAAAAATGCCGTGGTTTCTAGTGGTGTTAAAATATCCTCCACAAAAACCACTTCTTTTTTTATTAATTGGTCATAAATTGCGCGGTTAATCATCGTTGCGACTGTAAATGTATCATAGGAAGTTGATAAAATGGGCAATTCTTTCTCATCCGCCAATTGTTTTACTTCGTCATCCGTATCAAATCCACCAGTAATTAGCACCGCCGCACCGCGTTTTAAAGCAAGTTCATGGGCGCTAACTCGGTTTCCGACGATTAGTAAGTTGCCAGCATCCGTATAACGTTCCATTGCTTCTACCGTCATCGCTCCAATAACAAATTTATTAAGCGATTTGTATAGTCCAGAACGACCGCCTAACACTTGCCCATCAATCATATTCACAATCTCAGCAAAAGTTAATTTTTCGATACTATCTTTTTGTTTCCGTTCAATTCGAAGCGTCCCCACTCGTTTAATAGTAGAAACAAATCCAATGATTTCGGCATCTTTAATAGCACGATAAGCAGTTCCCTCGCTTACAGACAAGTTTTTCGCGATTTTTCGTACAGATATTTTTTCTCCTACTGCAAGATTTTCAATGTATTTTAAAATCTGTTCATGTTTTGTGGCCACGACTCGTTCACCCATTCCTATTTTGTTAGATTTCGATACTTTCTCCGATTTCAAGCACTTTTCCAGTTATCCCTTCGTCAAGCGATGCGACGAATTTGTGTGGGTCTTGTGCAATTAAAGGAAACGTATTGTAGTGCATTGGAACAACTAATTTTGCTTGTAAAAATCGTGCCGCAATTGCCGCATCCTCTGGCCCCATGGTAAAATTATCTCCAATCGGCAAGAAAGCAACGTCTAACGGGTTTAATTCACCAATTAATTTCATATCAGAAAACAAACCAGTATCCCCTGCAAAATAAATATTTTTATCTTCTATTGTAAACACAATCCCAGTTGGGAAACCTAGGTTAACAATGCGGCCATCTCGAACCGTCTGCGATCCATGAAACGCTTGCGTTAACTTCACTTGCCCAAAGCTAAACTGTCTTTTCCCACCAATATGCATTGGTGCTATATTTTCAAGTCCATCCTCTACTGCCAAAAAGGAAGCTAAATCCGCGTTACAAATAACGGTTGCTCCTGAATTTTTAGCAATTTCAACTGTATCACCGACATGATCGTCATGCCCATGCGACAGAACGATAAAGTCAGGCATCTGCTCTTCTGCTTTTAAATCACATTTCTCATTACCAGAAATAAATGGATCTACGAGAATAGTTGTATCCCGAGTAATTATTTTAATACAAGACTGACCATGAAATGAAATCTTCATGTTAAAAAACTTCCTTCCTGATTCATTATTCTATGTGTATTATTGTACCACTATTTATTATAAACTACTATATAACACCTCGTAAACTAGAAGGTGTTTATTAGCAAAATAATTCCTTTGCATGTTATCATGAAGTAGAAATCAATTGGAAAGAAGGTACATTTATGGAAAAAAATATCGATGTCTTACAAAATTGGCTAAAAGATCAAGGTGCCGAAGTGGCATTTTTGACAGACCCAGAGAACATCGCTTATTTCTCGGGTTATCATAGCGAGCCTCACGAGCGCGTGCTTGGCTTAGCAGTTTTCCCAGATAGTGAGCCGTTTTTATTTACACCCGCTCTTGAAGTAGAAGATGTGCGCGGTGGCGACTGGACACACCCTGCATACGGATATAACGATACCGAGAATCCTTTCACAATTATTGCAGACGAAATCAAAAAACGCGTTGCAAATCCAAGCAAATTTGCTATCGAGAAAAAACATATGAGCGTAGATCGTTACGAACAATTAAACGGATTATTCTCGGGCAGCTCTTTCATTCCGATTGAACACAAAATTGAGCAAATTCGTCTGATTAAAACCGAAGCAGAACTAAAAATATTAAAAGAAGCAGCCTTATTAGCCGATTACGCCGTACGAGTTGGTGTAAACGAAATCGCAGAAGGTAAAACAGAAGCAGAAATCGTGGCGAAAATCGAATACGAAATGAAGAAAAAAGGCGTAACTGCCATGTCTTTCGATACAATGGTGCTTACTGGTAAAAATGGTGCCCTGCCACACGGTACTCCAGGCGAAACAAAAATCAAAAAAGGCGATTTAGTTTTATTTGATTTAGGCGTTGTCCATCAAGGTTATTGCTCTGATATTACACGCACAGTAGCTTTTGGTGCCATTTCCGATGAACAGAAAAAGATTTACGACACTGTGTTAGAAGCACAAATTGCCGCTGTCGAAAAAGTAAAAGCCGGCGTAAAAGCAAGCGAAATTGATTTAACTGCTAGAAATATTATTCGTGAAGCAGGTTTCGGTGATTATTTCCCACATCGTCTTGGTCACGGTCTTGGCGCAAGTGTCCATGAGTTCCCTTCTATTACAGAAACGAACAATATGGAACTGCAAGAAAACATGGTATTCACTATTGAACCAGGTATTTATGTTCCCGGTGTTGCCGGCGTTCGTATAGAAGATGACCTCGTTGTCACCAAAGACGGCGTACAAGTATTAACAGAATTCCCGAAAACTTTACAAGTAATTAACTAACAAGAAAAGCGAACTTTCCTTTGAGAAAGTTCGCTTTTTTATTAAATTAATTCTTTGCTATCCGTATAAGGTAAACCAAGCGAATCTGCAACAGCCTTGTACGTAATGTGACCTTGGTATGTATTTAATCCACGAAGTAAGAATGGGTCATTTTGTACAGCTGCTTCTAAGCCTTGATTAGCAAGTTTCAATCCAAAAGGTAAAGTTGCATTAGTAAGCGCCAAAGTGGACGTCCGTGGCACTGCGCCCGGCATGTTTGCCACAGCATAATGGAGTACGCCGTGTTTTTCATAGGTTGGATTGTCATGGGTGGAAACATGATCCGTTGTTTCAAAAATACCTCCTTGGTCAATCGCGATATCTACAAGGACAGATCCCGGAATCATTTGTTTAATTACATGCTCTTTGACGAGCTTAGGGGCCTTTGCACCTGGAATTAATACTGCTCCGATAACTAAATCAGCTTTTTTCACAGCTGTTTCAATATTAAAATCATTCGACATTAATGTTTGGACTTGATTGCCAAAAATATCGTCCAGCTCGCGCAATCGTTTCAAATTCATATCAAGAATGGTCACGTTGGCACCTAAACCAGCTGCAATTTTTGCTGCATTTGTTCCAGCGATTCCGCCACCAATAATAACCACTTCACTTTTCTCTACACCCGGCACCCCACCAAGCAAGACACCCATACCACCATTCGTTCTTTGTAAAAATTGTGCACCAATCTGAGCTGCCATTCGACCAGCAACCTCACTCATTGGCGAAAGTAGTGGCAACGTGTGGTCTGCAAGTTCTACAGTTTCATACGCTACACTATTTACTTTACTTTCCATCAAAGCTTTCGCAAGCGTTGGTTCATTGGCCAAATGTAAATATGTGAAAAGTAATAGTCCTTCTTTAAAGTATGTATACTCTGATGCAATCGGTTCTTTTACTTTTACAACCATATCTACATCCCAAGCTTCTTTAGCTGTTGCAACAATTTTTGCCCCCGCTTGCACAAAATCAGCGTCTTGATAATTAGAGCCAATGCCCGCATCTTTTTCCACGTATACAGTATGACCTGCATTTACGTATGAAAAAACACTTGCCGGAGTCATTGCCACCCTATTCTCGTTATTTTTAATTTCTTTTGGTACGCCGACTAACATCTAAATCACTCTCCTTGATATAGGTATAATAGACTATAAAAGATTTTCTACACCCCCATGCTAACACAATATACCTAAGTTGTAAAAAATTAACCAACTGAAATTCAAACAAAAGTTTTAGTAAAATTAGACGGATTTTTTGTATGAACCGAATTTATTTTTCATTTTATGGTTCTTTTAGGAAAAAGAGGGTAAAATATAAGTATAGAAAATACATATTTTGATTGGAGGAATTATTATGTTACAACAATACGAAAGAGTTCTAGTAGCAGTTGATGGATCCAAAGAAGCAGAAAGAGCATTCCAAAAAGCAATTCAAGTGGCTAACCGTAATGACGCGGCGCTTGGTCTGGTACACGTTATCGATACACGCGCGTTTTCATCTGTAGCCAATTACGATACAAGCATGGCAGACAAAGCTACCGAATATGCAGATGAATTACTTAGTGGCTATAAAGAAGATGCTTTAAAAGCTGGTGTAACAAAAGTAGAAAGCTACATTGAGTATGGTTCTCCAAAAACAGCCATTACAAAAGAAGCAGCAAAAGCATTTCAAGCAGATTTAATCATGTGTGGTGCGACAGGTCTTAACGCTGTGGAACGCTTGTTAATTGGTAGTGTATCTGAATACATTATTCGTCACTCCCCTTGCGATGTTCTTGTAGTACGTAATGATGTTCCTGATTATAAAGATGAAAAATAATGATAGAAAAAGGCTAGCTCTGAATTCAGAGCTAGCCTTTTTTTCTTGTTTTTAGCGATTATTTTTAATTGTTTCTACATCACGAGCAATCATTAATTCTTCGTTCGTAGGAATGATGATAACTTTTACTGGGGAATGTGGGTAGTTAAGGAATCTTTCTTCTCCGCGCACTTGGTTAAGTGCTGGATCCCAATATACGCCCATGAATTCAAGTCCACGAAGTACTTTTTCACGGATGTATGAACTATTTTCACCGATACCAGCTGTGAAGATAATAGCATCTACACCGTTCATACGAGCTGCATAAGAACCAATGTATTTATGGATGCGGTCAACGAAAACTTGAAGTGCAAGTTCTGCGCGGTCGTTTCCTTTTGCTGCTTCATCTTCTAGATCACGAAGATCGCTTGAAATACCAGATACGCCAAGCATACCGGATTCTTTGTTTAACACATCAAGTACTTGTTCTGCTGTTTTACCAGTTTTTTCCATGATGAAAGGAATAAGCGCTGGGTCAATGTTACCAGAACGAGTTCCCATAGAAACACCCGCTAGTGGCGTGAATCCCATGGAAGTATCCATTGATTTTCCGCCTTCAATTGCAGCGATACTAGCACCATTACCAAGGTGACAAGTAAGTAAACGCAACTCTTCCACAGGACGTCCTAGAAGTTCTGCAGCGCGTTCGGATACATATTTGTGACTTGTACCATGGAAACCGTATTTACGGATACCGTAGTCTTCATAGTAGCTATATGGCAAGCTGTAAAGATAGCTTGCTGGCGGCATTGTTTGGTGGAAAGCTGTATCAAAAACAGCTACCGAAACAACATCAGGTAAAATTTTGCGGAATGCTTTAATACCAGTAACGTTCGCTGGGTTGTGAAGCGGCGCAAGTTCAGATAAAGCTTCAATATCTTTAATTACTTGGTCATCAATATAAACGGATTCAGGGAATCTTTCTCCACCATGAACAACACGGTGACCAATTCCAGTGATTTCATCGTAAGAACCGATAACTTTGTGATTAATTAATTTTTCAAGTAGCATTTGAACAGCAATTTCATGGTCAGGAATATCAATAACTTCTTTGATTTTTTCTCCGTCTACTGTAATTGTAAAAATAGAGTCTTTCAAACCAATTCTTTCTACAATCCCAGCTGTGATAACACGTTCAGATGGCATATCATATAATTGGAATTTCAGTGAAGAACTTCCGGCGTTAATTGCAATCGTTTTTTCCATTTTGTTTTTGTCAATTCCTTCCATTATTGTTTCCTCTTGAACCAGTTCTCTATTTCAGCTAAAATCGGTGCAGTTACGCTCGGATCTGTTAGCGAGGAGAGATTGGCTAGTAAAACTTCTTTTGGCGGCTTTACATCTTCATCCGCTTTTTGTAAAATCAAGATGCTTTTTCGTGCTTGTTCAGACTTAAACAGTGTTTCAGGCAATTTAATAATTCCCTCAATATGACCGTTTTTCTTGATAAACTTGTCCACCTTAGCAAAGTCACTAGTCCCAAACATTGCGTCAGGTACCAAGAAGAATAAATATCCTCCTGGCTTTGTGTAGCGCATTCCTTGTTCTATAAACAAGAAATGTGCAAATGAATGCCCTTCTTCACGGCAAAGTTCAAATGTTTTCGCATTTTCATCATCCGGATAATACCCAACTGGCAAATCACTAATTACGACATCTACGGGATCAACTAATAAATTAGCCAGACCATCTTGATGCAATAAAGTCATTTTTTGTCGTTGTAAATCCGCTCCTACTAATGCAAGCGAAATAAGCAAATCATCTACGTCTACACCACTTGCATGAACGTCTACATCACCTCTTAATTCTAGTTGATTAATCACTGTTGTTAAAAGATTTGCAGTGCCACAGGCTGGATCCAAAATAGAAACATTTTTCTTCTTTTGAATTACTTTTTCAAGCAAATATGCCACTATAAAACCAATGGAATCTGGCGTCATTTGATGGTTCACTTGAATACCATGTTTCATGCCTTTTAGTAGTGCTAATTGAAGACCTTTGCGGATTTCTTCATTTGAGAAATTCTCAAGTTCGATACTTTCGTAAGACGCTTGTAATTTCAATTGTGTTTCAGAAGACAACTCTTCTTTTTGTAAAACTTCTTTTTGAAACAGATTTTCTCCTGTTTCATAAACCGCTTCCAAATAGCTTATTTCAAGCTCATTTTGCAAGATAATAGCTGTATTATCAAGCACTTGAAATAATTCTTGCGTTGCTTCATTTGCCAAAAGTAACACCTCGAATTTTCATCATTACTAACACCACCAAACATTATACAGTATTTCTAAAGAATGTGAAAGGATTTTCTGTAGTAAAAGTGGAAATTAACGCTGGAATTTTTTAATTATAATTAGTACAGTTTATTTTTAGTAGTAATACAGAAAAAAGCCCTCCTATTTAAAGGAAGGCTTTTAAGATTTAGGCTTTTTTTGCTGCTTCTATTGCTGCTTCGTAATTTGGATGGTCGCTACCTTCTGGAACTACTTCCGTGTAAACGATTTCTCCTGCTGCATTTACCACGAAAACAGAACGCGCTAGTAAGCGAAGTTCTTTCATGATTACACCGTATGCTTCGCCAAAAGAAAGATCGCGGTGATCAGATAATGTAATCGCATTTGGTAAACCTTCTGCTGCACACCATTTCTTTTGAGCAAATGGTAAATCAACGGAAATAGTTAAGACAACTGTATTATCTAAATTGCTTGCTTCTTCATTAAATTTACGCGTTTGTGTGGAACAAACACTTGTATCAATGGAAGGAACGACGCTGATAAGTCTCACTTTCCCGTCATAATCGTGCAATGTTACTTCTTCTAAATCTCTATTCACCACGGTGAAGTTCGGCGCTTTGTCGCCTACTTTTCTTTCGGTACCTACGAGTGTAACTGGATTATGTTTAAATGTTACTTGAGTCATTTTATTCTTCCTCCTTTAATGGACGCTTCTATTACATTTTAAAGAAGAAATGTGCTATAAGCTATTTTTTTGCTCCATTTACCCATTTTTCATCTAGTTCTAAGTAGCCCATATGGACGACGGAGGTAGATTCAAAGAAGTCCGCAATGCCTTGTTTGTTTGGTGTAAAAGCACAAACGACGTATAACGGCCAAATGGTTTTTAAGACAAAACGCATCGCACCTTCTCGAAATAAAACGGTTAACCAAGTTAATTTTGTGCCATCAAGTTTCACTACGCGAAGACCAAATAACATTTTACCAAGCGTTTGTCCGAAAAACTTCGTAAGCAAAATAAAGTAAGCTAGAAAGATAATCGTTGTCATCACCCAATAAAACGTGAAGAAACTGCCATCCATCCCCATTCCAGAAACGCGGAAGATCGGATTAATCATAATCTCCTTCAAGGCCGCGATAACAACTAAATCGACTAAATAAGCTAAAAACCGAATCCAAAAGCCAGCAAAGTACTGTTTAGGAATGGCTTCTTCTTTCTGAATTGGTGGTTCATAATGATAGACTTGGCGTTTGTTTTCAAAAGCAATATTTTCATTCGCCATTTGCGCCTCTCCTCTCACATTATTCTCCATATAAATACATCATTCTTGGCGCTTTAAGCGTGCCAGTTAATTTGATTAGTTGGGAAATATCTGCATTTTGACCAGAGATTTTTTGTGCAGCTACAGAGAATAACGAGCTAAAGTCTTCTGGTGCATCATATTGAATGACTGTCGCATCAGCTAACCCTTGTTCTTTTTTCAAAGCTTCTAGGGCATCTTCTTGATAACCAAACTCATCAATCAACCCGTTCTCTTTTGCTTGGCGACCGTCGTATATGCGTCCATCTGCAATTTTTCGTACTTCTTCTGCGGACATTCCACGGCCTTTTGCGACGACTTTAACGAACTCATTGTAAGAATCATCAATCATTGACTGCATAATTTTCTTCTCGTCTTCCGTCATTGGTCTTGTCCCGCTCATAATGTCTTTATATTCGCCGCTTTTAATAGTATTATCTGAAACACCTAATTTTTTCATGAGTTCACTATAGTCATACCCTTGCATAATAACCCCAAGTGAACCAGTCAATGTTTCTTTACTTGCGAAAATTTTGTCGGCTGGTGCGGAAATATAATATCCACCTGATGCTGCCATACTCCCCATGGAAACATAGAATGGAATATTGCGTTCTTTTTGAATTTGTAGAATTTTATCACGAATTTGCGCAGACTCCATAACACCACCACCTGGTGAATTAACATACAGCAGTACGCCTTGGATATAGTCATCATTTCTCACTTGTTCTAATTGTTGCATGAAAAATGAATGATCATAGCCCCCGCCTCCAAGTAAAGAACCAGAATCTCCCGTATCTTGAATAGTACCATCTACAGATAATACAGCAATTGTATCATCCCCACCTTCTTCAATGACTGTTTCGGTTAGTTCGCCGGTATCCGCGAATAGACTTTCGACAAATGTCGGACTACTCTCTTCCATTGAAGCAATTTGACTTGAAGTAAACTTTGCTAACGCACTAACTATTAAAAGTGCAAAAACAATCCCTAGTGCAACCCATCTTTTAGCATTCATTAATTTCTCCCCTTTTTCTATGTAGATAATGTAATAATACCAGTCTCTTTTATTTTGTACAATCTTTCTTTTAAATTGTGTTCCATTTCACTTTTTTACGGATGAAGAAAGAAATTGCCCTTAAGTCATGTTATAATAAGTTTGTTGATTTAAAATTGGATTCTGGAGGGACAACTAACATGGCAAAAACTATTTTTTATTTTTCCTATCGAAAAACAGAAGAACTACATGCAAAAGCAAAAGAATTGAAGAAAATTACGACTGATTATGGATATGAATTAACTGATGACTATCAAAAAGCAAACGTTATTATCAGCATTGGTGGTGATGGTGCTTTTCTTAAATCTGTAAGAGAAACTGGCTTCCGTCAAGATTGTTTATATGCAGGGATTGCGCTAACAGAGCAACTAGGTCAATACTGTGACTTCCATATTAATCAATTGGATGAAATCATCAAGGCAGCCATTGAAGATCGTTGGTTAGTACGTCGTTACCCAACTATTTATGGAACAGTGAATAATACCAAAGCATTTTATGTGCTAAATGAATTTAACATTCGTTCTTCTATCATTAGAACACTTACGATGGATCTTTATATTAATGATTCTCACTTCGAAACTTTCCGCGGCGACGGAATGGTTATCTCTACACCAACTGGAAGTACTGCTTATAATAAATCAGTGAACGGTTCTATCGTGGACCCACTTCTTCCATCTATGCAAGTAAGTGAACTAGCTTCTATTAACAACAATAAATTCCGTACGCTAGGTTCATCGTTCATCCTTAGTCCAAAACGCAAACTACGTATTGAAATTGCGTCTGAAGAAGGAAATAACGAATTCCCAATGATTGGAATGGACAGCGAAGCACTTAGTATCCAACACGTGCATGAAGTTAATTTAGAAGTAGGCGATTGTTTCATCAATATTATTAAACTACCTAAAAATTCTTTCTGGGATAAAGTGAAACGTAATTTCTTATAAAAAACTGAGCATCAAATAAATGAATAAAAAAGCAATATGTTTTGGAATTTTTCCAATTCATATTGCTTTTTTATTTTAGTAGTAGTTGTTTTATCTTACGTTAGTTTATAGTTGTATTTTAACAAATCTAATAACTCTTGAAAAGTTACTATTTTATCCGGATACTCTTCGTCAAGAATATAATAGGAGATTATTACTTCCTGTGTTTCAAACTCAAAATTTAATTGGGTCAGGTTAAATCTCATTTTAGCTTCTCTTTCAGATTTTAAATTTGCAACAATCTTGTAAGCTAAATTTTCGGATAAATTATCACTACTTAAAAAAACATGTATTACTTTGTCTCTATTCATATCTACGCGCTCCATTATAGAATTATCATAAGCTGTTTGCAAAAATTCTTTCCAATAAAAATTGTGTCATACACGGTTTCTTCAAGTTCCTGTAAAAATTTTGTGCCTACTCTGACCCCTGCCTAACATAAAATCGCTTCACTTGATTTTTCCCACAAACAATATAGCATAGTGATATTGTTAAATCAATAGGGGGTTCACTTTTTACTATTATACATGATTACAAACAAATTAGTTAGAAGAATTATATTAGAAATCAGAGATTTTCAAATATTTTTCTCCTATTACCTGTCCCTTTAATTATTTTGCTTCCAAAATTGCTGCTAGTAATGCTTTTTGTGCATGAAGCCGATTTCCTGCTTGTTGATAAATAACCGAGTGATTGCCATCAATGATTTCAGCTGTCACTTCTTCTTCTCGGTGCGCTGGTAAACAATGTAAGAAGTGATAATCCGCTTTAGCAACGCTAACTAATTCTGCGTTCACTTGATATTTTTCACCAAAATCCGCTAAACGTTTTGCATTTTCCTCTTCTTGTCCCATACTTGTCCAAACATCTGTATAAATAAAATCCGCATCTGTCACTGCATGTTTCGGGTCTTCCGTAACGAAAATCTTGGCACCACTTTCTTTCGCCAGATTCTCCGCCGTTGCTAAAACCTCTTCATCGACTTCATACCCTTTTGGCATTGCAAGACGAATATCTAATCCAACCATGGCACCTGCTAACAGTAAAGAATGACATACATTATTACCATCACCAATATAAGCTAGTTTGACACCTTCCAACTGATCTTTCCATTCATAAATAGTCATTAAATCCGCTAACGCCTGGCATGGATGATGCAGATCAGTTAAGCCATTAATAATGGGAATTTCTGCATAATACGCCAATTCTTCTACTTTTTCATGACTAAATGTCCGAATCATAATTGCATCAATATATTCTGACATCACATGCGCCGTATCTTTAATCGGTTCACCACGCCCGATTTGCAATTCCTTTGAACTCATCACAATCGCTTGTCCACCTAATTGCAAAATTCCTGCTTCAAAAGAAACCCGTGTTCTAGTAGAAGGCTTATCAAATATCATTCCTAAAATTTTCCCACTTAAAATATGGCTATAGTGAGCTGGGTTCGTTTTCATTGCAACAGCTAATTTAATGATGTCTGTCAATTCTTCTTTATTCCATTCAAGTAAGCTGAGCATATCTTTACCAGTTGTATTATTTTTCGCATACATTGTCATCCCTCTTCACTCCCAATCAATTGGTTTTCCAAAACACTTTTCAGTAAATATATGGCTTGATCGATTTCTATATAACTGACGGTTAAAGGTGGTAAGATTCGCAGCACATTAGGCCCCGCAGTTAGTATTAGCAATCCTTTATCTCTAAGTTCCGTTACAACTGGTTCTGCGGCATTTTCAAGTTCTATACCTATCAGAAACCCTCCGCCACGAATGGCAGAAACGTTATCCAATATCCCTAAATGCACTTCTAGCAAGTTTCTAAAATAGTCTGCTTTGGCATTTACTTCTTCTAAAAATCCCGCTTGTTTCATTGTTCGTAATATCTCTTTAGCCGCCGCAAGTGCCAATTTATTTCCTCCAAAAGTAGAGCCATGACTTCCCGGCCCAAAAGCACTACTTAGATTCGCTTTTCCGACCATCGCTCCAATCGGCAAGCCATTTCCAAGCCCTTTAGCTAAAGTGAAAATATCCGGATCTAAACCAATCTGCTCAAATCCATAAAGCGTCCCCGTTCGCCCAAGCCCAGTCTGCACTTCATCAATAATGAATAATACCCCCATTTTTTTGCAAAGCAATTGAACCTCTAAAAGAAAGGCTGCATTTGCTGGGATGACGCCACCTTCTCCTTGAATTACTTCTAACATGACTGCTGCTGTATGTTCATCGATTTCTGCTCGGAAAGCTTCGATGTCGTTATAAGGGACATAAGTGAAGCCAGGAACAAGACCCCCGAACCCTTGATGAATTTTAGCTTGGGCGGTAGCTGACATCGAACCAAAAGTACGTCCGTGAAAAGATTTCTCAAAAGTAATTATTTTTTCTTTGCCGGTATATTTTCTAGCTAATTTGAGCGCTGCTTCATTTGCCTCTGTTCCGCTATTACAAAAGAAAACTAATCTGTCTTTACCATCAGCAATTAATTCTGCGACACTATCTTGCAAAGCACATTCATATAAATTCGATGTATGCCAAATATTCGTTAGTTGTTGTTGTACTGCTTCTGTGACGTTCTCCGGGCAATGGCCTAGATTGCAAACAGCGATACCACTAGTGAAATCAAGATATGTTTTACCAAATACATCTGTTACGATCGTACCCGTACCTTTTATTAAATCAATGGGGAATCTATTATACGTTGGAAAGACATAGTTCATCCTATCGCCACCTTGCTTTTTATTTTTGTACCTATTGTTTCAAGGGAATTTGTAATAATCACCTGTTCAACACCATTATCAGCGGCAAAGGCAGCACTTGCTAATTTAGGAATCATTCCGCCTTTGATTACGCCAGTCTTTTGCAGCTTTTCAATTTCTGCTGTGGCTATTTCGCCAATAATTTCTGAGCCGTTTTTCACCCCTGGAACATCTGTTAGTAAATAGAGTGCTTCTGCCTGGAGTGCGCTTGCTACCTCACAAGCAGCTGTGTCCGCATTAACATTGAGCCAATCATGTTCACTATTTATACCAAGCGGCGCAATCACGGTGATAATATTTTCGCTAAGTAATTGTTCAATTAAATTTGTTTTTACTTTCGTGATTTTACCAACCAAGCCTAAATCAGTGTCACTTAAGTTATCTGCTTCCAGTAACCCTGTATCGCCCGCATTCAAACCAATGACCGAGATATTTCGTTTTTGAAAAGCAGTGGTAATAGCTGGTTGGACTTGACCAATTAAAACCATTTTTGTCACTTCGAGAGTCGCTTTGTTAGTGACCCGCAGACCATTTTTCGTTTCGACTGGAATAGCGAGGGCTTCCATCATTTTTGTAATATAATGACCGCCGCCATGAACGAGGACGATTTTCTTATTTGCCGCTTGCCAATCAGTAATTTGTCGAAAAAAAGCATCTGTTAAATTATCGCTTGCCACACCGCCGAGTTTTATAACTATCGTGTTCTCCACCCTTATACCTCCTTATGTCCGGTAACAAGCGTTGATTTTGACATATTCATAACTCAAGTCGCAACCCCAAGCCGTACCTGATTCAAGTCCGATATGAAGATCAACTTCGATAACGATATGTTCTTCTTCTAAATAAGCATCTAACGCTTGTTGATTAAAAATGGTTTGGCTACTATGATTTAAAATTTCAATCTCACCAATTTTAATCGTAATATTATCTGGTGCAAATCTGCCACCTGAATAGCCAATCGCGCAAATAATACGTCCCCAGTTCCCATCTCCACCAAAAGCCGCCGTTTTCACGAGACTAGAAGAGACAATTTTTTTCGCAATCATTCGTGCATCTTCTGTTTTTGTCGCGCCATTGACTTGCACTTCGATTAGTTTTGTCGCTCCCTCGCCGTCTCGCGCGATGCTTTTAGCAAGATGCTCCGTTACCGCTTGAAACATATCCGCAAATTTCGCAAAATCCGCTGTCCCTTCCTGAAGCATCGGGTTTTCTGCACAGCCATTCGCCATGACTACTACCATATCGTTGGTAGAAGTATCGCCGTCTACCGTTATTTGATTGAAAGTTTTATCTACTTTTACTTTTAGTAATTTTTGCAATACTTCAGCTGGAATGGCAGCATCTGTTGTAATGAAAGCGAGCATTGTTGCCATATTAGGATGTATCATCCCTGACCCTTTTGCCACCCCAGACATTGTCACTGTTTTGCCACCGATTTTTGTTTGAAAACTGATTTGTTTTTGAAATGTATCTGTCGTTAAAATGGCTTCTTCAAAATCGGTCGCATTTCCGGTTTGCTTTTCCAGTAACTCGATTCCCGCGTTGATTTTGTTCATCGGTAGCATATCGCCAATAATCCCCGTGGAAGCAACGGCTACGTAATCAAGTGGAATATCTAACTTTTCTGCCGTTTGAGCCCGCATCGTAAGTGCATCTAGCATCCCTTGATTCCCTGTGCATGCATTCGCATTCCCGCTATTCACAATAATTGCTTGTAACTTTGCACTACTTTGAAAAGAATCTTTCGTTACAAAAATTGGTGCGGCTTGCATTTGATTCATCGTATAAACAGCGGCTGCATTTGCTGGAACTTCTGAATAAATCCAACCAATATCCTTTCGTTTTTTCTTTAGTCCAGCGTGCTTTCCATCTGCATAAAAGCCCTTTGGTGAGGCGATATTTCCTTTAATAAGTTCCATTTTATTTTCCCCTTTCACGGATAAACCGGAATAAACCTTAATCCGTCACTTTCAGCAAAATTCGCCATTATGTTTAAATTTTGAATGGCCTGACCAGCCGCCCCTTTGACTAAATTATCAATCACAGAAACGATAGTAATCACATTCGTTTTTTCGTTATAAGCAAGACCTATATCGCAGTAATTCGAGGCTGTCACTTGTTTGACAGTTGGATATACATTTTCTGCTTGGATTCGGATAAATGGAGCATTCTCGTAGGTGGATTTGTAAAGCGTATGTAACTCTTTTTGGGTGATAGGATTTTTGGGTTTAACGTAGATGGTTGTGAAGATTCCTCTTGTGATAGGAATTAATGAAGTAGAAAATTGAATTGCTGGGATACTTTCATCCCATTTAGTTAATTGTTGCATAATTTCTGGAATATGTTGATGCGAATTCATTTTATAAAGTGTCATGTTTTCATTGGTTTCTGTGAAATGTGTACTTGCAGAGGGTACTTTTCCTGCGCCGGAAATACCTGATTTAGCGTCTACAATAATGGATGCGGGATCAATTAATTTATTCATTGCAAGTGGCGCGAGACCTAGCAAGGTTGCCGTTGCATAACAACCAGGATTCGCAATGAAAGTAGTTTCTTTCTTTTCACGGAACTCTGCTAAACCATATTCCGCCTTAGTGATATACTTGATTGGCGCCGCGCTTTTTCCGTACCACTTTTCGTAGAGTTGCCTGTCTCTTAACCGAAAGTCCCCAGATAGATCAATGACATTCAAACCCGCATCTACATATGGCATTGCAATATCTTTGGCGATTCCAGAAGGCGTCGCAATAAAAACCGTATCACTTTTTTCGATGATTTCTGTTGGATTTATTTTTTCTAAGGGGCTAGCTTCTAACTCTTTTAAATGCGGATAAAAGGTTGCTATCGTTTCTGCTTGAGTGGAAAAACTATGTAACGTCGCTATGTCTACCGAAGAGTGTTGATGAAGCAAGCGAATTAACTCAAGCCCTCCGTACCCCGTTGCGCCAATGATTGAAACTTTCATCCTAACCCCTCCCCGTTAATTACCAAATGATACCTTTCATTATAATGATGTATATTTATAATGTCAAATGGTTTTTTATTAATATTTAAAACTATTTTATGCATTTTAAGTTATTTATTATGTATATAATATACAAAAAACCGTTTATCCTTTTTTAGGATAAACGGTTAATCTTAAAATAAATCAGCAAACTCATCTTTCACTTGCGCAGTTTCCGCTACATTTACAGAAATAGTCTCGATGTTATCTAAAGCTTTTGCAATTAATGCATCGAAATCTGTGAAGCTTTCGTAATGCTCGATTTTATCTAGTTTTGGCTTTGTTTTTGGAGATGGTGGCGTGAAAATGGTACAGCAATCTTCAAAAGGTTGCACGGATAAGTTATACGTATCAATCTTTTGTGCGATTTGAATAATTTCATTTTTATCCATGGATACGACTGGACGAATGATTGGTGTCGCTGTTACGGCGTTAATCGCTAGCATACTTTCTAATGTTTGGCTGGCAACTTGCCCTAAACTCTCGCCATTAACAATAGCTAAACCATTTCTCTTGCGGCGCAGCTCATCTGTAATTCGGAGCATCATTCGACGAGTTACGGTCATAATCACGCTCTCTGGAATTTGTTGTTTAATCACTTCTTGAATTTCTGTAAATGGAACGATGTGCATTTGTACCTGTCCGCTGTATTTAGCCAATTTTGCAGCCAAATCAATCGCTTTTTGTTTCGCTTGTTCACTTGTATACGGTGGGCTGTGGAAATGAACTGCTTCAATTTCTACGCCACGTTTTTGGGCTAAATAACCAGCAACTGGGCTATCGATACCACCTGAAAGCATTAACATTGCACGACCCGATGAACCTACAGGCAGACCTGCTGCCCCAAGAATCGTCCGGCATGATAAGAATACGCCTTCTTTGCGCACATCAATGGTTAGTTTCACATCTGGATTTTTCACATTGACGGTTAAATCTTCTATATTTTGCAGGACATAGGCCCCGATTTCTTGATTTATTTCATTAGAATCAAGTGGAAACTCGCGGTGGCTACGTCTTGCTGCGACTTTAAATGTTCCATTCTCCTCATGCGCATCTTGTACTAAGGCAAGTGCAGCAGCTTTTACTTCCTCTAAATCTAAATTGACGCGGACCGCCGGGCTAAATGATTGAATCCCGAAAATCGGTTTCAGCCGTTCTTCAGCGAGCTGATAATCTGCTCCATTTAAAATAATATACATTCGGTCACGTTCTCCGTGAATGCGAACTTCTGGCAAATCTGTCATTGCACGTTTAACGTTTTGCGCCAACTTTGTCACAAATTGTTTTCTGTTTTTTCCTTTTGTAGATAACTCTCCGTATCTAATTAACATACGATCAAATTCCAATTATTTCACCACTTTATTTAGATTTTCAATGATTTCTTGCAGTTTTTGAATAAAAATTTTCGCTTCGGATAAACGATTTTCATACGATAAACTAACGCGTACAGCACCTGTTGCTTCTTCGTCCGTCACGCCCATCGCTTTTAATGTGCTGCTTGCTAGCTTCTGCTTAGAAGAACACGCACTAGTTGTGGAAATGTAAATATCTTCTTTTTCTAAAGCATGTACCAAAATTTCCCCACGATGCCCTTTTGCCGAAAAACAAACGATATGTGGAGCCGCGACACTTTGCTTCGTATGAACTGTCATATCAGGCATTTGCGCAATTTCCGTTAATAAGTAATCGCGAATCTCGATTAATGCTTCTTTTCGCGGCTCATTTTCGAGCGTTAGTCGTAATGCTTTTGCAAGCGCAACATTCCCAGCTAAATTTTCTGTTCCACTGCGGTAGCCCATTTCCTGCCCACCGCCAAGAATTTCTGAATGTAAATGCACATTTTTTCGTTTAAAAAGTATTCCGGATCCACGTAGAGCATGAAATTTATGCCCTGAAAAAGTGAGTAAATCAATAGCATTCTCATTTAGTGCAAGTGGTATTTTTCCGATACCTTGAACGAAATCCACATGAAAGAAAGTATGTTCACGTAAGCTTAACATTTCGCCAATTTCGTGCAGTGGTTGGATGCTTCCCACCTCATTGTTCACACCCATAATAGACACTAATATCGTTTCATCTGTGAGTGCATCTTTCAATGCTTCCATCTTGATGACGCCGTTTTTATCTACTGGTAAGTAGGTGACAGTAAAACCTTCCTGCTCAAGTTCTTCCATTACCATACGAACAGAAGGATGCTCAATGCTAGAGGTAATAATATGTTTCCCACGATTTTGGTAATTATACACTAGCCCTTTAATCGCTAAATTATTCCCTTCTGTCCCACCGGATGTGAAAATAATTTCTTCTGGCAAAGCCCCTACCATCGTAGCAATTTGTTTTCTTGATGTATCAAGCAGCTCTTTTGATTTAGCGCCAAAACGGTGAAGCGAAGAAGGATTAGCAAAATAATTACTTGCTACCTTTGTATATGTTTCAAGTACGGCCGCATTTGGCTTGGTTGTCGCACTATTATCGAAATAAATCATAAAACCGATATTCTCCTCCCCAATATTCCACTCTCCATTTTATCATAATTCCAACACTTTCCAACTACTATTTTCATAAAAAAACAGGATTCCTATTATAATAGGGACCCTGTTTTTACGTTTTTATTCAATGTCATCGACGCTTACTTTAGAGGCGTAGGCTTTCTCGACTTTTTTAAATGCGCCTGTTTCCACTTTTTCTAGTGCAGTTACAGCAATTTCTAAGGCTTTTTTATACTGATAGTCATAATAGAAATGGTTCTCAGCTTGCACGAGTTCATCTGCGAGTTCTTTATTGCGCAAACGATAACGATTCGCATATTGGATAACATGTTCCACGAGGCGAACATTTTCCATCATTTCTTCCGCTTTTTCAGTTAAATGGATTAAATCTTCTTCTGCAATGCGCCAATCTTGGCTCACTGCCTTCATGTTTAGCGGTTTTTCTTCTAAACGTTTCTCAAGCGTATCGATGGATTCCCCCATATGCTCTCGAAGCGACAAATACTCTTCTGGAAGACCTGGCAAACGCTCTCGTTCCATTTTGCGATCCAGTGTAATAATTGCTCGGCGCATACGTTCTGCATCATCACGCGCTTCTAGTTCGTCTTTACGCAAGGAACGTAATTCTTCAGCAAATTTATCCTGTTCAGCACTAATGGTAATAAGTGCTGCATCAATTTCTTTCAGTGTATCTTGAGCGGCAGAGTAAGCAATCTCTCCACTAGCAATTAAAGTAGTTAACTGTTCAAAGTTTTCTTTGGCTTCACTTAATTTAGCGCTCGTTTTTAAATAAACTGCCAAATCATCTTCTGCAACATGATACGTTTGTTTTACTTCTGTAATTTGCTCAGCAAGCGCATCTGAAACGGCATTTTGGCGTTGTAATTTGTCTGAAGTTGGACTATGATTTTCTTTCACAAAATGACGTGCTTCTGCTTCGTGTTCAAGCGTATCGTAAAACAAATCGATTTCATTATGTAATTCTTCTACTCCTTGTTCCGCTTCATCTAAATCAAGATTAATTATATTTTTTTTCATTTTATCAATTTGATTTTTCATGCGAGAAATCTCTTTATCTAACTCCATTTGAGCTAAATAATAACCTTTTCGGACCATTTCTTCATAACCAGCACGAAGTTTATTCATTTCTTCTGGCAAAATGGTATCTGTTTCGTGCAATAAGGACGGAATTCGTTCCATTTGTGCTTCAATGACTTGCATTTCTTTTTGAACTACTATAACGATTTCGCGTGCTTCTAAATGATCACCTTGGTCCGTTAATGAATCATAGCTATTTAAGCTTTCTGACAGTTCATTTAGTTTTGCTTCTACATAAGGTAACGTTTCTCCAAGCTTAAATCCTCTTGTTAAAACTTCCCGGCGTAGCTCCGCAAATTTTTCTTTCGTGGCACGGCTTTCTTTCGCATTTTTTTCTTCACTAATAAGCAGTTCTTTGAGGCCGCCAAGAATTTGATCCATTTGCTTTTCAATTACAACGAGCATTTGCTCAATATCATTTTCAGCATTTGTAGCAGAACGGAATTTGTAACGGTCCGTGTTCATCTCTGCTTCTAATAATACTTCTTCTAAATCAGGAAATAACCTTGTTTCAATTTCATCCCATGAGGAACGCCATGATTCAAAGAGCGCTTCTGTTTGACCTGTTAGTTTTAATTTTTTCACTTTTGAAAGTTCATCAATAACCGGCCGCTCTCTGAGTTTAATTTTTTTCTCTTCTAACTCGTTTATTCTTTGGTAATGTTTTCTTTTTAATATGTAGCCTGCACCAATGACTGCAATAACTACGATAATAAAGCCGATTAACATGTAGTACATCCAAAATCCTCCCATCAACGTTAACTTGTGAAAGAAAAACAGCCACACTCGAGCTGCTCATACATCTTTTCAATTATGTACATCTTTCCATATGTAGTATATTTTATTCCTCATTTTCAGTTCATTATACACATCTTTTATTTTACCACGATTTCTCTAGAATTACTTGCGTTTAGCGAAAAAAATTTTGGAACAAGTGAAACCTCTCCTATTACGAAACAAATTTCCCGAAATCCCTTAACGTTCATGCTATACTAAAGACAATATTTGAAAAGAAATGTGGGGATAAAAAAATGATTGAAATTCAAAAAATGACTGGAACAAAAGAAGAAAATTACAGCCTTGCGTTAAAACAAGTGCAAGCAATGATTCACGGCGAGCCAAATTTAATTGCAAACTTAAGCAATGTTTCGTCTATATTAAACCAAGCGCTTTCTGATATCAATTGGGTTGGATTTTATTTGCTTGAAAAAGAAACAAATCAATTAGTACTTGGCCCCTTCCAAGGTCTACCTGCGTGTATTCGCATTCCACTTGGCAAAGGTGTGTGCGGTTCTGCCGCCGCTGATCAAAAAACATATATAGTAGAAAATGTGCACGATTTCCCTGGTCATATCGCATGTGACGCGGCCTCTAACTCCGAAATCGTTCTGCCAATTGTAAAAAATCATCAATTACTTGGCGTGCTTGATATTGATAGTCCCCTTTTTAATCGTTTTGATGAAATGGACCAGTTGTGGCTTGAACGAATCCGTGATGCAATCGTTCAAGAAATCAATTGACAAGCTACTAGTAACTATACTATACTGGAAGATGTGTAAAATGCAGCTTGAGTAAAATGAATGAGTGTGTTGTTTACCCCCAGATGTAATTCTGTGGTATATCGCGTAACCGGCGGCTGCTATGGTGATGGTATATGAAGGTAAACTGCCCTGATTTGGTTTTACGTCACGTTTGTTTTATACCAAAAACAAATAAAAGGAGGAGTCTCTTATGGCTCGTTATACAGGTCCAAGCTGGAAAGTTTCCCGTCGTTTAGGAATTTCACTTTCTGGAACAGGTAAAGAATTAGAGCGTCGTCCGTATGCTCCAGGTCAACACGGCCCAACTCAACGTAAAAAAATCTCAGAATATGGTTTGCAACAAGCTGAAAAGCAAAAATTGCGTCATATGTATGGATTAACTGAACGTCAATTCAAAAACACGTTCAACAAAGCTGGTAAATTACAAGGTAAACATGGTGAGAACTTCATGATCTTACTAGAACAACGCCTTGATAACATCGTTTATCGTCTTGGTCTTGCTCGCACTCGTCGTGCAGCTCGTCAACTAGTAAACCATGGCCACATCACTGTAGATGGCAAACGCGTAGATATCCCTTCTTACCAAGTATCTGTTGGTCAAGTGATTTCTGTTCGTGAAAAATCTGCTAAAAACTCTGCAATCGCTGAAAGCTTAGAAGTTTCAAGCTTCGTGCCTGAATACGTAACTTTCGATGCAGAAAAACTAACTGGTTCTCTTAACCGTCTACCAGAACGTTCTGAACTTGCTGCTGAAATCAACGAAGCATTTATCGTAGAATTCTACAGCCGTTAATTAGAACTAAAAACCTTACAATGCATAACTTTGGTTATGGTTGTAAGGTTTTTTTATGCACAAAAAAACACTCGTCTTCAAAAACGAGTGCCTTCCCTCTTACTTATAAGAAACTAAGAAGTATTTTTTCTTGCCACGTCTTACAATCGTAAATTTATTTTCAATTCGGTCACTTGCATCCATAATTTTTTCCAAATCTTGCTGACGTTCACCGTTAATATAAATAGCCCCGTTCCCTACATCTTCACGTGCTTGACGTTTAGAAGGTTCGATACCAAGCGTTACTAACCAATCGACTAAGTTTGCTTCCGTATCTTCTGCAACAGATGTCGGAACGTCTTTGAATCCTTGTTCAATTTCATCCGCCGTAAGTGCTTTTACATCGCCACTAAATAGTGCTTTTGAAATTTTCAAAGCTTGTTCTAAAGCTTCTTCACTATGCACAAATTTGGTCATTTCTGCCGCTAATGTTTTTTGCGCAGCTCGTAAATGCGGTTCTGTTTCTACTTGTTTCGCTAGTTCATCAATTTCAGCTTCCGTTAAGAATGTAAAGTATTTCAAGTATTTTACAACATCACGATCATCCGTATTAATCCAGAATTGGTAAAACTCGTATGGCGTTGTTTTCTCTGGATTTAACCAAATCGCGCCACCTTCTGATTTCCCAAATTTTGTTCCATCAGCTTTTGTTAAAAGAGGAATTGTTAGACCGAAAGCTTTAGCATTTTCGCCTTGTTTTTTACGAATCAAGTCCAGTCCAGCAGTAATATTCCCCCACTGGTCACTACCACCAATTTGCAGACGGCAATCATTAAATTCATATAAGTGATTAAAGTCCATTGCTTGTAAAATTTGGTAAGCAAATTCTGTAAATGAAATCCCCACTTCCAAACGGCTAGCGACAATATCTTTCGAAAGCATCGTGTTCACATTGAATTCTTTTCCGTAATCACGTAAGAAATCAAGGATACTCACATCTTTTGTCCAATCATAGTTGTTCACCATGCTCGCCGCAGAATCCCCTTCAAAATCAAAAATCTTTCCAAGTTGCACGCGCAAACTTTCCACATTTTTGCTAATTTGTTCCATTGATTGTAACTTACGCTCTTCCTTTTTACCACTTGGGTCACCAATAGTTCCTGTCGCTCCACCCACTAAAATAATCGGACGGTGCCCAGCATTTTGGAAACGGCGTAAAATCATAAATGGAATTAAGTGGCCAATGTGCATCGAATCTCCTGATGGATCAATCCCGCAGTATAAAGAAATTTGCTTTTCGTCCACCCATTTACGTAAACCTTCTTCATCCGTTTGTTGGTAAATAGCTCCGCGCCATTCTAATTCATCAATAATATTCATTTCCCATCATTCTCCTTTTATTTTTGGACATAAAAAACGTCCCTCCGCTAAAAAATCTAGCGAAGGGACGTGTTAATTAACGTGGTACCACCCTACTTTTAGGAATAAATCCTACTTCAAAAAATAACGGCTCAACACCGGCCGCGCCATTATCCTGCGCAACGTGACTCCGGGATGTAATTCGTCTACTCATCTCTACTAGTTTCCACCAACCACTAGCTCTCTAGGAATAAGAACAAGCAACTACTTCGTCCGTTCATAGTCATTTTCGTTATGAAAAGTATACATACATTTATAACATATCGTCAAAAATGCTGTCAACTTATTTTTTTTCTTTAGTCGTTCCACGTAGTTTTTCACTATGTGGTAAAATAACTGTTTTTTCATCTACTTCTTCATTGGTCATTAATTTTGTTAATAGACGCATAGCAACCGCACCGATATCGTATAAAGGTTGTACGATAGTCGAAAGTTGTGGACGCGACATTAAAGTTAGTTTTGTATTATTACTTGTCATCACTTCTAAGTCTTCTGGAACTTTGATTCCAGCATCAAGCGCCGCATTCAAAATACCAATAGCTAGTTCATCATCTGCAACTACAACTGCATTAGGTTTTTTAGCTAGAGCACTTAATTCTTCCCAAACTTTCACACCTGCATTATAGTTATATTTCGCTTCGATAATGTAATCTTCTTGATAAGCAATTCCCGCTTCTTCTAACGCTTCTTTGTAACCAGCTAATTTCATTTCGCGATTGACTGGCTCGTTTAGAGAACCACTTACAAACGCGATTTGTTTATGACCATTATCTACAAAACGTTTCACTGCTTCTTTAGTCGCTTGTTTGTAATCAATGTTAACAGAAGCGAATTTGTTCTCCATATCCACAGCTCCAGCTAACACTACTGGCGCTGGAGAACGATCAAATTCTTCTTGTAATTGTTCCGAAATACGTTCACCCATATAAATAATACCATCTACTTGTTTACCAAGAAGCGTATTTAACACTTGAAGTTCTTTATCCTCATTTTCATCTGAATTACTAAGGATAATGTTATATTTATACATTGTCGCAATATCTTCAATCCCACGTGCAAGTTCTGCATAAAATACGTTAGATATATCTGGAATAATCACGCCAACTGTAGTTGTACGTTTGCTCGCTAGACCTCTAGCAACAGCGTTAGGACGATAACCTAATTGATTAATTACATCTAATACTTTTTTTCTTGTTACTGGTTTAACATTCGGGTTGCCGTTCACTACCCGAGATACCGTTGCCATAGAAACGTTTGCTTCCCGCGCAACATCATAAATCGTTACATTCATCTCTATTCACTCTCCATATTCATTATTTTAATGGCTCTACCTACCATTGTAAACGTAAACAAACTAGCCTTCCTTTAATAATACGATAACTTTTTTCGATATGCAATTGTTTTTACTCTTTATTTTCATTTATTTTCATATCAAAACGGCATAGTTCTTCGTAAGAAAATGCCGATAGAACATTGTTTTTTCATGACAAAACAAAAAACCTTGGAATCCCAAGGTTTTTCGCTGTTACTTTATTTTATGTGGTACTAAATTACTTGCTAAAATCGCATTCCAGAATTCTTCAAATTCAGGAATATCCATTTGTTGTGCAGAATCTGATAATGCAACTGCTGGATCTGGATGAACTTCCGCCATGACACCGTCCGCTTCGATAGCTAGGGCTGCTTTTGCACATGGAAGCAATAAATCTTTTCGACCAGTAGAATGTGTTACGTCCACCATAACAGGTAAATGCGTCTCTTTTTTCAAAATTGGTACAGCAGAAATATCAAGTGTATTTCTTGTAGCTTTTTCATATGTGCGAATACCGCGTTCACATAAAATAATTTTGCCATTTCCTTGTGACATAATATATTCAGCAGCACCAATAAATTCTTCAATGGTAGCAGATAGTCCACGTTTTAATAAGATTGGTTTGTCTACACGACCAGCTGCTTTTAGTAATTCGAAATTTTGCATGTTTCTTGCGCCAATTTGAATAACATCGACATAATCAAGAGCAACTTCAATATCAGCCGGTGTAACGATTTCACTAATAACCCCTAAACCATATTCATCTGATACACGTTTTAAAATTTTCAGTCCTTCTAAACCTAATCCTTGGAAGTCATATGGGCTTGTACGAGGTTTAAATGCACCACCACGAATAAGTTTTAAGCCTTTTGCTTTAATGGACTCAGCAACCGCAGCAACTTGTTCATAAGATTCCACGGAACATGGTCCGAAGACAAATACCGGTTCGCCATTCCCGATTGGCAATCCTTTTACTGTAACAATAGTATCTTCTTTTTTGTTTTTTCTAGAAACGAGTAACGCTTTGGAATGATCATCCTCTTGAAGTTCTAACCCTGCTTTAAAAATTTCTTTAAATAATTTTTGAACCGTGCTATCTTCAAAAGGTCCTTCATTTGCTGCAAGAATTGTGTTAAGCATTTCTCTTTCACGTAATGGATCAAAACGAAGAGAACCTTGAGTTCCTTTGATTTTACCAATTTCTTGTACTAAATTAGCGCGTTTGCTAATTAATTCTAGCAAATCAATATTTAATTGATCCACCTGTGTTCTAAGTTCCTCTAAATTTGCATTAACCATTTAACTTCCACCCTTCTAAAAATCTGCTCCAAGAATATTTCTCATTATAGAGGAAAACAGACAATTTGTCACGAATCCGCTTTTATACTTAATCGCTTTTAAGCATTAAAGTGAATAATGTAAAACTAATGTTAACATGTTTTAAAACAAATTACAAGCAGATAATCTATTTTTCCCCAATAAAAAAAACAGCCTCGTGAGGCTGTTTTTTGAACTTACTTTATTTTACTTCATTTTTAGCATCAGAAGCAATTTTTTTCGCTTCGTCTTTGCCTTCATCTACTGCTTTTTTTGCTTCTTTTCTTGCTTTATCTGCTGCTTTTTCTACATCGCCAGCAGCGTCTTTTGCTTCACTTTTTACAGCATCTGCCGCTTTTTTAGCAGCTTCTTGGTTTTCTTCTTTATTTTGTGAAACCACTTCTTTGACTGCTTTGCTTTGTTTAGAAACAGTATCTGCTAATTTACCAGATTTGTCTTTCACTACATCTACAAATCCACCAGCAGAATCAACTAATTTATCTTTTGTTCCTTTGGCTACACCACTAATTTCGATACCTTTTTCATAAGCAACATCTTTCCATTGGTTGCCTTTTTCTTTAATTGTATCGACTTGTGTATTTAAGTCCTCACGTAGTTCTTTACCTGATTTAGGTGCGAATAGAAGTGCTGCGGCTGAACCAACGATTGCACCAATTAAACCACCGATTAGAAAATCTTTTGTATTAATACCATCTTTTTCTGCCATGATAAATCCCTCCAAATTATATTAGAAATTAGATTGTTCTGCTGCTTCTTTTGCGGCTTCTTTCGCTGCTTTATTTGCTTTCATTTTTTCTCTAAAAGAAAGAATTGAATTGCTAATTGAGACAGCTTGAGAAATTTTCGCTTCGTTTTGTTCTACTTTGTTTGTTGCGAGTGTTGCTAATTCGCGAACAGATTGACTTAATCCTAGTAAAGAAGTCCCAATGTCACCAACTGCATCAAAAACTGGATCCACTTTCGCAACTTTGCCATTTACATCTTCTAGAAGTGTATTGGTCTTATCAAGCAATTTTTGTGATTGTCCTGTAATCCCTTGTACTTCTATTGTTATTTTTTCTAATGATTCAGCTACCTCATCCATTGTTTGGGAAGTTGATTTTAATGTTTTTCCCAAGTAGATGGCAATAACTAAAAGCGCAATTGCGGCAATAAGTGCTGCAATATACAAGATTACTATCATCTATCCACACCTCCATATTCCTTTTTCTATACCCTGAGTATTCCCCTCTAAAACTTTCTTCTCTAATGATCTATGTACAAAATACAAAAAAGAAAAGGTATTAGCTTCATTTTAGCAAGTAACTGCCGAAAAATAAACTAATAAGAAAGAAACCGGTTAATTTGTTGCAGAAGGTTGCTTTTGGCGTAATTTGGAGTAAAATAGATACAGGCTGCTTTTTGCCTAATTTAAGTTAAAATTTAGGGAGGTTATAATATGAGAGATGCAAGAATCGAAAAATTAGCACATAATTTGATAAATTATTCCGTCAAACTTGGCGCTGGGGAAAAAGTTTTAATTGAAAACTTCGGTGTTCAAAAAGAATTAGTGATGGCTTTAGTGGAAGAAGCATACAAAGCTGGTGGCTTTCCGTTCGTTTCCTTAAAAGAACCACAAATTGACCGCGCAATGATGCTCGGAGCGGATAGTTCCCAATATGCAAAAATTGCTGAATTCGAAGGCAACGTAATGAAAGAAATGGATGCTTACATAGGTTTACGTGCTGGCGATAATATCAATGAGACTTCCGATGTGCCAGCAGATAAATTGAAAATCAACGGAGAAACAGTTGGCAAAATGCATTCTGATATTCGTGTAAAACAAACGAAATGGGTTGTACTTCGCTATCCAAGTTCCTCCATGGCGCAACTTGCCAAAATGAGCACTGCTGGTTTTGAAGATTTCTACTTTGATGTGTGTAACTTAGATTACGGAAAAATGAGTGACGCAATGGATGGCTTAGTCGAACTAATGAATAAAACAGATAAAGTACACTTAGTAGGACCAGGAACAGATTTAACCTTTAGTATTAAAGATATTCCAGCAATTAAATGTGCTGGCGAAATGAATATCCCAGATGGTGAAGTATTTACTGCGCCCGTTCGTGATTCTATCAATGGAACACTTACTTACAACACACCATCTCCTTACCAAGGTTTTACGTTTGAAAATGTCTCTTTCACGTTTAAAGATGGAAAAATTATCGAAGCAACTGCAAATGATACAGCTCGCATTAACAAAGTCTTAGATACAGATGAAGGCGCGCGCTTCGTTGGTGAATTCGCTATTGGGGTCAACCCATTCATCCACGAACCAATGCAAGATATTCTTTTTGACGAAAAAATTGAAGGTAGTTTCCACTTTACGCCTGGTCAATGTTATGATGAAGCATTTAATGGCAACCAATCTGCCATTCACTGGGATCTAGTTAACATTCAACGTGCCGATTACGGCGGCGGCGAAATTTACTTTGATGATGTTCTTATTCGTAAAGATGGTATTTTTGTTCTTCCAGAATTAGAAGCACTTAATCCAGAAAACTTAAAATAAAAAAAGACGCTTAGGATTTATTCCTAAGCGTCTTTTTTAGTTTAAACAATTGTTTTTTCACCGGGTTGCCAGTTAATTGGGCACAGTCCGCCTGTTTGAAGCGCTTGTAGAACTCTTAAAACTTCATCCACTTCACGGCCGATATTATTATGGTGTACCACTTCGTACTGGATTTCACCTTTTGGATTGATAATGAAAAGACCACGTAACGCAACGCCTTCTTCCTCAATCAATACTCCGTAATCGCTAGCTACTTGATGATTCGTATCCGCAGCAAGTGGGTAGTTTAATTTACCAATTCCACCTTCTTTAATTGGTGTATTCGTCCATGCAAGATGCGAATGAATCGTATCTGTAGAAGCGCCAATTATGCGTGCATTTAATGCATCAAATTCATCTGACCGAGCGGAAATAGCAACAATTTCTGTCGGACAAACAAATGTAAAGTCCATTGGATAGAAAAAGAGAATCGTCCATTTATCGTCTTCTATATTTTTTTCTAGACTTACTTTCCCAAAAGTCTGATTTGGCATAACAGCTTCCATTTCAAATCTTGGAGCTTGTGTGCCTACTAAACGTTCTGCCACTTTTATCCCTCCATTAATTATGTAGTTGTATTTTGTATCACATGATATATTTTAATACACCGAAGAACTACTGTAAAGCTTTATTTATACTAATTATAAATAAGAAAAAAGCATACCAACGAATCGGCATGCTTTATTTAGTCATTAATTAATCGCACTTTTTTTCAAATCAGCTTCTGTCAAAACTTCATGATCAAGTACTTTTTCATAAGCGGCTTGAAATTTTTGAACGTCCCCTGCACCCATGAATAAAATAACCGCTTCTGGGTACTTCAAAAGTTCTTCTGTGTGCTCTTCTTTGATAATGTGGTTTCCTTTTGTTTTGTGAGCTAAATCAGCAATCGTCAAATTCCCTGTTTTTTCACGCGCGGAACCAAAGATATCACAAAGATACACTTCATCTGCCAAGTTCAAGCTGTCCGCAAAACCTTGTAAAAAAGTACGAGTTCGTGTAAATGTATGTGGCTGAAAAACAGCAACTACTTTTTTGTCAGGATATTTTTGTCTTGCAGCATTTACTGTAGCACGGATTTCTGATGGATGGTGCGCATAATCGTCTACTAACACTTGATTGGCTTTTTCTGTAATGCTAAATCTTCTTTTGACACCTTCGAAAGTTTTTAATTCCTTTTTCACATCTTCTACTGGCAGACCTTCATAATCGCAAAGCGCAATAACACTTAAAGCATTTAATACATTATGGTCTCCGTAAGCTGGAATTTCAAACGAACTTAAAAACTCACCGCGGTGATACACGTCGAATTTTGTTCCGGTTGTTTCTTTGATTACATTTTTAGCTTGGAATTCATTCTCTTCACCAAAACCAAAGTAAATAATCGGAATATCTAGAGAAAGCTTACGTAACTCCGCATCATCCCCTAAGGCAAATACGGCTTTTTTCACTTGTTTACCAAGAGTTTCGAACGCGTTAAATACATCATCCACGCTCTTGAAATAATCTGGATGATCCCAATCAATATTCGTCATAATTGCATATGTTGGTTTATAAGCAAGGAAATGGCGTTGATATTCACATGCTTCAAGCGCAAAATATTCTGCTCCTTTTGTCCCACTTCCAGTACCATCACCAATTAAATAAGAAGTTGGACGAATCGCACCAACGACATGCGAAAGTAAACCAGTTGTCGACGTTTTTCCGTGAGAACCAGTTATCGCAATACTTGTATAGCCCTCAATTAGTTGACCTAAAAATTTATGATATCGAATCACCGGAAGCCCAAGCTCCAGTGCACGCTCAATTTCTTCATGTGTATCTGGGAATGCATTCCCAGCGATAATTGTTAGGCCTTCTTGAATATTATCAGCCGAAAAAGTCATAATCGGAATTTGCTTTTCTTCTAAAGCTTTTTGTGTAAAGAAATATTTATCTACATCGCTACCTTGCACTTGAAAACCTTTATCATGCAGGATTTGAGCAAGTGCACTCATTCCTGACCCTTTTATTCCAACAAAATGATAGATAGTCATTATTTGAACCCCCATTAATTTATCTTGAAGAGGGTGCCTAAAAAAAACATGTTAACTGTTAAGCACCAAGTCTTAACTTTGAAAACAGTATAAAGCCTCCGTTTTCTAGACATCATCTTACGTTCTAACTGTGTTTTATGTTTGAATTCTAGTTGAGTCAATAATTCACCAGCTTATTATATCACTTTCCATGTAAATAGAAAAATCTTTCAGCGAATATAAGCGGAATTACTCATGAAAATAGCCATTATTTGTAAAACTAATTAAGTAATATGTTAGTTTAGTACTACAAAATTAAGATTCTTTGTTTCGTAGCTTAGCTAATTGATCCTTCGTAATAATGACGTCCCGAGGTTTAGAACCGTTAATTCCTGATACAATTTGGTGATTTTCAAGAGATTCCATTAATCTCGCCGCTCGGTTATAACCAATTCTAAAATGTCTTTGCAACAAAGATGTCGAGGCCGCATTTTGACTTAAAACAAAGTCACAAGCCTCTTCAAATAATTCATCGGTATTTTCTTTTGCCGTTTCTTTTACAAGTAATTCTTGTTCTTCAAAGATATAATCGGCTTCACCTTGACTTCGAACATGTGCAACAACTGCATCAATCTCTTCATCACTAACGAACGTGCCTTGTAAACGTACTGGCTTACTTGCGCCACTAGGTAAGAAGAGCATGTCCCCTTTTCCAAGTAGTTTTTCTGCCCCACTTGCATCTAGGATTGTTCTAGAGTCGATTTGAGACGATACAGAGAAGGAAACACGTGTCGGGATGTTCGCCTTAATAAGACCTGTAATGACGTCCACAGATGGTCGCTGTGTCGCTACAATCATATGAATACCACAAGCTCTTGCTTTTTGAGCAATACGGCTAATGGATTCTTCCACATCATTTGGCGCTACCATCATTAAATCAGCTAATTCATCAATTACAATTAAAATGTAAGGTAATTTTTCTCCTGTATGATCTGGGTGACTAGCATATTCATTATATTTTTCCATATTTCTAACGCCAGTATGGCTAAACAATTGATAGCGGCGTTCCATTTCTTCTACTGCCCATTTTAAAGCGACCGTAGCCGCTTTAGCATCCGTAATAACTGGACTTACAAGATGTGGTATCCGGTTGTAAGGAGCTAACTCGACCATTTTCGGGTCAATCAAAAGTAATTTCAGTTGGTCTGGAGTTGCTTTATAAAGTAAGCTTACTAACAATGAATTGATGCACACGCTTTTCCCTGATCCAGTAGCTCCGGCGATTAAACCATGGGGCATTTTTTGTAAATCAGTAATAATTGGCGTTCCTGAGATATCTAGTCCGAGCGCAGCTGTTAGCGGTGATGTAGATGACTGAAAAGCTTCCGTATTCATCAATTCAGAAAGCATCACGGGACGACTTGTTTGATTCGGAATTTCTATACCTACTGTACTCTTACCAGGTATTGGCGCCTCAATCCGTATATCTTTCGCCGCTAAATTTAATTTAATATCATCCGTTAAATTAGTGATTTTACTGACTTTAACGCCTTTTTCAGGTTGCACTTCAAATCTTGTGACAGCTGGACCTTGTGTACGATTAACTACGCTTGCCTGTACATTGAAATTTTCTAAGGTTTCATCTAGCATCTCTTGCTGCATTTGTAGCCATGAGTCGTCTTCTCGTTTGGAGACTGGCGGATGGAGTAAACCAAACGATGGAAATTCATAGTTCGTTGGGTAAGAGGCAGTCGCTACTTGCGCCTCTCGAACAGTATTCGTTTGTTCTGCTTCAATCTCAACTGGTTGTTGCCCATCTATTTCCGGTGCTTCTTCTTTTTGAAGCGCTTGTTTGTCTTTTTTTACCATCATGACATTAAATGGAATTCTGCTTTTTAGCAATTGTTTTTGTCTATTTGATTCTACTTGTTTGCTTCTAGTAGTTGTTTTCGTTTGCGCCGCCTCTTCCGTTATAAGGGAAACGCGTGCCGGTTCTTGCTGTTCTACTGATTCTGGGGTTACTTCCACTGTTGGTTGCTCCGTAACGACTTCTTCCGTCACTGGCACTGACGCAACCTCTTCTTCTATTTGACGATTTAGCTCTGTGTCAAAAGCAATTGTTTCCGCTTCTGCTGACTCTAACAAATCTACTGGAGCAATGGTTAAATCTTCTTGTATTGTACTAAGTTCTTCCGCTTCTGTTACAGCAAACTCAAATTTACTTGGTCGTTTATTAAAGGCATAAACAGGCGAAGGTACATCTGTCGCCGTAAAAGGTCGTTTCCTTGTTTCCTCTTTTACTGGTTGCGTTTCTGCCACTTGTCTTTCTGTTATTGGTTGTTTTTTTGGAGGAGTTGGTTGGCTTTTTTGTTTATCTGGAATTAACGGAAAACGAAATTCGCCTTTTGGATATTGATAAACCATTTGCGTTTTCATTTGTCGTTTCACTGGTTGCATATGTTTTTGTTTTGAAACTGTTTTATAAGCAACTGGTCGTTCATTCCTTATAGTACGTTCTTTTGTTTTAATAGCTGTCACATTTGATTTTGGCACTACTACTTCTGGCGCCTTCTGTTTCGTTTTCTTTTCTACTTTTCTTGAAGACGTATCTTCGTATGTATCTATTTCCTCGTCCATATCGCCAAAGAAAAAATCTTTAAACCATCCCATTCATTATCACCCTAAATTTAATTTTCTTGTTTGATTTTAACAGACAAAAACAAAATAATCTATGACAAAATTGTGAATTCGCCTTTTTTTGAACCATATTCGTTATAATACCTTGGTAATAAAGGGTTTAAACGTGGTATAAGTTTTTGTTATAAAGGCGAAATTGATTCATTTTTGTGCAATTTATGTATATTTTGTATACAATTAAAGAATTATAGTTCTACATTTAGGGTGTTTTCACAATATCTAATAAATAGCAACTAAAAAAGCGCCCGATATAGCATCAGACGCTCAAAATTAAACATTTATTTAGAAATTAACAGGAAAAGCTTCTCCGATTGTAGCTGATTCTTCCAGAACCATAATCCCCTTTTCCGTAGGCGCATCAGGAATCGCCAACTCTCTCGCAGCACAAACCATGCCGAAAGAATCCTCGCCTCGCAAATTAGATGGTTTGATAATTAAACCACTTGGTATAACCGCACCAATTTTTGCGACAACTACTTTTTGACCAGCGTCAATGTTCGGGGCACCGCATACAATTTGTAATACTTCATCCCCTACATTGATTTTACATACATTTAATTTATCTGCATTAGGGTGCTTCTCTTTCGCCTCCACATAACCGACGACAAATTTAGGAGATAAATCAGCCACGATTTCCGGTTCGAATCCAGCTTTTTCAATTACTTGATTCATTTGCGATACTAATTCCTCTGTCAAATCCACCTTGCCATTTGCAGTAATATTAAAATAGTTGGAGCTATTAAAGATGTTATATCCCGCCAACTCTTTTGTTTCACGATCAAAAATTCGCACTACATCACCACGACGTTCCCATTCACGATTTTCAAACGTTACTTCACCTGTTTCAATTAGTAGAGTGTTCCCTACCCCTTTTTCATTATAAAATGCGTTTACTATCACGTTTTCTACTCCTTTAATCTGTTTTTTGCCATTATAAATATCGGTTCAAGTTTACCATTATTATAGACAAATGGCAAAGAGGTAATTGGTACGAGTCCGTCCGCGAAAAAGTCCATCGTCATATGAGCCAAAACATCATACCCTGTGTTATCTTGAATATCACCAATAATTAAGACGTCTTGATGCGGTACCGCAAGCACCATTTCCCCAGTTATTTTCTCGCGCATTTCACGAAGAAACGCTTCATTCAGCAATCTACTGGCATCGTAACCATCATTTGTACGAACGAAATAAAAATCATTACCATTAACAGAATCTTTTTTTAGCGGAATAGCTAAATTCGCCAAATTACTAAAAGCAGCTTCTCTAATTTCTTTATGCGTTAGTCGCGCTTTTTCAAGCATACTTTCTTCAATAAAACGATAAGATTTACCCAAGTCAAACGCATAGAAGATTTTCGTTTCCGCTGTGTGCTCATCCGTTAATAGCGCTTCTCCTGCTTTCGTCTCACTAGGGAAAGAAGTCGCACGAACAACTGGGTAAATGTTCGCTTGCTTATTTTTCAGATCCACATTTCCTGCCGCAGCTCGAAAACCTTCTTCGACATAATAAATAATCTTTTCAACAGCTGCCTCCCCATCATTTTCATAATTCGCAATAATTTGCGGGATAGTTAGCGTTACTTTTTTGCCATTTTGCGTAACAGAAAGTGTGTCGTTATCTCGATTATACGCAAATTGTCGATTCGGTGCATCCAGTTCTTTTTCTAGTAGTGCTTTCATTTTTATTATCGTCATTTTTGCCATAAGTGCCTCCCCTTCCATAAAAAGCAGTCACTTTTTATATCGCAGCTAAAAAATCATTAATTTCTTCTTTTGTTTTTCTATCTTTACTTACAAAACGCCCTACTTCTTCACCGTCTTCAAACACTAAAAAGCTAGGAATCCCAAAGATTGCTAAATCCGCACATAAATCAATAAATTCATCTCGGTCAACATGGTAAAAGACAAAGTCCTCATTTTCCGCTTCGATTTCAGGCATTACTGGTTCGATGAATTTGCAGTCGCCGCACCAATCAGCACTAAACATAAAAACGGATTTACCTTCTGATTTAATAGCGTCAAATTGTTCTACTGATTCTAATTTTTTCATTTCCATACGCTCCTTCTGATTTCATACTAGTTAAATCCTACCGCCTAACAACACTTTCGTCCAGAATAACGCTCATGAAAAAAGCCCAGCCCCAACGAAGGAGCCAAACTTTTTTTACCGTACTTTAGAGCGCACTTTTTTCTTTTCTAAAAAATCGTGGAAATATCCGAAAAATAATGTCACGATTCCAGCAATCATAGTGGTCCATATCCAGCCAAGCTCTGAATCACGAAAATAAGGTAAGTCCGTAACATAGCCTAGCAAGAATACTAAACTCACCAACAAAAGGAACAACCCCACAACAATTACAGGTTTCTTCATTATTTTACGCATTGTTTTTAATTGTTTCATAAGTTGTTTTATCCAAACCGCGAATAAGCGTTGTAATCATTTCTTTTGCAGCAGCGTAATCATCCACATGTAAAATCGAGTTAGACGAGTGAATGTATCTAGCCGGAACACCAATTACCGCACTTGGAATCCCACTAAGCGATGTATGCACTTTCCCCGCGTCCGTTCCCCCTGGCGAAACAAAATATTGATAAGGAATTTTATTCGTTTCCGCAGTATCTAATAAAAATTCACGCATACCCCGATGCATAATCATCGTCCGGTCAAAAATACGCAATAAGAAGCCTTGACCAATTTGACCGAATTGCGATTTGTTACCAGTCGTATCATTTGCAGGGCTAGCATCTAACGCGAAGAATAAATCCGGGTTAATCATGTTCGCACTCACTCCCGCGCCGCGCAGGCCAACTTCTTCTTGCACATTCGCCCCAGCAAAAAGCGTATTCGGCAACGATTCATCTTTCAATTCTTTCATAAGTTCAATCGCAAGACCAACGCCATAACGATTATCCCATGCTTTCGCTAAAATTTTCTTTGGATTCGCAAGTGGCGTGAATTCAGCTACAGGGACAATGAATTGCCCAGGTTTGATACCGATTTTCTCTGCATCCGCTTTATCATCCGCGCCAATATCGATTAGTAAGTTTTTCGGATCTGTCGGCTTGCTGCGTTCCGCTTCCGACAACAAATGTGGTGGGACAGAGGCAACTACGCCGATAACCGGACCGTTCGGCGCCATAATTTGCACACGTTGCGCTTGTAAAACTTGCGGATTCCAACCGCCAATTGTTTGAAAACGTATTAGACCATTTTCCGTAATTTGCGTTACCATAAAGCCAACTTCATCCATATGAGCCGCAACAAGGACACGCGGGCCATCTTCCGCTCCGTGGCGTACACCAAAAATACCACCTAAGCCGTCCTGAATAATTTCATCGGAAACCGGCTCAAGTTTTTTTCGCATAAAAGCGCGAATTCTATGTTCATCACCCGAAGTGCCTTGAAGTTCCGTTAATGCTTTAAACATCGCTAACGTTTCTTTTTCCATTAATAATCATCTCTTTCCGTCTAAAATCTCTTTTATTATAGCAAATAATATTCGTTTCTGCTCATTTCACTTCCCCCTTTTATAGAAAGCGTGTTCAAAAATCCTTTTATAATCAAAAATTTGTAGTATAATGATTAAAAGAGATGTTCATAGTAGCATCTTTTAAAAAGAATAGGAAACACTAGGGAGGAAAAGCGATGAACTGGAAAGCTTTCATTGCAGGCGTTGGAGCAGGCGCAGCGGCTGGACACCTTGTTTATCATTATTTACTTAGCGATAAAACAATTTCTGGGGACGTCATCTTAGAAAAAGTAAAAGAGGCATTCAAGCAAGAAGGACCGATTGAAGGTTCTTGGATTCAACTTAAAAAACAACATTACAAAAAATTCGCGATTGATACATTCGTTTACCACGGCGGAATCACATGTATTCGTGAAGGCGAGAAGAAGCAATTCGAATTTATCGCAGACGCTAACACAGGAACAATCATTGATGTATATTTAGCATAAAAAATAAAACGACTACCCAATATGGGTAGTCGTTTTTTAACGGATAAAACTATCGATTTTCTTTTTAATTATCGCTTCATCCGTTTCACCTTGTTCAATTAATTCCTTCATTTGTTCCGTGTAGATTAACTTTGCTGCTGCGTCCATCGCCTTTTTAACCGCCGCAATTTGTTGCATAATAGTTTCTAAATCACGCTCTTCTTCCGTCATCGTTTTTATCGAACGCACATGTCCTTCTATCTTAGCGAATCGGGTTACTAACGCTTTCTTTTGGTCGCTATTCATACATACCCCCTTATAGTATACCAGATGACAACCCCCTACCCAGGATATCATTTTGGCTATTTCAAAGCATTTATAAATACAATTATATCACAAAATAAAAATACCCTCAAAAAAAGAAGCAGTTTCTCGCTTCTTAATTCCGCTGTTCTATTTTTAATTCAGCTTCCCTTTCTCCATTTTTACCAATTTGAACTGCTCGAAATCTAGCATCATGGTATGATAAAAACCAGTAATTTTCACCAAAAGTTTGGTTGAAAATTTCTTGTTTGGCAGAGATAGAAGTCATTGGATAATCATCATAAGCAGTGACCCAAAGAACATTTTGATGCGCAAATGTCGGGAAAATATCCGCCATATGTATCGCTTTTTCTCCGTCCGATTCGATCCAAACAACCGAATGTCCATTACTATGTCCACCCGTATGCTTCATTTTAATCGCATCGTTGAATTCTTTTTCTTTAGTAAATGTGTGAATTTGTCCAGCTATCATTTGCCAATTTTCTTCCCAATATGTGGCTTTTGAGCGAATATTGGGGTGTTGCATTTCCTCCCATTCCGTTTTGGAAGTCCAAATTTCTGCATTGGGAAAGATGGAATAAAAGTTCCCCTCTTCCGAAACACCAGTCAGACCTAACACATGGTCGAAGTGCAAATGCGTCATCAAAACATAATCAATATCTTCTGGAGCAATGGATAATTGCGCCAAATCTTCTAGCACAAACGATTCTTCTGTTACGCCATAATTCCGTTTTTGTTTTTCTGTAAGTCGTCTGTTCCCTAGCCCACTATCAATTAAATAATTTTTCCCTAAGTACTGAAAAAACATCGGATCGGTTACATTAGCTAATTGATTTTTGTCGTTTGCGGGATATTTTTTCTCCCATAAAGGTTTTGGAACAACGCCAAACATTGCGCCACCGTCGAAATGAGTATACCCTCCGCGCAACCAATGAATCTTTATTTTCCCAATTTGAATGGAATCCACTTTTTAACGCCTCCCACTAAAAAAATAAAAACCAGATGCAGCAGATGCACCTGGTTATCCTTGTTAATTTCTATCAAATTTTGCTTCAAGACGATAGATGGGGAATCCTTTAGCTGAAAATTTTTCTTCGTATTCAGTTTTGATATTCCCTTCATAATCGCTATTATGCAAGTCAAGTGATACAAAAGTTAATAACATATTGTATTCTGAGAAAGCTACTAGCGAATATTCGAACAAACTGCGATTATCGGTTTTGAAATGAATCTCCCCCGCTTTCGGTAGCAGTCGCTCATAAATAGTTAAGAACGTTGGATTCGTTAGTCTACGTTTTGTATGGCGTTTTTTCGGCCATGGATCGGAGAAGTTTAAATAAATTTGTGCTATTTCTCCTTTTTCAAAACATTCTTCTAGTAATTTAGCATCTCTAGCAACTAATCGTAAATTAGGGACGTCCGCTTCAATCGCTTTATCAAGCGCCGAAACGAGCACGCTTTCGATCATTTCGATACCAATATAGTTAATTTCCGGATTTGCTTTTGCCATGCCACTAATAAACTGACCTTTACCGGAACCAATTTCGATATGGATAGGATTATTATTTCCGAATACTGCTTTCCACTGACCTTTGAAGTCTTCTGGTTTTTTGATATAAATAGCCGGAAATTCTTCGAGTCTATCTTTTGCCCATGGTTTATGTTTTACACGCATCTTTCTTTACACCTCATCATCTTCTATAGCATTTTGAAAAATTTGTTTTGCTCGTTCATTCGCTTCGTCTGTTTGGTCAGTTGTGAGTTGCATAACTGTTTGACAAATCGTATACCATTTTAATTTACGATGTAATTCATCGGTTAATTCGGTGCCATAATTAGAGAGCCAACTTACCCAATTTTCTCTTGGGATGTATTGGTATAAAATCATTCCGATATCATTCGCCGCATCAGCAAGCATCGCACCATCCCAATCAACAAGGAACAGTTCATTTTCCTCTGAAATAATCCAATTATTATGATTAACATCTCCGTGACAAACTACATAATTAGTTGTCTTAGCAGCAGTGAGATTTTGTTCTAAATATTGAATGGCCTCTGTTATTTCTTTTGATAAATCGTTAATATCTTTTGTTTTCACTTTTACGAGAGTTAAAAGCTGCTCAGCAGAGAAATAGCAATTTTCAATTTTCGCTAGCATGTGTTGCAAGTTTTCTGAATGATGGATTTTAGCTAATAGTTTTGCCACTCGCGGTCCAACCATTTCTTCACGTGTCAAAATATGGCAATTCACCCATTTTTGAGCAGTGATGACATCTCCATTCTCTACGCGTCTTGTCCAAACTAATTTTGGAACAATATTCTCTACAGAAAGCGCAGCTAAAAAAGGCGAAGAATTTCTTTTTAAAAAGAATTTTTCGTCTTCATGTGTTGCAACGAATGCTTGGCCAGTTTCCCCTCCGGCCGGGGCTATGTCATATTCTCTCCCAAAAAAGTTATCTTTCATCTACATGCACACCTTTTACTAGCTCTTTGCAACTTCATTATCCCTCGTTTATTTCACTTCCGAACAAATAGGTAACTATTCATGATTTTACTTCTCTTAGGCTTACTAGTCAAGTCAACATATGTTCGTTCTCTAGTTTTTTTTACAAATTTACTTTAATTGCACAAAAAAAGTGCATTCCATCAAAATGGAACGCACTTTTTATTATTTATGCTTTTTCGGTTTTAGTGACAATTGGAGCCATGGCACTTCTATTTTTTTGTATAAAGAGTGCTAGGACACAAGCAACTACAGAAAGAATGCCTGCAACTAAAAAGGCTGTTTCAATTCCGTGAATAAGGACATGGTTGGCAATATCTGTTTTCGTTTTGCCAATTACATCTGCTGGTCCGAGTTTATTAGCAAAACTTGCAGCACTTTTAGACATAACCGTTATAAGCGCCGCTGTTCCGATTGAACCGGCAACTTGACGCATGGTGTTAAACATTGCTGAACCATGAGATGCTAGTTTTAACGGAAGCGAGTTGAGCGCTGCTGTTTGTAGTGGCATCATAACCATCGCCATCCCAGCCGAACGAATCGTTTGTACAATAATAATAAACGTCAATGTAGTAGATTCATCCAAGTTGGTAAACATGAAGGTCGATCCCGCCATGATAATTAAGCCGACAAGCGATAAATATTTAGCCCCAAAACGGTCAAACATTACCCCAGTTACAGGTGAGAGTATTGCCGTGACAAGTGCACCTGGCAAGAGAACAAGCCCGGATTCTAATGGCGAAAACCCTCTAACAGTTTGCAAGAAAATTGGTAGTAATAACATACCACCAAAAAGTCCCATTACAACAAAGAAACTAATAGCCGTTGTAAGTGCAAACGTTGGGTATTTAAATACTCTAAAATTGAGTAGTGGTGCTTTGTTGCTAGTTTGATAACGAATAAATATTCCTAATACAACTAGTCCAAGAATAATAAATCCAGCTACTTTCCAAGTTAACCAATCATGGTCTCCAGCATTACTAAATCCTAGTAATAAACTACCAAACCCGACAGTAGACATGATAACTCCAAGAATATCGAGTTTCGGGAACGTTCTTTTTCCGACATTTTTAAGTAAGAAAATCGCTACGACAATATCAAGTATCGCAAATGGAATAATAATAAAGAATAAATTGCGCCAATCATATTGTTGAACAATCCAACCTGAAAGCGTCGGACCGATCGCTGGAGCAAAGTTCATGGCAAGACCAATCAAGCCCATTGCTCTCCCTCTTCGCTCCATTGGAAATAAATTTAAGACAACAACGGTCAGTAGCGGCATAACAATCCCAGCACCAATCGCTTGTACCATCCGGCCAGCAATAAGCATCGTATAATCTGTCGCAAATCCGCCAATCGCTGTACCAATCGCAAAAGTAATCATCGCGAATAAGTAAAGTTGACGCGTTGTAAATCGTTCAATTAAAAAAGCTGTCATTGGAATCATGACACCATTAACTAACATAAATCCAGTCGATAACCATTGCCCTTGACTGGCTGTAATTCCAAAATCTTTCATAATACTTGGTAGCGCGACATTCATCAACGTTTGGTTAAGAATCGTAACAAAGGCGCCCATAAGCATAACAATCAAAATACCATTACGCTTCACTGATGTACTTGCTGCTTTCATATTCAATCTCGTGCACCTTCCCTTTCTAAAATAGTGATAATCTCTTGGTGCATCTCTAGCATTTCTTTTAACCGATCTTCGCCAATCTCTAAGATAGGTTCTAAACGGTTGAAGAATACATGATACGTTTCTGCTGCTTTTGTAGCTCCTTTTTCGGTTAATTCTAAGCTGAGTGCGCGGCGATTACTTTCATTTCTTGTGCGTTTCAAAAATCCCGCTTTTACTAGTCGATCTACAATACCAGAGACAGTACTTTTACCAAGCTTCATTCGTTCTGCTAATTCGCCAAGTGTTAATTCTGATTCTCTTTGTAATTCTCTGATTGCAAGTAATTGAGTTGTCGTAATTTCCCTGTTCGCCGCTTCTTCTGCAAGGACATGATGCGTTTTCCGTTGCACTTCGCGAAAGGAGAATATAACCTCTTTCACTAATTTTTCATCCATTGACTTCCCTCCGATTGTTCGCTTTCAAATATTTCGTATGCGAACTATTAGCCTATTGAATTATACACCTCCAAAAAAATTTGTCAATTGCTTAAAACTGGTATTTTCAGCCTGAAAGCGGAGCCAATGGCGTGATTTCAACGGATAAAAAAGTTATATAAATTTTTACATAGGTAACAAGACACAAAAAACCTTCCTAAAAAAGGAAGGCTTCTACTTATTATTTTGCAAATTCTAATTCGCCACAAGCTTGAACGATTTCTTCTACAAAATATTGATGAAGTTTTGCGGTAATTGGTCCGCGTTTTCCGTCAGCTACTTGCACGCCGTCGATATGAGTAACTGGAGTAATTTCGATGGTTGTGCTTGAAATGAATACTTCATCGGCTTCACGAAGATCTGTTAAAGTAAAATCAGCTTCTTTGACCGGAATACCATTCTTTTTCGCAACAGCAATAATCACTTGACGAGTAATACCATTTAAGATTAAATTATCTGCTGCGTGTGTCCATAGCACACCGTCTTTAATAATAGAAATATTGGAAGCTGAGCATTCAGTTACTTGCTCTCCGCGGTGTAAAACAGCTTCTAACGCATTTTGTTGATGTGCTTTATTTTTCGCCAAAATGTTTCCAAGTAAATTCAAACTCTTGATGTCACAGCGTAACCAACGAACGTCTTCTTCTGTAATTACTGGTCCACCTTGCACAAATTGTTGTTCATTTCTTGGTACTTCACGAGCTGCCGCTGTTAAAACGCCTTCCAGCGGGAAGTCATCTGGCATAACATGGTTACGCGGGTTTTGAACACCCCGAGTCACTTGCAAATAAACATTCCCTGTATTGATGTTATTTTCAGCAACTAATTTTTCAAGTAATGCCCGTAATTCTTCTTTAGAGTAAGGAATAACTAAGTCAATTTTTGCAGCACTTGCATATAAACGATCAATGTGTTCATTATAAGTGAAGAATTTCCCATTATATAGACGAACTACTTCATATACACCATCACCAAACTGATATCCGCGGTCTTCAATGTCAACTGTGGCATCTTCTCTTTCCACTAAATGGTTATTTACTAATACTTTCATCTCGAGTCTCTCCTTGCATAGTTAATTTTTGGAACTATCTAAAAACTTAATGAAACAAAGAAACTGCCGCAAAACTAAGCTTTGCAGCAGTTAATTTTTTCAATTATAACCCTTACTTCGCTAATTTGTAAAGTGCTTCTGCGTAAATTGCTGTAGCTTTTAACAAATCATCAAAATAACTGAATTCGTCTTTTTGGTGCATCGTGTCTTCACGGCCTGGGAATAGTGCGCCGAACGCTACACCTGTCTCCATGTGACGCGCATAAGTTCCGCCACCAATTGCTAGTAAAGTAGCTTCTTCACCCGTTTGTTTTGTATATACTTCTTGTAAAACTTGAATTAGCGGATGATCTTTTGGTACGAAAAGTGGTTTGGAATCTTCGTAATGCGTGTATTGCGCGTTGTACTCATAAACCACTGTTTGCATTTTATTTTTCAATTTGTCCATATTAGCTGTTACTGGATAACGGAAATTAAGTCCGTATTTCCCACCTTCTGCTACATCGTAACGAATAACGCCAACATTCATTGTTAGCTCGCCGCTTTCTTCATCTTCATAGCTTATACCTAATTTCACTGCACGGGAATCGCCGAATAGGTAATCGCGACCAAATGTCACGAAATCATTTGCAGCGCCAGTTAGCTTGAATTTACCAAGGAAGGCTACTAAATGAAGACCAGCATTTACTCCGTTATTCGGTTCCATCGCATGCGCAGATTTGCCGACAATATTAATTTTAACGGATTTACCGTTTTCTTCTAGTGTTCCTTCTACTGGATGGTTTGCTAGGAAGGTTTTGAATGCACTCGCTACTTTATCAAAGTCTTTTACATCTTCTAAAATAGCTGTCGCGTGATCTGGAACCATGTTGTAACGTTCGCCTGATTCTACGCTAAGTAAACGGAAAGCCGCTTCCCCGCTTGCTTCACCATCTTTGAAAGATACATCTAACTCTGAGATTCCTTTTTCTGCGTGAATGATTGGGAATTCTGCATCAGGAACAAAACCAAGTGTTGGTTGTTCTTCCGTTTCAAAATAACGTTCTACACAGCTCATACCGCTCTCTTCATCAGAACCGACAATAATTCTAACACGGCGAGAAAGTGGTAAACCTAGCTCTTTAATAATTTTTAGTGCATAGTAACCCGCGATTGTTGGGCCTTTATCGTCCGCAACCCCACGAGCGTATAGCTTGCCGTCGCGTAGAGTTGGTTCGAATGGTCCGTTCGTCCAACCATCACCAACTGGTACTACATCCACATGGCCTAAAACGCCAACTAGTTCTTCTCCTTGACCATATTCAAGGTGTCCTGCGACGTTTCCAACTTCTTTCGCTGTGAAGCCGTCTTTTTTACCAAGTTCAATCATATAGTCGAGCGCGCGTTTCACATCTGGTCCAAACGGCGCATCTTCTGTTTTTTTACTGTCATCGCGAACACTCGGAATGCGAAGAAGCCCTTTTAAATCTTCTAAGAAATCATCTTTACGTGATTCTACTTCTTTTTGCCAATTAATTTCTGTCATAATTGTTATTCCCTCCTTCAAACTTATCTTCTCTATTGTAAACTGTTTTTACGTTGCTTGGAAGCCGGAACTCCCTATTTTCTCATAAAACCTTTAATTGCTTCAAAATCCCAGCGTTCCATGCGTGAAGAAAAAACGATATCCATGACGTTTAAACTTTCTTTTTCTAATGGTAGAAAGCGGTATTCTTCGTGTTCATCGGATAATTCGATTTCGCCACCTTCTGGCATTTCTACTAAATAAATAACACCGGTAATTTGGAAGTCCTCATGGAAAAATTCCCACGTATCATATAAAATAAATGGCTGTACTTGTAATTTTGTTTCTTCATAAACTTCTCTAAAAAGGGCTTCTCCGTGGGTTTCACCGTAATTCATGCGACCTCCAGGAAGTTCAAAAACATCTCCTTCTACCCCTTTTTTCTTTAATGCTAAAAATTCTCCGTCTTTTACGATAACTGCTTTTACTGCAGGATATATAGGTTTCATTTTACAAAAGCCTCCTTATCATTTAAGATAAACATGATTTATCTGTCCTTTATTTTACCCGGTTGAGTAGATAAAAGCCAGTGTCATAAGGAGGTTTTACAAAAATGAAAAAAATAACACCAAAAGCAATGTGCGCATGGATTCCAAAACGCGAAGATGAAACACATAAGGGTGACTATGGGCGTGTTCTGATTGTCGCTGGAAACAAACAATTTGGTGGCGCTGCTATTATGGCAGCAGAAGCTTGTGTCAAAAGCGGTGCTGGTTTAACAACCGTGGCCTCCGATAGTGTCAACCGTCCTGCTCTTCAAACAAGGATACCTGAATGCATGTTTATTGATTATGAAAATATCTCGAGTCTTAGGGAACAAATCAGTCAATTTGATACGATATTAATTGGTCCTGGACTTGGAATTGATGCCTATGCGGAAGAACTTTTTCGTTTAGTTTTACAACAATCAACCGAACAGCAACAAGTAATCATAGATGGTGATGGCATTACTATTTATGCAAAGGGAGAAAATCCCCATCCTGCCGCGAAACTAACTTTTACGCCTCATGCAGGAGAATGGGAACGGCTTAAAGTATTAGCGCCAGATGCTGTAACGCCAACCGATGTGGCGCTTGCCATCGATGCAACGATTGTTTTAAAAGGCCATCGTACAAAAGTGTATTCCGGTGAGTCCACTTGGCAAAATATGTACGGAACCCCTGCAATGGCAACAGGTGGAATGGGTGATACACTTGCAGGTGCAATTTGCGGACTAATGGCACAAACAGAAAAACCGATCACTGGCATACTAGCCGCGGTCTTCCTTCACAGCTATATCGGCGAAATTTTAGCTAAAAAACGTTATGTGGTACTTCCAACAGAAATAGCCGAAGAACTGCCGACTTACTTGAAAATTTTTAGCGAAACAGACGAACATGCTTAATAAATAAATCCTCCCTTTTTGAAAGAGAGGATTTTTTTCTATGCTTTTTTAAATTTATTCGCCCATAAAGCTAATTTTTCATTCCAAATGAAGTAGCATCCGATGCCGCTGAAAAGTGCTGCATTGCCGATTAAGAATCCTGCCACCACATCGCTTGGAAAGTGCACTCCTAAGTAAACGCGCGAATACATGATGAAAATAACCAGACCAAAAGCCAGCATGCCAATTACAAACTGGAGCCATCTACGGCTCACGTATAGAATTAACAAGAAAGCAATCATGCCATAAAATACCGTTGAACCGGTCGAATGTCCACTTGGAAAACTAAACCCACCTTGTTCGATTAATTTATACGTAGGTCTTGGTCGCTGAACGATATTTTTAATAATCGAAGGAATAAGCGCCCCACCAATTAAAACAATACCACCAAACCAAATCGCCATATCTACTTTTCGAATGAAAACAAATCCAACAACAATGACTGCTGTTAAAATACAAATGGTAGCTACCCCGCCAATATCCGTTAAATAGGAAATAACAGTTGTTTTAGTATCCGTTATACCTACACGGATAACGCTGTTCCAATATTGGTCAAAATGTTGAATCCACTTTGCCCCGGTCATAACGCCTATCATAAAGAAAATAAATCCAAGGAGAGCAATACCGCTAATAATAAATGGTGTTTTTTTCATATATTCCTCCTAGCGAATTCTTAATTTTTCGCGCAATTTCGTTCCACGTGGTCCAAATAATTTATCGGATAAGTGGAGTTTAAGTGCCATATAACCGTAGAAAATCGCCCCTATTCCGCCACAAACGATTGTAATCATTAATGCAGGAATTTTCCGGTCTGTTGTTACAAAGTTAGACATCATACTATAAAGTACCATAACTACAATCCCCATCAAAGCTGTCATTCCCAAAAAAAGTACCGTTCGCCGCAAAATAACTTTGAACGAAAAACGAACATATTTCTTAATAATAAGCAGCATGAAAATACAAGATACCGCATAACCAATCCCAGTTGCAATAATGGATCCTTTTGCTTCGAATAACATAATGAGTGGCATTTGAAGAACTGATTTAGCCAGTAAACCGAGTAATAAACCAAGTACAGTAAATCGTTGTTCATCAATCCCTTGAAGGACTGCAGCAGATACGCTAAATAAAGAGAACAAGATAGCGATTGGCGCAAAAAGTTGTAGTAATGCTGTACCGTTATCACTTGGCGAGAAAAACACCGTAAATAGCGGTCTTGCTAGCATCGCAATCCCAAAACAAGCTGGAATTGTTAAAAATAATAAAATTTGAAAAACATCATTGAGTTGACGTTTCACTTGTGCGTATTCTTTTCTCACATAAGCTCCCGTCACGAGTGGGACAAGCGCCATCGAAAATGCAATCGCGAGTGTGCCGGGAATCATAATCAATTTTTGTACATCGAAGTTAATAATTGCCACGTAAGAATTCACTAGTTCCGGAGTAATGCCAATATATTCCAGTACCCGTCCTAACGTAAACTGGTCAATCAATTGATAAAGGGATGTAGCGGATCCAACAATAATAAACGGAATCGCCGAAAGAATAATATCTTTATAAAGTGTCGGGATAGAAATCTTCACAGTCCCTCTGTCTTCTAAAAGCATTCGGTCCAGCCCGGGTTTTCGTTTGTAAAAATACCAAAGAAGTAAAAGTAGACTTGCAAAAGCGCCGACAAACGCGGAGAAAGTAGCAATACTAATAGCCGTTACGACATTTCCATCAAGTACATACATGACAATAAATGTTCCAGCGAGTAAGAACATAATCCGAACAACTTGTTCTAACACTTGTGATACAGCAGAAGGTCCCATCGAATTATATCCTTGGAAAAAGCCTCGAAGTAGACTCATTACTGGAATAATTAGTAAGGCGAAACTTACTGCACGAATAACTTGAATCCCATCTGCTAAACTATAACCGCCCTCCAGTTGTTGCATTCGAGCAAGCGTTGGAGCGAGTCCATACATTGCTAGGAAACAGACAATGCCGGAGAAAATCATTAAATATACACCGGTTTTAAATAAACGGCGACCTACAGCGTATTCTTCCATCGCATTATATTTCGCTATATACTTAGCAACAGCCAGCGGAATCCCTGCAGTCGCAATGCTTAAGAATAATTGATACGGCACATAACCGAAATTATATAGAAGCGCTGGTTCATCTCCTCCAATAATCGCATAAAACGGAATCACATACAATATTCCGAGCACTTTAGAGATTAATGTCCCTAGCGTCAGAATAAATGTTCCTCTGAGCAGTTTTGAACCCATCGTCTAACTTCCTTTACATTAAATTATATATCCTTGTTTACTTTACCATTAACTCTTTTAAAAAAAAAGAACAAACCCAAATAAATATCGGCTTGTTCTTTACAAAAAGTTTAAATCAAATGAAGTTTTTTACGAATTTTATACATTCGGTTCCCTAGAATATAGTTTAATAGCCCAGCTTTTGCAGCTAAAAATGCATAAATATAAGCACCAAATCCCGCGGCAACAAAAACAATGACTAACGCCGTTAATCTTGCATGCGGATTTAAAAATAAAATTAACCCATGATAAATTATCCAGACACTCAGAAGCATCACTGCGCTAATTCCTAAAATAAGTAAAAGACGTCTAAGTAAATATTTAAACGAGTACTTCGCATATTTTTTAATAATAAAAATGGTGAACACTACTGAAACAATATAACCAAGTCCCGTAGCTAATGCGCCACCTTTTGCTCCTAAAAGTAAAATTAATGGCATTTGTAACACCGATTTCGTCAGTAAACCAAGTAAGAGGCTAAGAACCGTATACCGTTGTTCATCAATTCCTTGCAAAATCGCGGCTGTTACACTAAATAACGAGAAGAATATGGCAAATGGCGCAAAGAACTGAAGTAACACCGAACCATCTGCATTATAACCATAAAAAATCGTATAAAGCGGATCCGCTAAAATCGCAATTCCTAAACAAGCTGGCACAACTAAAAATAGTAACACTTGGAAAACGGCTGTCAAATGATGATGAACTTCCCGCATTCTCCCTTTATGGAAAGATGCTGCTACTAAAGGCACAAGTGTCATCGAAAACGCCAAGGCTAACGTTCCCGGTATCATAATAATTTTTTGAACAGAAAAGTTAAAAATTGAAAGCAAATCTTCCGCTGTTTTTCCGTCCATACCATCGTAGGTTAAAACACGAGCAAACGTAAATAAATCAATTTGCTGATAAAGCGACATCGCCATTCCAACAATAATAAATGGCACCGCAGATATCGAAATTTCTTTTAATAGATGAAAAGTCGAAACGCGCAACTTATTGTCACTGCCAGCAATCATTTTTTGAATACCCGGCTTCCGTTTCCGGTAATACCAAATGAGACAAATAAAGCTGAAAAACGCACCGACAAAAGCTGCAAAAGTCGCTAAACTCATCGCTGTAACAAGACTTCCACCAATTAAATGTAAGACAATATACGTACTAGCAAGTAAAAATACAATTCTTGCTATTTGTTCAATTACTTGCGACACAGCAGAAGGTCCCATCGAATGAAATCCTTGGAAATAACCACGAAGTAAACTCATTACTGGAATAATAAGTAATGCAAAACTTACTGCGCGAATAACCGTCGTAATATCTTCAATACTCGTTCCGCCACTGACCTCTTGCATCCCCGCGAGTATCGGAGCAAAAATATACATTATTAAAAAACTAACAATCCCTGTGAATATCATTAAATACGTACTAGATCTATACAATCGCTGACTTAAAGCATATTCATTTAACGAATTATACTTCGAAATATATTTAGCAACTGCTAAAGGTACTCCAGCTGTCGCGATATTTAAGAATATTTGGTAAGGGACATACCCATATTGATAGAGAATCGTTGCTTGTTCCCCGCCGGCAATCCAGTAAAATGGAATGACATATAAAATCCCTAAGATTTTTGAAAGCAATGTCCCAGCGGTAAGCACAGCCGTTCCTCGCATTAATTTTGAACTCATAATTTCTGTTACCTCGATTGATTTTTTCTTTTAAGTCTGTCTGTTAAATTGGGTTATGTAAAAATCATTCTTACACTACTACTTTTATCGCATTCTTCTAAGATTTAAAATACAAGTTACACTTAAAGCAAGTAGTACTGCTGGTAAAATAAGTGAAACAAAGTTCACACCACTATTAATCATCGATAAAATAACACCGAGAATAGTAAAAGCAGCGTATAAATAATATACAAGCGGCGTAATTATAATGCCTTTTCTAAGTTTGTTAAAAGAAAGAAATAACATAATCGTAAACGCAATACAAATAACTGCCATAATGGTAGTCGTCATAATCGTATTTTGAACGACCGCAGTGGCATGTGCATTAGCAAGTACTTCTTTTCTTTGTTGTAACGCAACAAGACCTACAATAGAGACTGCACTTAATACTGCTTGAATAGTCGATACAATCGCTATTCCAAGTGTGACATTCTTCGTGTTATTGAGCATTCTAGCATGCTCTGGTTTAACTTCAACAGACATTCTTACAACTCCTCTTTAACATTCTATACACCAGACTTTACCATATTTAAAGAGAAATTGTAAGTAGTAATTAGTTTTCGATTCGAACTTCTGCGGCCTTTTGTAAAAACGCTCCTAGCTCTGTCGTTTTTTCTTCATGTAACATTTGCACAACTTTACTACCGATTATCACGCCATCACATACTCGCGCAAATTTCTCCACATGTTCAATAGAAGAAACACCAAAACCTGCAAGAACTGGAACAGGACTAACACTTTTCAAATAAGCTAAATGGCTATCGATATGGGCATCAAATTCACTTCTCACACCGGTAGTTCCGTTCACTGTTACTGCATAAATAAATCCTTCTGCCTGTTTGGCAATTTCTTCGAGGCGCTCTTTCGGACTTGTCAATGAAACAAGCGGAATAAGTGCAATATCTGTCCCTTGAAGTTCTGGCGTAATCAGTATTTGGTGCTCAAATGGTAAATCAGGAATAATAAGCCCTTTCACCGGCGTTTTCTGCACCAATTCAACAAATTTCGGGATACCTAAATGAAAAATCGGATTAATATAACTCATAATAATTAGTGGAATTTGCACTTTACTCCTTGCTAATTTATTTAAAATGGCTTCTAAACTCACTTGTTCCTTTAAAGCACGTAACCCAGCAAGTTGAATAATCGGACCATCAGCAACCGGATCAGAAAAAGGAATACCAATTTCAATCGCGCTTACGCCAGATTTTTCGAGAAACAATAACTGTTCTTCTAAATTATCTAAGCCACCATCGCCACCCATAATATAAGTAACTACAGCAGCGTGGTCTTTTTTCGCTAGTTTATTCGTTAATGTTTTAGTCATTAGTTTGTCCCTCCAAGCGTTCTTTTAGTTGGTTAACATCTTTATCGCCGCGACCAGATAAACAAACAACCATACTTTCTTCTGGACGCATTTGGCTTGCAAGTTTGACTGCATAGCTAATCGCGTGCGAACTTTCGAGCGCAGGAATAATTCCTTCCGTACGACATAAAAGTTGAAACGCTTCAACGGCTTCATCATCGGTAACAGAATGATACACCGCACGACCTAAATCACGGAAAAAGCTATGCTCCGGACCAATACCTGGATAGTCTAAACCTGCTGAAATCGAAAATGCTTCCAAAATTTGCCCATTCTCATCTTGTAAAACGTCCATCATCGCTCCGTGCAAAATCCCGATTTCTCCTTTGGAAATAGTCGCCGCATGGAATTCAGTTTCTAAACCGTGCCCTGCTGCTTCTACCCCATGCATTTGAACAGAAACATCGTCTACGAATGGATAAAATAAGCCCATCGCATTACTGCCACCACCAACACAAGCAACAATCGCGTCAGGAAGTTTGCCTTCTTTTTCCAAATGCTGTTTTCTAGCTTCTATTCCGATAACACTTTGGTAATCACGAACAATTTCTGGAAATGGATGCGGTCCAAGAACGGATCCCATAATATAATGCGTATCTTCCACATTGGCAACCCAGAATCTGAGTGCCTCATTTACTGCATCTTTTAATGTTCTGCTTCCTGCTTTCACGCTCACTACTTTTGCACCAAGAAGTTCCATTCTAAACACATTGAGTGATTGGCGTTTTACATCTTCTTCTCCCATAAAAATAGTACATTCCATATTAAAAAGTGCTGCAACCGTTGCAGTCGCCACCCCATGTTGTCCTGCGCCAGTTTCTGCCACTACTTTTTGTTTGCCCATTTGACGTGCGAGTAAGGCTTGCCCAATAGTATTATTGATTTTATGTGCGCCAGTATGATTTAAATCTTCGCGTTTTAAATAAATTTTTGCTCCGCCCGCATGTGCTGTCAATTGTTCAGCAAAATAAAGTGGTGTTTCTCGGCCCACATATTCTTTTAAATAATAGTTTAATTCTTTTTGAAAAGCAGGATCTGTTTTGGAAGCTCGGTACGCCTCGTCTAATTCTTTCACTGCTTTCATCAATGTTTCTGGTACAAATCTGCCGCCAAATTTTCCGTAAAAGCCATTTTCGTCAGGTGCTTGATAAGTCATTATTATTCCACTCCTTTTGCTGTTTTAATGAAGCATTTAATTTTCTCCGGATCTTTTTCCCCGTTTGATTCTACGCCAGAGGAAATATCTACTGCATATGGTTCAAAGCGTTTAATGGCTTCTTGTACATTCTGAGCATTTAATCCGCCAGCTATAATTAGTTTATTTTTCGTAAGCATGTCCCTATTTATTTTCTCCCAATCAAATGTTTTTCCGCTGCCCCCTTCGTATTCCTCTGCTGGTGCATCGAGTAAGATATAAGCATTGGGATAGTCATTTATATTGGTAGGAAGTTTCCCGTCTTTCACAGGAAAAGCTTTGATTACTTCTACATCTGTGCGATTTGCTTGTTTCGCAGGTTCTTGTCCGTGAAGTTGAACAATGTCTAATGGCACACCTTTGATTGCTACCTTTAACTCTTCTTCAGTAGGATTAACGAATACCCCGACTTTTTTGACACCTTCAGGAATCTCTTTAGCTAGTTCGTGCGCCGCTTCCACGGTGACTTGGCGCTTACTTTTTGCGAAAACGAAGCCAATCATATCTGCGCCATTATCGACCGCAGCCGCTACATCTACCACTTTTTTCAATCCACAAATTTTTACAATCATCGTGTCACCTTCAAACTTTTCGCCGCTACTTCTGGAGTCGCTTCTCTCATTAGCGCTTCTCCAACAAGTACTGCATTATATTTTTGACTAACACGAGCCACATCTTCTGCTGTTCGAAAACCTGATTCGCTTATAAAGCAAGCATCTGACAAAAAATCACTCGCCAGTCTTTCACTTACTGCAATATCCACTTCAAATGTATGCAAATTACGGTTGTTCACACCAATGAGTTTAGCCCCAATTTTTTGAGCAACAGCTAATTCTTTCTGGTCATGTACTTCCACTAACACTTCCAAATCAAGCGCCAGAGCTTGTTCAAACAGGGTAATTAGCATCTCTTCTGTAAGAGCCGAAATAATTAGCAATACAACCGTTGCTCCCGCATTTCGAGCACGAATCAATTGTTTTTCACTAATAATAAAATCTTTACAAAGTACAGGAATTTCGACATTTTTCGCTACTTCTCGCAAATCTTCAATCGAGCCTTTGAAAAAAACAGGATCTGTCAAAACAGAAATCATTCCTGCACCCGCAGCTTGATAAGACTTAGCTTGCAGAACCGGATTCACCCCCATATTGATTTCCCCTTTAGAGGGAGAAGCGCGTTTTACTTCTGCAATAAGTTGCATCGTGCTTGTATTTGCTTTTAAAAATTCATAAAACGAATAAGTTTTCCGTTTTTCTGCTACTTTTTCTAAGGGCATGTCTGCAATTTCTACTGCTTTTTGCGCTAAAATTTCTTCTAAAAATGTCATTTTGCTAGCACCTCTTTTTGATAAGTAATTAAATCTGCCAATTTTTGTTTGGCTAAACCACTTTTAATTAAGTCTCTTGCTAAATCCACGCCTTCTTGTACCGTTGCCACTTTGCCATTTGCAAATAAACCAAATCCGGCATTTAAAAGCACTGTATCTAAGTAAGCTCCTGGTTCTCCGTCAAGCACACTACGCAAAATTGCTGCATTTTCTTTAGCATCTCCGCCCGTAATCGCTTCGAGAGGATAACTAGTTAAACCAACATCTTCCGGACGCAGTGTATATAAGTGAACCTCGCCATTTTCATATAGTGCATAGTGATTTTCTCCAGCCAGAGAAGCTTCATCCATAAAACCAGCGCCATTTAAAACGACTGCGCGTTTTCGTCCAAGTTGGCCGAGCACTTCCGCTGTTTGCTCTAACAAATCACGACGATAAATTCCCATTAATTGCGTTTCTAAATGGACCGGATTTGTGAGTGGACCAATCAAATTAAAAATTGTTGGCGTTCCAAGTTCTTTTCGAACATCCATAACGTACTTCATATTCGGGTGAACATGCGGCGCGAACAAAAAGGCAATCCCGACTTTTTCGAGTAAATAAGTCATATCTTCTGGGCGCATATTAATATCAATCCCTAATTCCTGACAAACATCGGCACTACCAGAACGACTAGAAATGCTTCTATTCCCATGTTTCGCAACCGGAATCCCCGCAGCCGCAAGAACAAAAGCGGACGTGGTACTAATATTAAAACTATTGGATTTATCTCCACCTGTTCCGCAATTATCCATCGCCGTCCCGGCTGGAAAAGCGACTTGAATGGCTACTTGTTGCATCGCCTGCGCGATTCCCGCCATTTCTTCTGCCGTTTCTCCTTTCACTTTGAGCGCCATTAAAAAAGCAGCTATTTTAGTTTTCGAAAGTCGTCCTTCAAAAATTTCTGTTGCAATCATTGTCATTTCTTCTTTGGATAAATTTTCTTGGTCATATACTTTTTGTAATAAGATTTCCATTTTCTCGCGCCCCTTCCACTATATGAATAAAGTTTTCCATCATTTGTTTTCCGTCATTCGTACCAATTGATTCAGGATGAAACTGTAAACCATAAACCGGATAATCTTTTACTTTCATTGCCATCACTTCTGCATCGTCCGTCGCTACTGCTAACACTTCTAAAACGGGTGGTAACGTGTTTTTATCTACTATTAAAGAATGATAACGCATCACAGGCATTTCTTCCGGTAAATTAGCGAAGATTGCTCCGGCGGTTTGCCGCATAGTAGAAACTTTCCCGTGGCGGATCTTTGCCGCTCTTTTTACTTCTCCGCCGAATACCTCACCAATCGCCTGATGCCCTAAACAAATTCCAAGTAAAGGCTTTTCTTTCGCAAATTTTGCAACTACTTCTTCTAAAAGACCAGCGTCCTTTGGTTTTCCTGGTCCCGGTGAAAGAACTATTCCATCAGCCAAAGCCGCTACATCCATTAAATCAGTTGCATCATTCCGTTTCACCACTACTTCACTAAATTCCGCTAAATACTGTTCTAAATTAAATGTAAACGAATCATAATTATCAATTAATAAAATCATTCTCCCACCTCCAAAAGTGCCTTCGCTTTTTGTAATGTCTCTAAGTACTCGCTTTCTGGGTCAGAATCATAAACAATCCCTGCTCCTGCTTGAACATAAGCTTTTCCGTTATGAAGCACCATCGTTCTAATCGAAAGCGCGAAATCCGAATCACCATTTTTGGTTAGATAGCCAACCGCGCCAGCATAAGGACCACGTTTCACATTTTCCCATTCATAGATTCGCTCCATAGCTCTTATTTTTGGTGCTCCGCTAACTGTACCTGCTGGAAGCGTCGACCGAAGAGCATCCATTGCTGTCAGTCCGGGTTTTAAAGTTCCTTCTACTACTGAAACTAAATGCATTAAAAAACGATATCTTTCAATAGTAAGGTAAACGGGTACATGCACCGATCCCGTTTCAGCGATTTTCCCAATATCATTTCGTCCAAGATCTACTAACATCCGGTGCTCTGCCAATTCTTTTTCATCCGCTAACAATTCCGAAGCAAGTAATTCATCTTCTTGTTTTGTCGCCCCGCGTCGTCTTGTTCCTGCAATAGGATTCGTAATCACCGTCCGTCCTTTCGTTTTGATCAAACTTTCTGGGGAAGATCCAATCAACACCGTATCCCCAAAATCAATGAAATAAAGATAAGGAGAAGGATTTAACAAACGTAATTTCCGATAATAATCAAATGGTGTCACGGTAAAATCTGCTTCTAGTCGTTGCGAGAGAACTATTTGAAAGAAGTCCCCCTCTTGAATATAGGTTTTCGCTTTTTTCACCAACTCCATGTATTCCTCTTTCGTATAGTTACTCTTGTATGTCATTTTGGGAACATGGATAGCCTTGTGCTCTTCCTTTTTCGGCGTTGTAAGTTCAGTAAACATTAATTCAAGCGCCTTATCTAGTTCCGCCTCACTTCTTCCCGAATAACAATTATCTTGCACTAAAATAAGTTCTTCGGCCTGATGATCCATAATCACAAAACTTTCATATACATAAAAACGAATATCTGGCATATCCCGAGTTTCTACTGGTATTTCGCCTAAATCTTCATAAAGCGCAATAACATCATAACCAACATAACCAATTGCACCTGAATCAAGCGGTAAATCTGCTTCATCTTCTTTTGGCTTTTCAATAAATAGTTCAATTTCTTTTAAAGGATCTGCGACAATTTGATGTATACCATCAATATAATAATCCTGTTGATATACTTTAATTTCATGGACTGGGTTAATAGCAATAACCGAGTAACGTCCAGCCTCTGCATCTTTCGCCGCCCCTTCCAGCAAACTTTTCCCTATACCAGAAAGTCTTTGAAACGCCAAAATAGCCGTTAGTGTGTCAGCATCTATTTTTTTCGTTTTTCTCATCTTAATCATCCCTTCTTCTTTACTAAAATAAAAAAAGTCCTCTGAAAAAGCGCAAAATCATGCTTTCTCAGAGGACGAGTTATCGCGGTGCCACCTCATTTTAGGGATAAACCCTATCTCAGTGCTGCTTTTTTACAGCTGCTCTATAACGGGAGCTCCCGTTCACCCCTACTTGATTTCAAGGCATCACGCACAAGGCCCATTCCTATTTCATCTATTTATTAGCTCGCACCAACCGCTAACTCTCTTTAAAAATCGATGAAAAGTACTATTCTTGTTTCATGTTTTCGTTTTATAAAATTGAAAAAGGGCCTCTCTCCAAGCCTAGCAAATATACTAGACAAGGACGAGAGACCCGTGGTACCACCTTGATTAACTGTAAAAACAGTTCACTTAATCCATCCAAATTCCGAATGGGCGCCTTGTGTAACGATAAGGCCTAATCGCTGTATCCTACTAAGAAAATCCTTTCAGATCAGAGCTCAGAAGTCCATTCACATCATGTCCGCTACTGACTTTCACCAACCGTCAGCTCTCTAAAAACTTTCATCATGCTACTTACTCTTCTTCAATGCTATCATTTTTTACTTGTGTTCATCTTACATAAGAAAATCACGAAAGTCAAGAAAATAAAACTACTTTATACTAAAAAGGTTCCAAAACGATAATTAATAAACAAGTAAGAAAAAAGAACTGCCTCCCTATAATATATTTCACCCCAGAAAAAGTATGCTATTTTCTCTATTATAATAAATATCATCTCCCCTAAAACACTTATAAAATATAGCTTCTCAAATGATAACCAGCTTAAATTCCAATGATAAAATCACTCATATAAACCATGCCTAATTGACTAAAAAAGGCTTTTCCAAAAGGACTTTTCAACCATCTTTATCAATTTGTGAAGTTTTTCACGTGAAACACTGGACAAACTTTTATTGATGGATTATACTAACGGTGTAATCAAATAAAACAAAAGAATACGGCAAAGCAACAAGCTAAATTTTTTTGGATTATCAGGGACGTTAAAAGTCTACTATGGACATTTTAAGTCCCGAACAAATATTAGGAGGTTCTGGAAAATGGCAATTAAAGAAAATGCGGCCCAAGAAGTATTAGAAGTTCAAAAAGTGATTGACAGATTAGCAGACAATGGACAAAAAGCATTGAAAGCATTTGAAAGTTACAACCAAGAACAAGTAGACAATATCGTTCACGCAATGGCACTTGCCGGACTTGACCAACATATGCCCCTTGCAAAATTAGCAGTAGAAGAAACTGGACGTGGATTATACGAAGATAAATGTATTAAAAACATCTTCGCGACAGAATATATTTGGAACAACATTAAAAACAACAAAACAGTCGGCGTAATTAACGAAGACGTACAAACTGGTGTGATTGAAATTGCTGAACCTGTTGGTGTTGTTGCCGGCGTTACACCTGTAACTAACCCAACATCTACTACTCTTTTCAAAGCAATTATCGCAATCAAAACACGTAACCCAATCATCTTCGCTTTCCATCCAAGTGCACAACGCTGTTCATCTGAAGCAGCTAAAGTTGTTTATGAAGCAGCAGTTGCAGCTGGAGCACCAGAACATTGTATTCAATGGGTAGAAAAACCTTCCCTAGAAGCAACAAAACAATTAATGAACCACGATAAAGTAGCACTTGTACTTGCAACTGGTGGTGCTGGAATGGTTAAATCAGCATACTCTACTGGTAAACCGGCACTAGGTGTTGGACCAGGTAACGTACCAGCTTACATTGACAAAACAGCTAAAATTAAACGTTCTGTCAATGATATCATTCTTTCTAAATCTTTTGACCAAGGTATGATTTGTGCTTCTGAACAAGCCGTTATCGTAGACAAAGAAGTCGCTAAAGAAGTAAAAGCAGAAATGGAAGCAAACAAATGCTACTTCGTTAAAGGCGCTGAATTCAAAAAATTAGAAAGCTATGTAATCAACCCTGAAAAAGGAACACTTAATCCAGATGTAGTTGGTAAATCCCCTGCATGGATCGCAAATCAAGCTGGTTTCAAAGTTCCTGAAGATACAAAAATTCTTGTAGCTGAAATTAAAGGTGTTGGCGACAAATACCCACTATCGCACGAAAAATTGAGCCCAGTTCTTGCATTCATCGAAGCAGCTAACCAAGCAGAAGCGTTCGATCGTTGTGAAGAAATGTTAGTATATGGCGGACTTGGACACTCTGCAGTTATTCACTCTACAGATAAAGAAGTTCAAAAAGCATTTGGTATCCGTATGAAAGCTTGCCGTATCATCGTAAATGCACCAAGCGCTCAAGGTGGTATTGGTGACATTTATAACGGCTTCATCCCTTCCCTAACACTTGGTTGTGGATCTTATGGTAAAAACTCTGTATCACAAAATGTAAGTGCGACTAACTTGCTGAACGTTAAACGTATCGCGGATCGGAGAAATAATATGCAATGGTTCAAACTTCCACCAAAAATTTTCTTTGAAAAATATTCCACTCAATACCTTCAAAAAATGGAAGGCGTTGAACGCGTATTTATCGTAACTGACCCAGGAATGGTTCAATTCAAATACGTAGATGTCGTAATCGAACATTTGAAAAAACGTGGCAACGATGTAGCTTACCAAGTATTTGCTGACGTTGAACCAGATCCATCTGACGTAACAGTTTACAAAGGTGCAGAACTAATGAAAGACTTCAAACCAGACACAATTATCGCTCTTGGTGGTGGTTCCGCAATGGATGCTGCCAAAGGTATGTGGTTATTCTATGAACACCCAGAAGCTTCATTCTTCGGCTTGAAACAAAAATTCTTAGATATCCGTAAACGTACTTTCAAATATCCTAAACTTGGTGGAAAAGCGAAATTCGTTGCAATTCCAACAACAAGTGGTACAGGTTCTGAAGTAACTCCATTTGCGGTTATTACAGACAAAGAAAACAATATTAAATACCCTCTTGCTGACTATGAACTAACTCCAGACGTTGCGATTGTCGATGCACAATATGTAACTACTGTTCCAGCACACATTACTGCTGATACTGGTATGGACGTTCTAACTCACGCAATTGAATCTTATGTATCTGTCATGGCAAGCGATTATACTCGTGGATTATCTATCCGCGCAATCGAACTTGTATTTGAAAACTTACGTGAATCTGTTCTTACTGGTGATCCAGATGCGCGCGAAAAAATGCATAATGCTTCTGCCCTAGCTGGTATGGCGTTTGCAAATGCGTTCCTAGGAATTAACCACAGCTTGGCACACAAAATTGGACCTGAATTCCACATTCCTCACGGTCGTGCGAATGCCATCCTTATGCCACATGTTATTCGTTATAACGCACTTAAACCTAGAAAACATGCGTTATTCCCAAGATATGAAAGCTTCCGTGCTGATGAAGATTATGCTCGTATCTCTCGTATTATCGGCTTCCCTGCTGCAACTACAGAAGAAGGCGTTAAATCACTTGTAGATGAAATCATCAAACTTGGTAAAGATGTTGGTATCGACATGAGTCTTAAAGGACAAAATGTTGCTAAAAAAGATTTGGATGCGGTTGTAGATACACTTGCAGATCGCGCATTCATGGACCAATGTACTACTGCCAACCCTAAACAACCACTTGTAAGTGAATTAAAAGAAATCTATCTAGAAGCTTACAAAGGTGTTTGAAACTAGCTAACTTGTCCACCATTAATATATAAAGTTAGAAGAAAGCGCAAGTCCATCCCAGGGCTTGCGCTTTCGCTTTAGTACTAAAATTAGTATAATGAAGCAAGAATGGAGTTGATTCAATGATACAAGCAACGGTTCCCTACTTTACTTTTGACGGGGAGGCCACAGAAGCACTAGATTTTTATAAAAAAGTGTTTCAAGCAGAAATTACGCAAATGCGTTACTTTCACGAGCTGGAAGGATTCTCAGGTGATAAAAAACAAGGAGAACGAATCCTCCATGCAAGACTTACGAGAGAAGAGAAAGATTTATTTTATTTCTCCGACACACTTGAAGGCGAAACAGACGCGGGTAATCGCCTAGCACTTGCGGTGAATTTTAGTTCGGAAGCAGATTTTGTTCATGCTTTTGTCCTGTTATCCAAAACCGGCACCGTCGAAGTTCCAATCCAAAATACATTTTGGGGCGCAAAATACGCGAAAGTAATCGACCATTACAGCATCGACTGGCATCTCAACTTAGAAAACGAGTCTACTACTAAAGTATGATTTTTACCCCTTCTCTAGCCGAATGTATTTAGTACTAAAAAATAGTACACTAAAATAGTGAGAGAAAAAAAGGAGTGAGTTCATGACTGAGACAGTTTTAAAATTAGAACATGTCACGAAAAAAATCGGGCAAAAAAATATTGTCCACGATATCAGCTTTGACATACATAAAGGAGAAGTATTTGGTTTACTTGGTCCAAATGGCGCAGGTAAAACAACTATTATCCGCTCAATCGTTGGCTTAATTCGTCGTTCAGAAGGTACTGTTTTTATTAATGGTAAAAATGTCGACACAGAGTATAAAGCAGCGATTTCAGAAGTAGGTGCTATTATTGAAAATCCAGAATTTTACATGTATATGTCTGGATGGGCGAACTTAAAGCAATTCGCACGCATGAGTCAAAAAAATATTACTGATGAGCACATTCGTGAAATCGTTGAATTAGTAAAGCTTACTGGCGCTATTGACCAGAAAGTAAAAACATATTCTCTCGGTATGCGTCAACGTTTAGGTGTCGCACAAGCCCTAATTCATAGCCCTGCTTTACTTATCCTAGATGAACCAACAAACGGACTTGATCCACAAGGTATGGCCGAATTCAGAACGCTGATTCGTGATTTAGCAACTAACGGTACTTCTGTTTTAATTTCCAGCCATTTGCTTAGCGAGATTCAACAAATCACAGATCGATTCGCTATTATTAACAAAGGTGTTTTAACGCACATCGAAAAAATGAGCGACCTTATTGAAAATCATGTCGCTGCTTATAAACTAAAAGTCAGCGATCCCGAAGCAACTACCACCGTTCTCACTACACTCCCAGTCAAGCTTGTTGCTCAAAAAGAGGATTTATTCAAGGTCGAAGTGGCTCATGAAGATGTGCATTTAATTGCTCGTGCGCTTATTCAAGCAAATATTGATTTATTAGAAATGGTTCCACTTCAAGCCTCCCTTGAAGAACGATTCCTCGAATTAACTAAAGGTGGAGGTGCAGAAGTATGATAGCATTAGTAAAAAATGAATTTACCAAATTATTTTCCAGAAAATCAAGTTGGATTATGCAAATCGTCTTATTTGTCGCAGTTTTAGCTCTTGCTCTTCTAATGTTTTTTGTTAGTAAAATAGATACTAGTGGTGTTGAAGGCGGCGATGCAAGCAATGCTGGAATTACTGCTTATTACGATGATAAAGGTGCCCCGGTTAGCGAAGAAGAATATTGGAACTCCGCAGATAAAGACGGTAATCCTACGTATAAATCTGAAACATTATCTTTAACTGATTCTGTTGCTTACTTAAAAACACAAGAACAAGCGGCTCCAACAAAAGAAGCCAAAGAAACCATTCAAAAACAAATTGATTTTTACCAAGCTTATGTCGATGCAGATGAAAAACCCGCTAGTAATTCAGCAGGTATTTCAAGCGCAGATTTCTTTGCTTCATTAGGTAGCTCAGGAGCAGTTGCGACAATGCTCGTTGTTGTCGTAGCAAGTATCATCGTTGCAACAGAGTTTTCCGGTGGTACAATTAAACTCTTACTGACACGTCCTTACTCTAGAAGTCAGATACTATTCTCCAAATACGTAATGTGTATCGTTTACAGCGTTATTAGCTCTATCACATTAATTGTAGCTAGCTTTATCTTTTCATTTATTCTACCAAAACAATCTATTTTCATGCCGCTCTCCCCTTCAACGGGTGCAATGACTGCTTTCGAACATGCGTGGATGCTACTTGGTACGAACTTCTTACTGATGATCGTATATGCAACTATTGCTTTCTTCTTCTCCTCTGTCGTTCGTTCACAAGCACTTGCAGTTGGTGTTGGCGTTGGTGTACTATTCTCCGGTGGAATTATTCGCCAATTACTACCTCTCGCTATCGAAAAATACGATTGGATGAAATGGATTATCTTCAACTTACTTAGCCTAAATGACACAGTTGGCGGTTCTAAAATCGCTGGTGGCCTAGCAGATTGGCAAATAATCGCCGGTCTAGGTGTTTATACAGCGATTATCCTTTTCTTCACTTTCTTCTTATTCAAAAAACGAGATGTCGCTTTAAGTTAAATATTAAAAAGGCTGTCCGCATTGGACAGCCTTTTTTTAATGCCTAATAATTTGAATTTTATCGGTCTGATTTGTATCAATTCTTGCAGTTCCGCCAATTGGGAATGTCGCAAGTGGCTGTGTATGCCCAAAATCTGCACCAGATATAACTGGGATTTTTTGTAATGCTGTTTTTGTTGCAATAATATATGCTAATTTCTCCACTGTCATCGCTGTCTTCTGTTGGAAACGACCGATTACCAGCCCTTGAATATCATCTGCACCAGGTTGACTAAGCAGCGATTCCAAATCGCGATCGAATGTTTCTGGAATAGTCATAAAATCATCTTCAATAAATAAAATTGTCCCCGCCAAATTAGGCATGTATTCGGTTCCTTGGAGTAAATTAAGCGTGCATAAGTTCCCGCCAATGATGATTCCTTCTGCCACTCCAGGTTGCATAACAACTAGTCCTTCATTCGGGATGAAATTGCGATTTTCTTGGTCCAAATACCATTCGTCATCACTCCATGTAGCACTTTCTTTTAACGCAAATGGTTCTTTTTGTAATAAACAATCACTAAATGATTCCATTACATACTCCAGACCTTTTTCCATGGAAAAACTGGAAAAATGCGCACCAGAATAAGTAATGAGTTCTGTTTGTGTGTAGATAGCCGTTGCTAATGCCGTGATATCCGAAAAACCACATAAAATTTTAGGATTTTCCGAAATTAAATCATAATCCAAATATGGCAACAATTGATTGCTATTAAAACCGCCAATAACCGTCAAAATCGCTTTGACACTCGAATCATTAAAGGCTTCATGGATATCAGCAACCCGCGAACGAATGCTTGAACTCATCATGCAATCCATTTCTGCCACATGTTCGCCAAAAGTGACTTTAAAACCCATATCAGTTAGGCACTTAACGGCAATTTCTACTTGATTGTCAGCCATAATACCGATAGAACGACTTGGTGAAATAATCCGAATTTCATCGCCTTGTTTTAATTTTGCTGGAATCATTTCGCCGCCTCCTTATTTAACGTATGGAATGGACATGAAACCAAATGATCGTCAAGAATGCCAATTGCTTGTAAATAAGAATAAATAATCACAGGGCCAACAAACTTAAAACCACGTTTCTTTAAATCTTTACTAATTTTTTCTGATAGTTCTGTGCTAGCTGGCACTTGCCCCATGCTCTGCCATTCATTAATAATACGCTCATTATTCGTAAAACCCCAAATATAGTTTGCAAATGAGCCGAATTCAGCTTGGACTTTTTGCGTAGCTAAGGCATTTGTACGAACTGCTTTCACTTTAAGACGATTCTTCACAATAGCCGCTTCCTCGACAATCGTCGCCAGCTCATCGTCCGTCAGGCGTGCACATTTATCAATATCAAAGTGAAAAAAAGCTTCTTGATAGGCTTTTCTTTTATGTAAAATTAATCTCCATGAGAGTCCAGCTTGTGCTCCCTCTAAATTGAGCATTTCAAATAAATATGTGTCGTCTTTACTCGGGACACACCATTCTGTATCATGATATTCTAGTTCAAACGGGTCATTAATTGACCAAGGGCAACGTAATTCTTCAGACAAAGCAAGTTCCTCCTATATAGTTAAAATGTAATGCACACTGATTAAAACAGCCACAAATAGTCCGACGCAACTCCAAATTAGTCGTTTCTCTTTCCACTGACTAACTGCCACAGCAATGCTTAATGCTAAAAATAAAAAGAGTAGCCAGTTCGGAACGTCGGGTTGATAGTTACTCGTGAAAACAAGATACCCTATTACTGCTGCAATTATTCCAGTCGCTATAAAACTGATTTTCTGATACCTCATTCGCTCAAGCCTCCTATTAACCAATAATAAAACATATGTTCTGTTTTTGCAAGCAACAATAAAAAAGTCGCAAAAAAAAGAGCTAAACTTTTGCTATTGAAACCTGCATATCCTTTGCCAACACCCAACCACATAAGCCATAGGAGGAACTAATTTCAAATGCTTTATAGCCATTTTTATGGATATATTTAACCAATTCGTTTTTTGTATCGGTTGTATGATAATTAATTGGCCAGCCATAATTTCTATTTTTTTCAATAAATTCTTGGTTTTGTTCATAGAAAAAAGCTGGAGTACCTTCTTCAATATCAAAAATAATACTATCTTTTTGTTCATTTTCGAATAAGTGTGCTAAATAGCTTTCGAAAATGATATCTGTGTTTTCGCTAACTTTATCACCATATGAGTATTCGGTTCTAAGTCGTAATTGCTCATTTTCAAAATCAACTTGATAAGACTTAATAATATTATCATGTACCTGTGAAATAAGAATCATCTCCTTTGTATTATTGAGATACGCCTTTACATACTCAATATAGCATACTGGATTACGAGCTACAATAGACACGATACTTATAATAGATTATGCTGTTTTGAATACAAAAGAACAGGGACTAGATTAGCCCCTGTTACATTTTTCATGTTATTTCAATTTGCCACGAAGAACCATTGGTAAAATCCCACCATGACGGTAATAGTCAATTTCCACTTCAGAGTCAAAACGTGCAAGGACATCAAAAGTAAAGCTTGAACCGTCTTCACGAACAGCGGTTACTTTTACCAGGTCTCTTGGCGCTACTTCTTCGCCGATTTCAACTTGCAAGCTTTCTGAGCCTGTTAAGCCAAGCGTTTCTGCATCTTCACCTGGTTGGAACTGAAGTGGTAAAACACCCATCATAACAAGGTTAGAACGATGAATCCGTTCATAGCTTTTCGCGATAACTGTTTTAATTCCTAGTAAATTCGTTCCTTTGGCAGCCCAGTCACGTGAGGATCCCATTCCATAATCGTCGCCAGCAAGAATGACTAAACCAGTGTTATTTTCGATATATTTTCTAGATGCGTCATAAATGGACATCACTTCGCCAGTTGGCCAATAAGTCGTATAGCCACCTTCTGTACCTGGTGCGATTTGATTTTTAATACGAATATTCGCAAATGTCCCGCGCATCATTACATCATGATGACCACGACGAGAACCGTAGGAGTTGAAATCACGAATTGCCACGCCTTGTTCTTGCAGGAATTTTCCAGCTGGGGTATCTTTGCCGATTGCTCCGGCTGGCGAAATATGGTCGGTTGTAACAGAATCACCAAATTTACCAATAACGCGGAGACCAGATAAGCTCTCTACTTTGCCAGCTTCTTTTGCTAAATTATCAAAGAATGGTGAGTTCGCAATATACGTCGAGTTTTCATCCCATTTGTATAGGGCATCTTCTGTTGTCTCAATCGCATTCCAAGCTTCGTTTTCATCAAATACATGGGCATATTGTTCACGGAAAAGTTCTGGTGTTACCGTTTCTTCTACTAATGCCTTCACTTCTTCTGAACTTGGCCAAATATCGTCTAAGAAGACTTCTTCGCCATTATTACCGCGTCCAATTGGTTCTGTTAGCATGTCGACATTTGTTGTCCCAGCAAGCGCATAGGCAACGACTAGTGGTGGTGAAGCTAGGAAGTTTGCTTTTACAAGTGCATGAATACGCCCTTCAAAGTTACGGTTACCACTTAATACCGCAGAAACAAGCAAATCACTATCTTGTATTGCTTCTTCAATTTCTTCTTTCAATGGACCAGAGTTTCCAATACATGTCGTACAACCATAACCAACAAGGTCAAACCCTAGTTTTTCTAAATATGGAAGTAAGCCCGCTTTTTCCAAGTAGCCCGTTACAACTTTGGAGCCTGGCGCCAAGGAAGTTTTTACGAATTTTGGTACTTCTAAGCCTTTTTCAACTGCTTTTTTAGCAACCAAACCAGCGCTTAACATCACATATGGGTTAGAAGTATTCGTACAACTTGTAATAGCCGCAATCGCAACGGAACCAGTCTTCATGATAGATTGATCACCATTACCGAATGTAACAGTTACTTCTTTATCTAAAGCTGATTTATCAAGTCCGAAACCTTGGTTGCCTGCTTTGGCGGTAATCGATTCGCGGAATGTTTCTTTCATTTTTGAAAGTGGAATCAAATCTTGCGGACGTTTTGGTCCAGCCAAGTTTGGCTCAATCGCAGAAAGATCGATTTCCACAATTTGCGTGTAGTTTGGTTCTACTTTTTCTGGTGTGAAGAATAAATCATTTGCTTCTAAATAAGCTTCTACTAGCTCGATTTGTTCTTTGTCACGGCCAGTTAGTTTTAAATAATTAAGAGCTTCTTTATCAACTGGGAAAAAGCCACAAGTTGCGCCGTATTCTGGCGCCATATTCGCAACGGTTGCACGGTCAGCAAGTGGCAGTGTCGCAACACCCGGACCATAAAATTCCACAAATTTACCTACTACTTTTTGTTCCCGCAAGACTTGGGTAACTTTTAAAGCGAAATCGGTTGCAGTTGCGCCGTTTGGTAGAGCACCTAGCAATTTCACACCAATAACTTCTGGAATTGGGAAGTACGATGGTTGACCAAGCATGCCGGCCTCTGCTTCAATACCGCCCACGCCCCAACCTAATACACCAATCCCGTTAATCATCGTTGTATGGCTATCTGTTCCGACAAGGGAATCTGGAAACGCTACAAATTCGCCGTCTGCTACTTCATTCGCAATAACGACGTTTGCTAAATACTCTAAGTTAACTTGGTGAACGATACCTGTTGCAGGTGGTACTGCGCGATAGTTATCAAATGCTTTTTGCGCCCAATTTAAAAACTGGTAACGTTCCATGTTGCGCTTGAATTCGAGTTCCATATTGATTTTCAGTGCTTCTGGATTCGCATAGCTGTCTACTTGCACCGAGTGATCGACGACTAAATCGACCGGGATTTCCGGATTGATTTTTTCAGGATCGCCGCCAAGGTCCGCCATGGCTTTACGTAAAGAAGCTAAATCAACTACTGCCGGAACACCTGTGAAATCTTGCAAAATAACACGAGCTGGTTTGAATGGTACTTCCCCTTCGTTGCCATCTTTCGACCAATGGGCTAAATCTTCTACGTGAGAATCCTTAATTACCCGCCCATCTGCTTGTCTTAGTACCGATTCCAGTAAAACACGTACAGAATAAGGTAATTTCTCAATGTTTGTAAGCTTGTCCTCTTCTAAGGTTTTAAGTTTGTAATAATGATACGTTTTGTCGTTCAGTTGAAATGATGCTTTTGCTTTTTCTTTCCAATTAGTCATCCACGTTTCCTCCTTCAATTCTTGAAACGATTGGTCTCTCTCATCTATTGTACTTAAAAACAAGCGATAAGTAAACAAAGAGAATCCTCTATATTTTGATAACTTTTTCTTATAACAGAAAAATGAATGACAACGGAGTGCCATTCATCTGTATTTTATAAACCTAAATTGGTTAATGCTTGTTCTAGCGAGCCAAATGATTCGAGTTTTGAAATGTTAGAACCTACTTGGATTGTGCGTTGAGCGAAACTCGGACGCATACCAGAAAGTATTGGTACTAAGCCAATTAATTTAAAGGATTGAATCATATCTTCCATATGTTTGGTTGCAAAATCATCTTTTAATACCGCACTGGAAAAATCAATGACAATCGTATCTAAATTTAACTTATCCGCAGATTCTATAGCTTTTTCTTTCATGAAATAGCCTCTATCGTCATCCAAACTACCAACAATTGGTAAGACGCCGATAGAATCAGTGATAGGAATAATTCGTGTAGATAACTGAATTATTTCTTTTCGCTGCGCTGCGACTTGCTTTCTATTTTCTTGCATAAATCCTTCTAATAACTGTTGTTGAATCGACGAAAGTGTATCTTTTATAGCAAGCATAAATTGGATAATGTCGGCATCTGAATAAAAAACTTTTTCCGTTTCTTTCCATTTGACTAAACTAGTGATGATATATTTTTCGACTTCGCTCATATGTTGATGAATTTTTCTAATATCGGTCTTATCATTGAAACGTCTTTTACCAATACTTTCAAAATCGCGTTCCTTCACACCAGTTATTACATCAATAATCATGCCACATGATGCGGTGCTCAGTGAGCGAATAGAGGCTTCCTCTTCCCCGCCGCTAAGTCTTAATTTAAATTCATCTGTTCCACTATAATAGTTTTCATAAAACATATTCACTAACTCTGAACGACGACTAATCAAAAATTCCTTAATTTGCATAAACTTCTCCTTTTTCACCGATATTATCTTGCAAAAATTAAGATGTTATCTGCATGTAAATTTTCAATCATTTTATCTACTTGTTCCGCTGTTAAATCAAAGTCTTCTAATAATCTTTTTACCGATTTATCGTCTGTTTTTGAGAACCATTTAGCGAAGGGACCGGCAGCATATAAAGCGCCATATTTAGGATTGTACGCTTGTGGAATAACAATCGCTCCACTTAGAGATTGTAGGATTCCAGAAATAATACCGAAAGCCTCTTCGTTAACTGGACGTTCGATTTCGATATTTTCTTTTTCTGCTAAAGTTTCTAAGTTCTTGTTGTGTTTGGATTTGGCTAGAACAGAAATATCTTCTTTTTCATAGCCCTCACTTACTAATTTGCTGATGATTTCCTCTGCTGCACCAACATTTTGAACTGCGAATACTTCCCACTTTTTCATTATTTGTCATCCCTTCCATTATCCAATTGTAAAATTTGTTTGATTTCTTCTGTACTTAATTTTCCTAGCATTTGTTCGCCCGGTTGGATTAGTTCGTCCACTAGCGCTTGTTTTTTCTTTTGCAAATCAAAAATTCGTTCTTCTATCGTGCCTTTTGTAATCATTCGGAACACTTGGACGACGCGTTTTTGGCCGATTCGGTGAGCACGACCAGTGGCTTGTTCTTCTACAGCTGGATTCCACCATAAGTCGTATAAAATGACGGTATCCGCGCCAACAAGATTGAGTCCAGTTCCGCCAGCTTTCAAGGAAATTAAGAAAATATCGTTCTCTCCTTCATTAAAAGCATTGACCATATCAAGCCTTGTTTTCGATGGAGTTTTACCATCCATGTAAAATAAGGACTGCCCCTCTTCTTCTAATTTTTGGCGAATAATTCCAAGCATACCTGTGAACTGGGAGAAAAGGAGAATACGTTTACCGTTTTCTCTTGCTGTCTGTATTGTATCAAACAACTGTAGTAATTTACCAGATTCACCTTGATAATTTTCCACAAAAAGACTTGGATCACAACAAATTTGGCGTAAACGGGTTAATCCTGCCAACAATTTGATTCGTTCTTCTCCAGCATTTCCATTACTCGCTTCTAAATCTGCTTGAATTTTTTCTAAATAGGCTAAGTAAATTGTTTTTTGTTCATCAGTTAATTCAGAATACAGGTTGGTTTCGATTTTGTCAGGTAGTTCTTTGACGACATCTTGTTTTAGTCTGCGTAGTAAGAATGGACGAATCATTTTAGCAATATTATCATATGGAATTTCTTTGAATTTACGTAACGATGGGAAAAATCCTGGCATTAACGTTTGGAAAATCGTCCATAATTCATCGATGCTGTTTTCGAGCGGCGTCCCACTGAGGGCAAATACATGGTTGCGTTTGAGCGCACGCACTGCTTGAGATGCCTTTGTATGATAATTCTTGATAGCTTGTGATTCATCAATAATAACACTCGAAAAAGCAACATCTGCAAAATGGACAATATCTTGGCGTAGCGATGGATACGAAATCAAGTAAACATGGCCATGCTTCATTTCTTCCATTTCAGCCATTCTGGATTGTTTCGTTCCATGTAAAACAGTCACTGGAATAGCTGGCGCAAATTTTTCTAATTCGCTTTGCCAGTTATAAAGTAGTGATGCTGGCGTAATAATTAAAACTGGTTTTAAGTTCGGATTCTCTTCTAACTCCGATGCTAGAAAACTAATCGTTTGCACCGTTTTACCAAGCCCCATATCATCTGCTAAAATACCACCAAGATTATATTTTGCAAGTGATTTCATCCATTCGAAACCAGTTAGTTGATAATCGCGCAACTCTGCTTTTAATCCTTTTGGTAAAGCAAAACTGTCTTCGGATTGCGTCGTAATATCTGTAAGCAATTCGCGGAAAGAACGACTGAATTTATGATGTTCATCTTGCGTTCCCGCTCCTAAAATGTCATAAATTTGCATTCCACGGTATAGCGGTACTTGCATGTTTGCTTGGACATCTTTTTTACGCACTTCTAACATTTGGAGTACATCTTCCATTTGTTTGTAGTTTTCTGATTCAAGCGATAAGAAACGACCACTTTTCAAACGGTGATAGCTGCGTTTTTCACGCAAGGATTCTAGGACATTTTGTACTTCTTCTTCCGGAATACCTTTGAAATCAAACGAAACAGAAAGATAATCGTTATCACCAGATACGTCCAGTGTCGTTACTGGGCGCACATTCTCTTCTACCATTTCTTCGAGGCCGTCTTCCATATAAATCTCTGCGTACTCCGCTAGTTTTGGAATGGTGCGATAGTAAAATTGATATAAATCTTTCTCTTGTTTATTGACGACCATTTTTGTCCCTGAAAAATGAACAGGGGCGCTTTCGATAATATTCATCACACGAGCCTCTTTTTCGACATCGCGTATCATGATTTTTTCGTTTTCTTCTTCCGATGTTGCAAAAGGATCAAAAAGTTGATTGCCGTAATGATATTCAAGGCGTAATGTATGCTCTCCGTATTCAAGTGCAATAAATAATTTACAATCAAGTGGCTGTTGCGTAATGCGATCTTCAATCGAGTCATCCAGTTTTAACTTCCCGCTTTTCTGTAACGCTGGTAATACGTAGGAAATGACTTCACTTAATTGCGACTCTGAAAATTGCACCACTTCATTTTTTGTTACTTTATGAAATTCCATCAATGGTTTTAAAGATTCCCACACTTCTTTTGCTGGGATAAAAAAGGTACCATCAAAGAACAAAAGTTGGTAGGCTTCAAAAAAGATTGCTTGTTGTAAATCTTCCATTTCTAGTTGGTATTTATCGTCTGCACTTTTTTTGAGTTCGAAAATGAAATCAAGGTTATCATGGCGCACATTGATACCGCGATATTTAATATCTTCTACGCGTTCTTTCATAATAATACACGTCGTATCGCGTTTCGTGAGTAATTCTAACAAGTCACTCGCCATACTTGGTGGTATTGTTAGGTTTTTCTCTTCTGCGTAAGATTTGGACCAATAAAAAGAATCTGTATCATACATTTTGGCAATTTCACTGATTTGCAGTAGTTTATCCAGAATTTGTTTGTCTTCCTCGAGAAAGAAATGCTCATTTGGATCGTAAGCAAAATTCTTAGTGAAAACAAGCCACTGTCTGTCACGAATTGCGGCTAAAAACGTATTCATATTTTTTACAACATAGGTCCGTTCTGTCCCAACTTTGACTTCAATAGTCATGATATAACTAGAATCATCGGGTTTTAAACGGATGATGTACTGCGTTTGAAGTGGCGTTTTATTCGTATTATCCTCTTCTACTTCGAGTTGTTGCGCCATATTTTGTTGAAAAAGGGAAAGAAGTGTATTTGATTCTTGCGTGAGAATTCGATTTTTAAAATCTTGTTTGGCTGCTTTTTGCTTTTCTTTTTCCATTTTTAAATGAGTTGCGTAGATGTGTTTACAAATGGCGTTCAACTGAAAATCGGCGCAACTACACGCATAATTTTCATTGCCTGCATCTTCTACGACATTTTGATCAATAAAATATGTTGAAAAATGCTCTGATGCATCTTTTTCGCGAAACTGAATAATTTCTCCGTCTTCCATCAGTTTCTTTCCAGCCTGCTTCACACTATATGGAATCATTTTATTTTGAATTGCTGTAAAGTGCTCCATTACTTTCTTCCTCCCAAAACCGTCCGTTACTCTAAACTACTATTATATAGGAAAAGACGAGGGACGGCAACGCATGCGGTCTTTTAGCTACTAGCGGTAATAAATTTAGTTGTACTTCCGTGATTTGTTGCAGTTACCTCTAGCCTTGCGGAAATTCGTTCTTTTAGTTCTGGTACATGGGAAATAATTCCAACTAAGCGCCCATTTTCTTGTGTTTCCAATAAACATTCCACTGCGGCTTCCAGCGATTCAGGATCAAGCGTACCAAATCCTTCATCAATAAACATGGTTTCAAGCGAAATCCCGCCAGCCATTTCTTGAACAACTTCTGCGAGTGATAAAGCAAGTGCTAAAGAGGTTTTGAAGCTTTCTCCTCCCGAAAGTGTTTTTACATGTCGTGTTAATCCTGTATATTCATCAAAAACTTCCAGTTCTAAGCCACTTTGGACATTTCCTTTTGCTTTTTCCATTTTCCGCTGGAGTTCAAAACGACCGCTTGTCATTTTGGATAAACGGTGGTTAGCACGGTGGATAATCGTGTCTAAAAACATTGCTAAAATGTATCGTTCAAAGGTTAATCTTCGGGCATTTTTGCCACGAGCTGCATCAGCTAGTAAACCAATATCCGCATAATTTTCTTCGGCTTGTTCCACTGCCTGAATACTGTTTTGGTAGTTTTCCACAAGTTCTTTTCTTTTTGCAACGAATTCGCGTTGTTTCATTGTATTTTCTTCTGACTGACTAAGTTCAAATTGCTTTTCTTTCATGATGAATTCTAGTTGTTCCATATTTGGTTTTTGTTTATTTTGGAGTTTTTCTTTTAAATCAGCTTGACGTGATATCGCTAAATGGCGTTTCCGCTCGTATTCGGCCAGTTTGTCTTCTAGATTTTTTAATTCTTCTACTGATAACAGAGCTTGTTTATAAGCATCATAGGATAAAAAATCATTTTGTTTCATAGCATCTTTGAAAATTTCGCGCTGTACTTGTAAGGCTTCTTTCGCGTCTACCGTTGTTTTTTGCGCTGAGTGTAACGTAGATTCTAATCTAGTTGTTTCTTTTTCTGCCTGTCTAAACAACGCGTCTACCTGTTCGGCTTGCTTGATATGTGTTTCGATATTTGCGCTTAGTTCTCTCATTTTGCTATCGAAAACAGCCTTATCTCGCAACTCGTCTGGAATGGATTGTTCCAAATACGTTAGTTTCCCTTCCATTAGTTGCACATGTTGATGTAACTTTTCTACTTCGAGAGCCAGCTTGTTTTTTTCGGTGGTCATTTCATTTTGTTCGTTTTTCAATGATTCTACTGTCGACTGAACAGTTTCTTTTTGCGCTACTTCGGATTGCAACTTGGTTATTTGCTCTCTCAGATTGGTAGCTAGTTGAATATTTTCAGCTAATGTTTGTTGTATTTCTGCTAAACTTTGCTCGTTCTTATCTGCCCATTCACTAAGTTGCCATTCGAGTTGACTGATAGCTTTTTCCGTCGTAGTAATCGCTAATTGTTTTTCTTGTAGCTTTGCTTTTGCTATTTCGAGTGTTTCAAGGTTAGCCGTTTCTCCGAATTTTGCGCGTTTTGGATGTGACTCCGACCCACAGACAGGACAAGCATCTCCCTCATGCAGATGCGCTGCGATTGTTGCTGCTTGTTCTTTTTCTAGTTTTGTTTCTTCTTGTTTAATCGTTCTTTCCATTTCCGCTTTTTCTATTAAAAGTTGCGCTAATGTTTGCGCTTCTGTTTGTTTTGCTGCGTCCCACGCTTCCATTTTCATCCGTTTATTAACTAATTCTTGTTCTTTTTCTATCGTGGCTTCTAATGTTGTCCGTTTATTAATAACTTCTAAATACGTGAGCTCTGCTTTGTTTATTTCTGCTAATCGACTTTCAGCTAATTGCAGTTCTGTGGCTATATTTTGTTCCTTGTTGATTATTTTTTCTAAAAGGCTCGTTGTTTCTTTCCAGTCTAATTCGGTGCGTCTTTTTTTGATCGAGACAGTTTCTAATTCCATGATTTTCGGTTCCATTTCTTCTAATTGAAAAAGTGTCCGTTTGTTTATTTCAAATTCTGATTCTTTTTCAGCGAGTGCTTCTTTTTGTTTTTTCGCATGTAAAAATTGTATTTTTACTTGTTCCGCCTCGACTACTACTTGTTTTTCTGTTTGTTCAGCGACTTCTAATTGTTCTTTTAAACGAATACAAAGTGCATCTTGGGATTGAAGGTTGCTTGCTCTTTTCGCAGCATTCATGCGAATTTCCATTGTTTGATAAAAATCTTTCTCCGCTTCTAGTGTCACAACTTCTTCTGTATACTTATCCAAATTTTGCCAATCAAGCAGTTGTTCTTTCGCAAGCGTCACTTTTTCGACAGCTTCACTTGTTTGTTTCCGAATAATACTTAATTTATTTTCTAATTCCGTTAAAATTACTTGTTCTTTTTGAATGGCCTCGTTTTGCAACACACTGATTTCACTCGTTGTCTTTCCAGAAACTTCCACATCCGGTAAACTAAGTTCAGCAAGTTCTGCCATTTTTTTACGCGCTTCGACAACCAAGATTTCGGCTTGTTTCTGCTTTTCCCATAATAAATTTTCCACTTTTTCATAGTAAACCGTATGCGCTAATCTTTGCAATATGACTTCTTTTTCTTTACTATCCGATACGAGCAGTTCTCTAAATTCACCTTGAGGAATCATCAAAATTTGTCTAAACTGATCCACATTAAGCTGAATTAACTCTTCCATTTTTGTATTAACATCGCGCACGGAACTTGCAAGTAACTTCATTTCGTCACCAATCAACTCATATAATTCTGCTTTTTGCGGTGAAGTAGTTGTTCCGTTTCCTCGTTGTTTGGCAATTTCCTGCTGAGGGATGCGGCTGATTTGGTAAATTTTGTCCTTCAATCTAAAAGCGAGCGTTACTTCTGTTATCTCTTTATCCGTCGCAAAATGACTTCGCATCGAAAAACTTTCTCGGTCAAATGTATTCGCTTTTCCAAAAATCGCAAAACTAATCGCATCAAAAATAGTCGATTTCCCTGCTCCTGTTTTACCAGAAATCACAAAAATCTGCTCCGTTCCCAATTTTTCAAAATCGATAACTTCTTTCTTAGCATAAGCCCCAAAAGCTTGCATCGTTAATTTAATCGGTCTCATTCCGCATCCTCCTTCCTTGCTTGTTCAAAAACATCCGCTAACTTTTGCTTCTGTGTTGCCGTTAATTCTGTCCCATTAACATGTTCAAAAAATTGACCAAATAGCTCTAAATCATCTTTTTTCATGATTTCTTCAAAATTGTCTTGCGTTTCTTTTAATGTTTGTTTTTTACGTTCTAAATGTAAAATATTCGGATAAAATTGGCGTAATTTTCCCATCGGATCAATTAAAGCCCCTTCATCCATTAAATTCACTTGAAAAAAGTCATCAGGTTTTTCCACCAAATTTTCCGTCAGTTCCGCTAGCGTTCCAGAAATAATGCGCATATCATGTTTTGGTCTTAGAAAGCGCTCTGTCACGCTAACCAGTTCTTTCCCTTTCAGCTCCACAATCCTCACACTTTTATGATCATTTGCTTCTGAAAATGAATACTTTAAAGGCGATCCACTATAAAAGATAGATGGGTGCCGAATCGCATGCGGATGGTGCAAGTGCCCAAGCGCGGTATACGTAAAACCATCAAAACAATTTGTAGACACACGGTCCACATTTCCAATTGCTAGTTGTCGTTCGGAATCACTCGGAATCCCCCCTGAAACGAACGCGTGTCCAACCAAAATCTGCGCCTTGCTTGTATCCCATTTGGACCGGATTTGTTTCGTCACGGCTTGCATAGCATCTTCAAAACTACGAATTGAATTATCTGCAAAAGCTTCCCGAATAATCGCCGGTTCGTGATATGGTACAAGCCATACTTCGGCATCCATAAAAGAAATCGCTTCAAACTGCGACGTACATTTTCCTTTCATATATAGCTTGCTACTTTCATACCACTGACTTCCAAAAGCAAGCCGCTCCGCACTATCATGATTCCCGCTAATGGCAAATATCGGAATACCTAATTCTACATTCCATTTCACTAAAATATCATTTAGCACTTTCACCGCATCGGCAGGCGGCACAGCTCGGTCATATAAATCTCCCGCTAAAATAAGCGCGTCGACTTGTTCCTCCTCGGCAATCTTCGTTATTTGTGCCAAAATATATTCTTGCTCCGCTAACATCGATACACCAGATACTATTTTTCCTAAATGTAAATCAGCTGTATGTAAAAATTTCATTGGTTTCCTCTTTTCTTTTTCTCGGAGATTATTTATTTTTAATGCAAAACTTGTCAATTTTAAGTATACTAGATATAGTTTAAAAAAATAACTAGCAATACTGGGAGTGAAGAAGTTGTTTTATCATTTCGCAAAAAATCTCGTTCATTTTATTTTAATTATTATTGGTGGACGATTTCAAGTACAAAACAAAGACAAAATTATTGAAGCACCTTATGTTGTTGTGTCCACGCATACGTCATGGATTGAAATCTTATACCTCGGTTTTGCCCTATCACCAACACCAGTGCATTATATGGCGAAACAAGAGCTATTCAAAGGTAAATTCCTGAACTGGCTCATGACACACCTGAATGCCTTTCCAGTCAATCGCGATAACCCTGGACCAAGCGCCATTAAAGCCCCGATCCGGATGCTAAAATCCGGTAAAGTAGTTGGGATTTTCCCGAGTGGAACTAGAAAAACGACCAACCTTCATTTAAAACGTGGCGCAGTAACTATCGCTCACAAAGCAAAAGTTCCAATGCTACCTGCCGTTTATGATGGACCAAAAACATTTGGAGAAATTTTAAAACGCAAAAAAATCATTATTCGTTTTGGCGACCCGGTATTATTCAATGATACCGAACTTGACCAAAAAGAGCTACTAGAAGTTAAATCTCAAGAATTAATGGCGACTTTTGAACAACTTCAAAATGAAATTAATCAAACAAAAAATAAATAATAAAAAAGACAGCTTCCATTTGGAAACTGTCTTTTTTATTATCAGGAAGCTGTATCAGTTGTGATGCTTGAAGGATTAAGTCCAGCATCTTTTAATACGCCAGCAATTGCTTCGTCCGCTTTTGCCATTGCTTCGTCTGCTTTTGTTGTATCACGACCGCTAGCTTTAAGTGCGTCTGCTTCTAATTTGTAAGCGTCACTTAATTGTTTCACAGCTGCTTTGAAATCATCTGTATATTTGCCAAGGTCTGGTGTTTTTTCACTAGCAAGTGCTTCAGATACTTTAAGTGCTGATTCACTTGCTGGTTTTGCAAGAGCTGCAAGGTCCGCTTCAGATGGTTTAGGATCTGCGCCAACTGCTCCTACATAAGCGTTGTAATCGCCATTGTTTTCATTAACAACGTTTACTAAATCCATGTAATAATTTAATACTTTGTCTTTATCACTTGTTGTTTCTTTTTTTGTGTCTTCTTTTTTGTCAGAACTGTTAGAACCGGAACAAGCCGCAAGCGACAATCCTAGTGCTAAAGTTAAAACTACTAATAACCATTTCTTCAAGATGATGTCCTCCTTTTTTTCAAGCCAAATTCGGAAGCCCTTTTGTAACTGGCCGCGTCAGTCTCGGATATGCTTCACCCATCCGGCAAGTACATTACTCACGATGTAACATTATTCATTATAAGCTATTCGCACTGAATAATTCAAGCTGTTTTGGAAAATGCTTTCACTATTATTCATACTCTCCGCTTACTTCTACTTTACTAAGTTCTTTTTCGGTATTTTTATATTGGAAATACATCACAATTCGCCACGGTACAATCATCGCAAACGCCATTATCCAGAACATCCCAGACAACTCTCCCACTTCTAAATTACCACTAATCCAGTACTTAATAAATATTCGAATGAGTAACAGTCCCATCAAAATAACTGGAAAAGCTTTTGTGCGTTTAATAAATACGTACTTGTGACGAACTTCAAATTTCGTTGTCCAAATTAAAATAACAGAAAACACTAGCCCCATTGCTATAGCTTCTAAAATATCTACCCACGAAACACGGAAAAAAGGAATAACAAACATGAGCGCGCCTGTTGACATCATAATTGGCGGTATGATAATCCCTTTCACACTTGCTGGACGCTTTGATGCTTTCATTCTTATCATGATAATTCCAGCCCCAAAAACAAGTGTAATGATAATTGAAATGATTAATGACACTTTTAATTCCCCCTACTAATCTGCTGTAACACTTCGCTCCTCATTATATTCCTTTTACCATTTGAAATAAACTTCTCTGCTTAAAGCGCTTCGTCTAAATCCATTCCGCTATTTTGTAATTGATACATGGAATGGTACACTCCTTCTTCTGCAATTAATGTATCATGTGTACCACGTTCAATAATTCTTCCTTTAGATAAAACTAAAATTAAATCGGCATCCTTAATTGTCGAAAGTCGATGCGCAATCGCAATCGTCGTACGTCCTTCTCTCATTCGTTTTAACCCAGTTTGAATTAAGCTTTCTGTTTCTGTATCAATATTTGCTGTCGCTTCGTCTAAAACGAGAATTTGTGGATTCGTCACAACCGTTCTGGCAAAGGAAATCAGCTGTCTTTGCCCACTTGAAAACGAAGCACCTCGCTCAATCACTTTATGCTTGTATTGATCAGACAATGTTTGAATAAAGCCGTCCGCTTGAACAAATTTCGCAGCATCCACAATTTGTTCATCTGTAATGCTTTTATCGTAGAGGCGAATATTTGTATTAATATCCCCATAAAACATAAAACTATCTTGCAATACTAGTCCAGTTTTCTTACGCAGTTCCGTAATTTCGTGAGACTTAATCGACTTACCATCAATCAAAATATCGCCTCGTTCAAATTCATAAAAGCGCATCATTAAATTGATAATCGAACTTTTCCCACTTCCTGTATGACCAACAAGCGCTACGGTTTGTCCTGGTTCAGCCGTAAAACTAATATTTTTCAGCACGTCACGCCCACCTTCATAAGCAAACGAAACATCTTTAAACTCAATTTTGGCCCGTGTGATTTTCGCCTCTGGATCATTTAATTGGGCTGGTACTTCTTCCGTTTCATCCATAATGCGAAATACCCTGGAAGCCGCTGTAATCGCTTCTTGGTACATTGCTAGCCGCTCCATTACATTATAAATCGCTTCTAAAAAACGATCAAAGTAACTAATAAAAGCATAAATCGTCCCAATCGCTACCGGTCCTATTAATGACTCTGCACCAAAGAAACTAAGGATAATCACTACAGCTAACGCGTAAATCAAATCAATCGCCGGTCCAAGTAATAGCGCATTAAATTTGATGTTTTTCATTCCAACATCATAGTAATCTTTATTGATTTTCTCAAATTCTTTTACTAAACGGCGCTCTTGATTAAATTGTTGAACAATCGACATACCTGAAATCGACTCAGCAATTTTTGCATTTAATTGACTTAATTTTTCTCGCCTCGCCCGGTAAAACTGTGAACTGTATTTCCGGTAAACAAAAATAATAAAGACGATAAGTGGGAATAACAGCAAACTATATAGCGCTAATTGAACATTGAGTGCAAACATCGCTGCATAAATACCTACAAGCATAAACAAACTTTGAATCGCTGTGGAAAGCACATTAATAAACATATCTTTCACCGCTTCGGTATCATTTGTCACACGCGACACAATGCTCCCTGCAGGCGTTTTATCAAAATAACGCATGCCTAGCGAATGAAGTTTTGTAAAAATATCAATCCGCATTTGTTGGACAATTTCCAGCGCGATTTTTTGGAAGAACAATAGTTGGAAATACCAAACAACAGATTTCCCAATTGTAAGTCCCAAATATCCCGCACCAAGAATTAGTAAGGCTTGCATTTCCAAATTCATCGGTGTTAGGTAATCATCCAAAAATATTTTAATCAAGATTGGTGCAAAGACATCCGCAAGCGTTACAAGAAGAACGAGCACACCGGTCCAAATCAAACTCGGAATATGATATTTGGTATAACGAAGCATTCTTTTTAAAACCTCGCGATGTTCTTTACCGGACATCACTAACATTTCATCTTGTTCATTCATCGCTTCCATCTGCTGCACCCCCTTCTTCTAACGCTTCTTCCAGTTGTTGCTCATGGAACATTTCTGCATACCAGCCATCTAAAGCCATTAGCTCCTTATGCGTTCCCCGTTCCACAATTTGCCCTTTATCAATCACGATAATTAGATTCGCATGTTCGACAGAGCTAAGTCTGTGCGCGCTAATGATTGTCGTTTTATCCGAACGATTCTCTTTCAAATTAGCTAGAATTTGTTCTTCTGTTTTTGCATCTACCGCCGAAAGTGCATCATCTAAAATAAGCAATTCAGGATTCATAATTAGCGCACGTGCGATGGCAAGACGCTGCTTCTGACCACCAGATAGTGAAACCCCACGCTCGCCGACAATCGTATCATATCCATTTTCAAAACCAAGAATATCTTCATCTACAGACACAAGTTTTGCAATCTTTGTCACTTCTTCTTGGGGCGCATCTGGTTTGCCAAAGCGTATATTATCCCGCACCGTTGTCGAGAATAAAAATTGATCTTGCGGCACATAACCAATCGCTTCTCGCAATGCTCGAACCGTATAGTCTTGAATTTTCACATTAGCAAACGCAATTTTACCTTCGTACGTATCATATTCACGCATTAACAGTTTTAATAAGGAAGTTTTTCCAGAGCCAGTTCGACCAACAATACCTAGCGTTTCCCCAGCTTTTAATTCAAAATGAATATCCGACAAGACAGGTTCACTTTCATCTGGATACGTAAATTGGTTCATTTCTACTTGTAAGTTACCCACTGGAACCGTATCGATTGCACCTTCATGGTCTAGTACATCTTCTTTTTCAGCAAGTAAATGTTGTACCCGGTCATACGAAGCATTACCTCGCTGAATAATGTTGTACAAGAATCCAAAAGCTAACATTGGCCAAATCAATAAGAATAAATAGTTTGAAAAAGCAATCACCTGTCCTATAGTCAGTTCTCCGTCTACAACGAATTTTGCGCCAAATCCTAAGGAAAGAACAAATGAAATCCCCACAATAATGGAAATCATCGGATCAAACATCGCATCCACTTTAGCGACAGAAATATTTTTTTGAACGACTTCTTTCGTCTGTTCCGCAAAATCTTGAATATCCTCTTTTTCTTGTCCAAACGTCCGCGTAACTTTTATTCCCGAAATACTCTCTTGCGTTTTATCATTCAACATCGAAAAAGCGGCTTGTGCCCCGTGGAAACGATCGTGTAACTTTTTACCTAAAATCGAACTTCCGAGCACCATAAACGGCATTGGAAGTAACGCAATTAAGGTTAGACGCCAATCAATGGTAATTGCCATCGTTGCAATTACCGTTCCTCCTGTTAAAACAGAATCTGACAGAGTTAAAACCCCAATTCCAGCAACTTGTTGAATCGCTGTAATATCGTTCGTCGCATGGGCCATTAAATCTCCTGTTCGATAGCGTTGAAAGAAAAACGGCGACATCTTTGTAAAATGTTCAAATAAACGTAAACGTAAAGTGCGTTGTAACTTATTATCAGAACCGAAAATCAACATCCGCCAAACATAGCGACCGCCGTATGCAAGAATCGCTGCAACAACTAGAATAATCATCCATTTAATCAATTTGTCTTTTGTTAATGAATCGTTCGTCACTGCATCAACCGTATAGCCAATAATTTGCGGTGGAACTAACTGTAAAAGCGCAATTGTAAACAAAATGGTTACTCCAAACGCATATGATTTCCAATTTTCTTTAAAAAACCAACCTAAAGCCTTATAAATTTTCAAGCAACCTTCCCTCCCTTTTTTCCTTAAAATTAGACAAATAAAAATAATGGACCTATTTCTGCCCATTATTACCCGAAAAAATATATTTATTTGTCACCACTTTGTATAAAATAAAACCAAATTAAAGGAGAGCTCCCTTGTCCTTGAAATGGTCCGGTGAAATAAATTCTATTTTTAAGCGTAATAATGCCTTGTTTGAAGTCTTCATATAATTATTCATCGTCCATTCCTCCTTTGTTTTATTATGCAACGTTATTAGTTTAACCGATTTTTTTTGAAAGCGCAACAAATAATTGCAAATTGTTTAAAAATTAATTTTATTAAACTTTTTCTCGAAATCATTCGACTACATAAAAAAGCATAACGATTCATACCAGAATCGCTATGCTTTATATAATTAACTTAATTAATTTTCGTTGGGAGTAACTTGATTTTCAACAGCCTCTTCATATAATTCAAACTCTTTTGTTTTGCTCACTTCTTTTTCTGTATCAATGTTTTTTGTTTTTTCATCAAAAGAAATAGTAGAGTTTCCACCTGCTACAAGGAGTGATCCGTCGTCTTGCGTATAAGCAGTAAAAATATAAATTTGACCTACTTTTGGTAGCTGATCATCTTCAAATACATCATAGGCAGAACCATCTTCACGAATACCACCTTGTTTTTCAAGAGCAATTTCCTTATTTAGTGTTAGTTCATTTTTTAAATTCGAAATGACTTCTACTTTGTAATTTGTATAAGCTTCACCAATATACTCCATTGAACCATCTTCTTGTTCGATTGGCGTTTTATTTTTATAGGTTGTTCCAGTTTCTTCTGTTACCTTCCCCACAAACACATAATCTGCATCCCCGACCACTTCGTTTGGATTATCTACATCCAATGTATAATCAGAAAAAATGGCATAGGTTGGTACTTCTTTCTTCTTTGGCTCCGCTTTTTCGGCATAAGTATTTACTGTTAAAAAACAGCCAATAGTTAAAACACTAATTGCTGAAGCGATGATTCCCATAGTTGTTTTTTTCAATGTGAGTACCCCTTTTTAATATTTTTTATATGCTGCATCATAGGATTGTTTATCATTTGTAGATAAAGTTGTTTTAGACGTGCTATACTGATACATTACGTCAGTTGAAGCATTATGTCCTAGTCGCAAACAATGTCCCAGCTCATGGGTAGCAACATTTTGTTTTCCTGCGTTATTCTTTTTATCCATATTCTTCTTATTAAACGTAATTTTTCCGTTACTATAAGTCGTCGCATTGATGTTATTATTGACGGAAATATCACTACAATATACATCTGATTTATTCGTTGCCGATGCTGGTCTAATAACGCCTTTTTTGTATGCGTTCCATGTATTAGCCCCGGATCGAACAAACGACATATACTTTGAATTCCCTGAGTAATCTAGATGTTTGCTAGAATCTACTAAGTCCCAACTATTGATTTTTGCTACCGCACTCGCTTCTTGTCCTGGAAGTAAAATACTCCATAAACATACAAATGCTACTAATAAAGATACTATTTTCTTCACTCTGTGTCGCCCCTCTTTGTAAGTAATAATTAATAAGTGAAACCGTAAACATATCAAAATAAA